>NZ_JASNVZ010000008.1:0-161480 GCF_049311085.1 Sphingomonas sp. 3-13AW | reverse complement strand
CCCCCAGGGTGTCGCGGACATAATCCCCCGCCCGATCCCGCAGGATCGCCATGCCGCCATCGGGCGTGCGCACCGCGAGGTGGCGGCCGTCGCCGGTCACGAGCAGATCCGGAGCCGAGGTCGCGAGCGCCCAGAGCGCCCCGAGCGCGAACGGGGCGAAGCCCAGCAGCCGCAGCCGCGTGCGCCAGAGCGCGAGCCACAAGCCGCCTGCCACCATCAGCCCGAATGCGCCCGCCGGCATGGAGGGCAGCGCCGCGACCGATCCGGGAGCAGCTGCGGTGATCGCGGCGATCCACAGCAGCAGCCCGAGCGCCTGTTCGACCACCCACCAGGCGGGGCCGCCAAGCCCTATGGCGTCGAGCAGCAGCGCGATCGCCTCTGCAGGCATGACGATGAAGGTCGTGAGCGGAATGGCGACGATGTTGGCGAGCGCGCCATAGAGCCCGGCCTTGTGGAAGTGGAACAGGCCGATCGGCATCAGCACCGCCTCGACCGCGATGCCGGTCAGGAGCAGCGAGCCGAGGTTGCGGAGCAGCCGCAGCCCCACTCCCTCGTCCCGCGCCAGGAACCAGCTGCGCACGCGGGGGTGTTCGTGGAGCGCCACGATCGCCGTGACGGCGGCGAAGCTCAGCTGGAAGCTGGGACCGGCAAGCGACTCCGGCAGGACCAGCAGCACCAGGAACGCGCCGGTCGCGACCAGCCGCAGCGTGATCGCCTCCCGCCCCATCGCTAGCGCGGCGAGCACCAGCAGGGCAGCGACGCAGGACCGGATCGTCGGCACCTCCGCGCCCGACAGCCAGGTATAGCCGATCGCCGCCAGCGCCGCTCCGGACGCGGCCACGAGCGGCAACCGCACCCGCAACGCCAGCGCCGGCACGAGCGCGAGGAGGCGCAGCAGCAGCAACATCGTCGCGCCGACCACCGCGGTGACGTGCAGGCCGCTGATCGACAGCAGGTGGGCAAGTCCCGCGCGGCGCATCGCCTCGTCCTCCGCTGCACCGATCGCCCCGCGGTCGCCGGTCACGAACGCGGCCGCGACTCCGCCCGCGCTTCCGGGCACGCGCGACTGGATGTGCGCGGTCAGGCGGTTGCGGAGGTCGGCGCCTGCCCGGGTGGCGGGGCGCACCAATTCGACGGGCGCAAAGCCGCGCCCGGTCGCGCCGATCCCGTCGAACCAGGCGACGCGGGCAAAGTCATAGGCGCCGGGCACGGCGGCCGAGGGCGGCGGCACCAGCCGGGCGCGCAGCCGCAGCACCGCGCCTGGCGCCACGCCCTGCGGCACCGCCTCTTGCGGCAGGTTCACGCGGATCACCGGCGGAAGCTCCGGCGCGTCGAGCGGCGCCAGGCGGAGGCGGACGAGGTCGCGCGCCGGCAACTGCTCGACCCGCAGCACCCGGCCCGTGAGCGCAAAGACGCCGGGTCGCGCGAGTACCGGCGCCGCGACGCGCTCCGCCCGCCACCAGACCAGCGAGCATCCCACCGCCGCAAGCAGGCCCGCCGCCGCGATCAGACGGCCGAGCCTGCCCCCCAGCGGAAGAACGAAGCCGGCAGCCGCGACGGCCAGCGCGACCAGCAGGAACGCCACCCAGCCGGAGACGTTGGGCAACACGAACCAGGCGGCGATGCCAGCGCCCAGCCCGACCGGCATCCACAGCGGCAGTTGATCGCGCTCGGCTTCCAGCCAGCGCTCGACCATTTGCAGAAATAGCACCCGTCGGTTGATTTGAAGCCTCGGGGGGGCCGTGCTAGGGGCGGGCGCGGCTGATGTGGCCATCATTGTTCGAGCTTGGGAGCAGGCGCAGTTGCGCGCAAGTATGGATACCGGAACCTCGCCTGAAGGCGCTGTCGTCACCCGTTTTGCGCCCTCTCCCACGGGGTTCCTGCATATCGGCGGCGCGCGCACCGCGCTCTTCAACTGGCTCTATGCCCGCCACACCGGCGGCAAGTTCCTGCTGCGGATCGAGGATACCGATCGCGCGCGTTCCACCCAGCCCGCGATCGACGCGATTCTGGACGGCATGCGCTGGCTCGGCCTCGACTGGGACGGCGACGTCGTGTTCCAGTTCGCCCGCGCCGATCGGCACGCGGAGGTTGCGAACCAGCTGCTCGAGGCGGGCCACGCCTACAAATGCTACGCCACCGCCGAAGAACTGGCCGCGCTGCGCGAACAGCAGCGCGCCGAGGGCAAGCCGATCCGCTATGACGGCCGCTGGCGTGACTGCGACCCCGCAACCGCCCCGGAAGGCGCGCCCTATGTGGTGCGGCTGAAGGCGCCCAAGGAAGGCTCGGTCACGATCGCAGACCGGGTGCAGGGCGAAGTCACCGTCGCCAACGCCGAACTCGACGATTTCGTGCTGCTGCGCTCCGACGGGACGCCCACCTACATGCTGGCGGTGGTGGTCGACGACCACGACATGGGCGTGACCCATGTGATCCGCGGCGACGATCACCTCAACAACGCCTTCCGCCAGCTCGCGCTGATCCGCGCGATGAACGAGGTCGAGGGCGGCTGGCCGGACCCGGTCTATGCGCACGTCCCGCTGATCCACGGTGCGGACGGCGCGAAGCTGTCCAAGCGCCACGGTGCGCTGGGCGTCGACGCCTATCGCGACGAACTCGGCATCCTGCCCGAAGCGCTCAACAACTATCTGCTGCGCCTGGGCTGGGGCCATGGCGACGAGGAAATCATCAGCCGCGACCGCGCGGTCGAGGTGTTCGACCTCTCGGGCGTCGGCCGCTCGCCGGCGCGCTTCGACCTCAAGAAGCTCGCCCACGTCAACGGCCACTATATCCGGGAGGCCGATGACGCCCGACTCGCCGACCTCGTCGCCGCGCGCCTGCCCAAGGCACCGGATGCCGCCGGTCTCGACCTGCTGCGCCGCGCCATGCCCGCGCTGAAGCCGCGGGCCTCGGACCTCAACGAGCTTGCCGAGAACACCGCCTTCCTGTTCGCCACCCGGCCCCTTCCTATCGAGGAATCGGCAGCCCCCCTGCTGGCCGGTGACGCCCCCGCCCTCCTTTCGCAGTTGCACACGGCGCTTGACGCCGTCGAGCGGTGGGATACGGAGACGACAGAACATGCGGTACGCAGCGTGGCGGACGCAGCCGGAGTGAAGCTGGGTGCAGTCGCACAGCCGCTTCGCGCCGCACTGACCGGTCGCCGCACCTCACCGGGCATCTTCGACGTACTGGAGCTGCTCGGTCGCGAGGAAAGCCTCGGCCGCATCGCCGACCAGATGGCCGTTTCGGCCAACCACTGAACGAAAAGGACGACACCCGATGAGCGAGACCGCAAAGTTGCAGGTAGCGGGCAAGGACGGTGAATATCCGGTGCTCTCGGGCACGGTCGGGCCGGATGTCATCGACATCCGCAAGCTCTATGCACAGACCGGTGCCTTCACCTACGACCCCGGCTTCACCTCGACGGCGAGCTGCGAGTCGGCGCTGACCTACATCGACGGCGACCAGGGCGTGCTGCTCCACCGGGGCTACCCGATCGACCAGCTGGCCGAACAGTCCAGCTTCATGGAAGTCAGCTACCTGATGCTGAACGGCGAGCTGCCGAGCAAGGAAGCGCTCGACAAGTTCACCACCACCATCACGCGCCACACCATGGTGCACGAGCAGCTGGCGAACTTCTATCGCGGCTTCCGTCGCGATGCGCACCCGATGGCCATCCTGTGCGGCGTGGTCGGCGCGCTTTCCGCCTTCTACCACGACTCGACCGACATCACCGATCCGGTGCAGCGCCAGATCGCCAGCCACCGCCTGATCGCCAAGATGCCGACGATCGCGGCGATGGCGTACAAATATTCGGTGGGCCAGCCGTTCCTCTACCCGGACAACAAGCTGTCCTACACCGGCAACTTCCTGCGCATGACGTTCGGGGTTCCGGCCGAGGAATATGAAGTCGACCCGATCATCGAGTCGGCGATGGACAAGATCTTCATCCTCCACGCCGATCACGAGCAGAACGCGTCGAC
Organism: Sphingomonas sp. 3-13AW; assembly: GCF_049311085.1. Taxonomy (NCBI): domain Bacteria; kingdom Pseudomonadati; phylum Pseudomonadota; class Alphaproteobacteria; order Sphingomonadales; family Sphingomonadaceae; genus Sphingomonas; species Sphingomonas sp. 3-13AW. The sequence continues at coordinate 157,497 of NZ_JASNVZ010000008.1, read as the reverse complement.
CTCGACCGTGCGTCTCGCCGGTTCGTCGGGCGCCAATCCGTTCGCGTGCATCGCGGCCGGCATCGCCTGCCTGTGGGGTCCGGCACATGGCGGCGCCAACGAAGCGGCGCTCAACATGCTGCGCGAGATCGGCACCCCGGATCGCATCCCCGAGTACATCGCCCGCGCGAAGAACAAGGACGATCCGTTCCGCCTGATGGGCTTCGGCCACCGCGTCTACAAGAACTTCGACCCGCGCGCGAAGGTGCTGTCGAAGGCCGCGACCGAGGTGCTCGACAAGCTGGGCATCAACGATCCGGTGCTGGATACCGCCCGCGAGCTTGAGCAGATCGCGCTCAAGGACCAGTATTTCATCGACAAGAAGCTCTATCCGAACGTCGACTTCTATTCGGGCGTCATCCTGTCGGCGATCGGCTTCCCGACCGAGATGTTCACCGTGCTGTTCGCCCTGGCCCGCACTGTCGGCTGGGTCGCGCAGTGGAACGAGATGATCTCTGACCCCGCGCAGAAGATCGGCCGTCCGCGTCAGCTCTACACCGGCCCGACGCAGCGCGACTATGTCGCGATCGGCCAGCGCTGATGCGCCTCTCCCGACGATTGCTGATGATCGCGGGCGCGATTGCGGCCTTCGTCGGGCTGTTCTGGATCGGCCAGGGGGTGGGGATCATCCGCTGGCCGTCCTCCAGCTTCATGATCGGCCAGTATGACTGGGTGCTGATCGGCACCATCACCGCAGTTGCTGGCCTTGTCGCGATCCTGATCGCGCGACGGATGCGCCGCTAGGGCATCCGAAGCCGGCCGGCGCCCTGCCCGGTCGCACTGTGGAGTTGGGCAAGGTGGCGCACCTTGCCCAAGCTCCCGTCCTTACCAGCGATAATCGCGGCGGTCGCCGCCCTGACGATAATAGCGGTCGTCACGATGGTGGCGGCCACCCCGCCAGTCGCGGCGGCTGTCGCGACGCGCCTCGGCGATCTCGCGGCGGCACTCGCGCTGCTCGCGGCGATATTCGCGGCGGCTGTCGGCCCGGCGCAATTCACGACGGCATTCCTGGATTTCCCGCCGCACCTCACGGTCGTAACGCGGAGCGTAGCGCTGCGCGGAAGCGACGCTGGGGATCAAGGTCATGGTTGCAGCAGCAGCAGCAGCCCAGACGATCAACTTACGCATGTTGCTCTCCTTCGCGTTCCTGATGAGGAGAAGCTAGGCCGCCCCGTCTGAACGAACCCAAACCGCAACATTCATCCAGTAGACAGTGTTCGAGTGAGCGAGAGCATTGTCCCGGGGGGAGAGGCCGTCTTTCTGCGATCGGCCGCCGAGTATAAGTGCTTACTTCCCAAGCCACGCGTGGGAATTACTGTCTGCCATGAAAGCAGAGTGAATACCCGCCAGATTCCGAGGCCGCCGGAGCACCGCAGAATGGGACAGTAGATGGTAACTGGAACCGAGCCGACCCCCGCCCCCCCTCCGTCCGGCTGGAGCGAACTGTGGCGCAAGGAGGATTGGTGGGCGATCTGGATCGGGCTCACAATCATCCTGGCAGCCTGCTTCCTGTTCTGGGGCGGCAGCAGCCTACGCTGGCTTGCGGTCGTGCCGCCGCGATGGAGCCATATCTCACAAGTGGCCGACGACCTTGCCCGCAACTGGGTGCGCTACCTGACATTATACCTGTTCTGGCTGGGCGCATTCTCCCTCGCGCTTTCCGCGGTCGGGCAGAAGATGCGCGCGTTCGTGCCGGCGTTCACCCTTCTCTACATCGCTGCCTATGTAATCTTCGTGATCGGCCAGTGGGAGGGCGCAGTCCGATACAATATGGAGGCACCACTCGTGGCGCTGCTGCTGGGCCTCGTCCTTGCGAACACGATCGGATTGCCGCGCCAGCTTGATGCCGGGTTCCGCGGCGAGTTCTACGTCAAGACCGGGATCGTGCTGCTCGGCGCGACGTTGCCGCTTTCGCTGATCGTGCGGGCCGGACCGGTCGCGATCCTGCAGGCGTCGGTCGTTTCCATCCTGACCTTCGGCGTCATCTACTGGACGGCGAAACGCCTGGGGCTGGACCGCCGCTTTGCAGCGACGCTGGGCGTCGGTGGTGCCGCCTGCGGGGTCTCGGCCGCGATCGCCATTGCTGGCGCCGTCGGCGGGAAGAAGGAGGATACCGCCGTCACGATTACGATCGTCGTCCTCTGGGCATTGGTGATGATCTTCGTTCTCCCGCTCGTCGGCCGGGCGCTCGAACTGCCGACCGGCGTCGCCGGTGCATGGATCGGGACGTCCGAATTTGCCGATGCAGCCGGCATCGCCGCGGCACAGGCCTATGGGGGATACGCCGGCAAGGTCCCGGGAATCACCGGCACCGCGGACCAGGCGTTGCAGGCCTTTACCCTGATGAAGGTGGTGGGGCGCGACCTGTGGATCGGCATCTGGGCCGTAGGGCTCGCCATCGTGGCGACGACTCGCTGGGAAACACAGCCGGCAGGCAGCGCCCCGGACGCGCGCGAGGTATGGCGCCGCTTTCCGAAGTTCGTGATCGGCCTGTTCGTGGCGTCCGCGATCATCACCGCGATCACGGCGTCCTACAGCCTCGAAGACTATGATCGAGTCGTCGCGCCGGGCCTGACGGGGCCGATCAAGGACCTGCGCACCTGGACCTTCATCTTCTGCTTCTTCAGCATCGGCCTCACGACTCGCTTCCGCGACCTCGCCGCCGCCGGGCCCCGGCCGCTCGGGGCGTTCACCACGGGCGTCGCGGCCAATGTGACGATCGGCTTCGTCCTCTCGGTCTATGTCTTCGGCAACTATTGGGCGACGCTGGGACAATGAGCCTATGGGCCACCCTGCGACAGGCACTCGGCACGCGCCCCGACAGCCAGCAGGGCTGCTTTCCCTGCGCGCACTTCTGTCATGATCCCGCGCATCTGGAACGCGCGCTGCCCGGGCTGACGACTTTATCCTCCGGTACGGCGTCGGTCCGCGCGCAGGACGGGCTCTGCCTGCATCACGACCGGATCATCAACGGCCGGCAGCGGTGCGCGGCGTTCGCGGCCGGCCGTACGCCCGGGAGTAGCTAGCCCTCCAGCGGCAGGGTCAAGACAAAGCGGGCGCCCTCGCCCAGCGCGCTGTCGACGACGACGTCGCCACCCATCGCCCGGGCCAGGCGGCGGGCAATGTAGAGGCCAAGGCCGCTGCCGCCCTGCTCGCTCGGGTCGACTCGCTCGAATTTCTCAAAGATCCGCGCCTGGTCTTCGGGGGCGATCCCTTTGCCCTGGTCGGCGACGATCACGCAGGCGATCTGCCCCTCGCGCTCCAGCCGCACCCAGACGGTGGCGCCGGGCGGGGAATAGCGCACGGCATTGCCGATCAGGTTGACGAGGATCTGGAGCGCGCGCCGGAATTCGCCGCGGGCGGGCAGCGTTTCCTCCGGGCCCGGCCGGTCGAGGGTGACGCCGGCACGCTCGGCCCGCACCGCGAGCAGCCCGGCGGCGCGGCGCGTGACATCGGCAAGATCCAGCGCCTCTACCTGGACGGCAAAGTCGGGCGCCTCGACCGCCTGGACATCCTCCAGGTCGTTGACGAGGCCGATCAGGTGGCGGCCGGCGGTCGCGATGTCGCCGGCATAATCGGCATAATCCTGCAGCAGCGGCCCGTCGGCCTGGGCGTTGATGCTGTCGGCATGGGCGACGATCCGGTCGAGCGGCGCGCGCAACGCCTGGCGCAGGCGGCGGCCGAGATCGGTCGGCATGCCCCCCGGCTCGTCGGGGCTCTCGGCTTCGGCCTGGGGATCGGCGGCATGGACGGCGCCGGTGAAGCCCGCGAACCGGCCCCCCGCGTCGGTGCGCGGCACGCCCGACAGGAGGAGCGCGCGGCCGCTGTCGCGCAGGGTTGCGAACTGGCCCTCGAACGGCTGTTGCGAAGCCATGGCGCCCAGCATCGGGAAGCCCCCCTCGCCATCGTCGGACAGCTGGAACAGCCAGGTGAGCGGGCGGCCGAGCACGTCGGCGGCATCGAAGCCGAAGCGCGCGCCCGCGGCCGGGGAGACATAGGTAAGGTGCAGGCCGCTGTCGGCTTCCCAGCGCCAGTCGGCGTCGAGCGCAAACAGCTCGGCGGTGTCGGCGTCGTCGTGCAGGTCGCTGCCCTCGCCCGGCATCCGCCATGCGCCGACGGTCAGCCGCAGGCCGTCGTCTTCGGGCTCGACCTGGACCCAGAGTTCGACGTCGTCGTCACCATCGGCAACGACGATCTTGCGGGCGACGTCGATGCCGAGGCGACGGCAGACGCGGACGAGTTCGGCAATGGCGGGGACGGCGAACGGCGCGCCCTGCTCGCCGCCCGCCCGGGCATTGAGCCCCGCGAGGCGCGGCTCGGCATAGCGCAGGCGGCCGTCGCGATCGAGCATCGCCGAGGCCGGCGGCTGGTGGCGATCGAAGCTGCTCATGCCGGGCGGCTTTCCGCAAAGGCGAGCAGCGCGGCGCGATAGCCGGCCGGCAGCGCCATCGCCGCCACCGCCTGCCACGCCTGTTGCAGCGGCACCGCCGCGACTTCGTCCAGCACGTCGGCGTAGTGATCCAGGTCGCGTGCCGGGTCCGCCTCACACAGCGCAAAGACGATGCGCGCAAGGGTCGCGCGTGGCAGGTCGACGGCCCGGAGCAGGATCAACAGTGGCGCGGGGTCCCGCTCCAGCACCAAGTCGCGCACGGCGCGGGGCCCGAGGCCGCCCGCGTCCGCAACCAGCGCCACCGCGAGTTCGAGGCGACGATCGGACAGCGCATGCTCGACCAGTTCCGGAAGCGTGGCCACGTCGCGCCGCAGCGCGCGCGCCAGCCGCGCCGCCGCGGGGGCGTCGGCATCCTGGCCGCGGAGTTCCTCGACGGCAGAGGTCAGGGCACGATCGAGCAACGCAATCTCTTCGGCATCGGTGGTGCGGGCGCGCAGCGCGGCGGCGATCGGCCACCAGAGCTGCTGAACCCCCGCCGCATCGGTCGTGCCGCTGCCGTGAAGCAGCAGCAGCTTGGCGGCCTCGGCGATCGTCGCATCCTCGGAATGGGCGAGCCGGGCGAGCAGGCTCGGCTGGTCGGGGTGGAAGGGCGCACGTTCCGGCAGGCCGGCGGCGAGCAGCGCCAGGCGCGTTTCCGCGAGCAGTTCGGCCAGAAGCCCTTCGTCCCACAGCGCAGGGATCGCGGTCAGCCGCTCCCACACCTGTTCGGCTTCGCGGCGCAAGCGTGCCGCAAGCGCGGGCTCGGCTGCTGCCTCGAGCCGGGCGGCGGCACGGTCGGCCAGGCGCTCCGCGCATCCCTGCACCAGCCGCTCGAGCCGGTCGGACATCGCCGCGCGGGTGCGGTCGTCGATCGGATCCTGCGGGGCGAACAGCGCCGCCGTCGGCAACGCGGCGCGCGCCTGCGCCCGCATGCCGCGTGCTGCCGCATGGGCGAGCAACGCTGCTGGAGAGCGATCGGAATGGGTCGAACCGGCGGCCATGCACCCTCGCCTAGCGTGGGGTCGTTAAGACGGGCCTAAGCCTTGTGCCGACTTGCTTCAACCGCGGCGGCCAGGCTGATGACCGCGTGCAGGGTGGCGACCGCAAGGCCGAGCGTCGCAAGGCCGACGAGGGCGAAGGGCGTCAGCAGCAGCACCTGCGACGCAGCACTCGCATACCAGGGCCGCGGCCGCACGGGCACGCGATCGGCCACGGTGTTGCTGGCCACGCCCCACAGCGCGAGCACGAACGGCGTGGCATGGCCGGCCGCGAGCGACGCGATGATCCCCAGCAGGAGCGCGGAGAGCACCGCCAGCAGCAGGATGCCCTGTTCCTGCTGCCCGGCACGGACATTGTCGCCGCGCAGCCAGCTGAGCAGCGAACCCGCCGACAGCAGGATCACCGCCAGCAGCGCGAGCAGCATTCCGCCCGCCGGATGCCCCATGCCCAGCGTCACCAGCGCGAGCAGCCCGGAGGCACCGCCCGCCACCGCGGTCGCCCAGGCCGGGACTTCGCGCCGCACGAGCTGGGGCAGGAGGACGCGGGTGATCGGGGTGAAGAACCAGCGATCGGCCCAGCCGGTGCGCTGGTTGGCGAGCGCCGCCAGCACGTCGTTGCTGCGCCCGGCAAGCACCTCCGCATCGCGCTCGACGCCGTGGCCCGACCGCCGGGCCGAGGCCGGCAGCGCGACGTGGCGGGCCCCTGCCTCCACCGCGATCCGCAACACGGTGGACTGGAAATCATATTCGCGCGGCAAGGCTGCGACTTCGGCAAGCCGCTGGGCAGACACGGTCGCGACCCCCGCCCAATATTGGCCCCGGTCGAGCCGCTCGACGGCGCCGTTCGCCTGCGCCTCCGGCGTCACCAACAGCGCGTCCGGCCCCTCGCCCGCCATCGCGAGCAGCATCGAATCGGTCGTGACCAGCCCGTCGGCGATCACGATCACGGTCGCGAGCGGATGGATCTTGGCAGATGCCTCTTCGGCGGAACGGACGATGTCGACCGTCACCTCGCGCTTGGCGATGCGGCTGACGGCGCCCAGCAGCGCGGGCGTCACCCGTCCCACCGCCACCACCATCTGTCCCACGCCGGCTGCGGCAAGCAGCCGCGCCTGGTATTCGATCAGCGTCATGCCCCCGAAAGGCAATGTCGCGGCGAGCGTGCCGGCGCGCCCCTCGGCGTCCTCGGTCGCGAAAATGAGCCCTGCAAGCATGATGCCGGGTTAGGCGGGCGCGACGCCGCTGCCAAGTGGTGGCGATCGCCCGAACGCGCCGGAAACGGCATCTTCTCGACTTCCGAGGGCGCGAGGCGCTAGGGAGGCCGCGCACACCCCATCTTGGCCGAGCGATGACCAGCTACACATCCGATCTTCTCCGCCTGCTCGACGAGCGCGGCTACATCCACCAGGTGACCGACGCCGCGGCGCTGGACGCGCTTGCCAGCAAGCAGGTCGTCCCCGGCTATATCGGCTTCGATCCGACGGCGCCCTCGCTCCATGTCGGCAGCCTGGTGCAGATCATGCTGCTGCGGCGGCTTCAGCAGACCGGCCACAAGCCGATCGTGCTGATGGGCGGCGGCACCGGCAAGATCGGCGATCCCAGCTTCAAGGACGAAGCGCGCCGGATGCTGACGCTGGACACGATCGCCAGCAACGTCGCCTCGATCAAGACGGTGTTCGAGCGGTTCCTGACATTCGGCGACGGGCCCACCGACGCGGTGATGGTCGACAATGCCGAGTGGCTCGACAAGCTGGAGTACATCCCGTTCCTGCGCGATGTCGGCCAGCATTTCTCGATCAACCGGATGCTGAGCTTCGATTCGGTGAAGCTGCGGCTCGACCGCGAGCAGTCGCTGAGCTTCCTCGAATTCAACTACATGATCCTGCAGGCGTACGACTTCCGCGAGCTGTCGCAGCGCGCGGGCTGCCGGCTGCAGATGGGCGGGTCGGACCAGTGGGGCAACATCATCAACGGCGTCGAGCTTTCGCGCCGGATGGACGGCACCGAGGTATTCGGCGTCACCACCCCCCTCATCACCACCGCCGACGGCGCCAAGATGGGCAAGACCATGGCGGGCGCGGTGTGGCTGAACGAGGATCAGCTCTCCGCCTATGATTACTGGCAGTTCTGGCGGAACACCGACGATCGCGACGTCGGCCGCTTCCTGCGCCTGTTCACCGACCTGCCGCTCGACGAGATCGCGCGGCTGGAGGCGCTGGAAGGCGCCGAGATCAACGAGGCGAAGAAGGCGTTGGCCGACGCCGCCACCGCCATGTGCCGCGGCGAGGCTGCGGCGATCGAGGCGGCCGAAACCGCACGCCGCACCTTTGAAGAGGGTGCCGCAGGCGAAGCGCTCCCCACCCATGCGGTCGCCGGCGGCAGCATCGCCGCAGTCGACGCGCTGGTCGCACTCGGCTTTGCCGCGTCGAAGGGCGAGGCGCGCCGGCTGATCAAGGGCGGCGGCGCCCGCGTCGACGGCGAAAAGATCACCGACGAGTCGGCGCAGATCGCGGTCGCGGCGCCAGTGCGCCTGTCGGCGGGCAAGAAGCACCACGGCCTGTTGCTGCCAGATGCCTGAAAAAGCTGGACTATCCGCCCGGTAAAGCAGGATCATCCTTCCGCCCCCCGACCGTTGCTGATAGACGGAGGAACGCAATAGGGGGCGTCATGGACGAGAAATTCCGGCACATCGCGCCGGGGTCGGTAGAGCCTTCCCACGTACGCGATGAGGTGCATTTCCGGGCAAGGGGCTTTGGGCCAGCCGCCGAGCCGTTGCGACTGCGCGTTCTCAACCTGTCGTCGCACGGGCTTTCCGCCCGCACCCATATGGAGCTGCACACCGGGGACCGGTTGCGGCTGATCCTGCCGGTGCTGGGCGTGATGGCGGCGGAAGTGCGCTGGTCCAAGGGCAAGCGCTTCGGCTGCATGTTCGACGTGCCGATCGATCGCGCCAGCTATTTTGAGCTGCTCGCCAAGGTGCTGGAGCCGCTGCCCCCCTCCGACCCTCAGCCCGATCGCAGCAAGCCGACCGCCGCGTCGCGCTCGAACAAGTAAAGCGCCAGCCGCGCGGCCTCCCCGCGGGGGCCGTGCAGCCCGCCGTCGCGGTCGACCAGCAGCCGCGCATCGCCATTGGCCGCCGGCATCAGGTCATCGAGCATCTCCGGCGTCGCGAGGCGGAACTGCATCTCGCCGGACTGGCGCGTGCCCAGGATCTCGCCCGCGCCGCGCAGCCGCAGGTCTTCCTCCGCGATGCGGAAGCCGTCGTTGCTCTCCCGCATCAGCGCCAGCCGCGCGCGGGAGGTTTCGCTGAGCGCATTGCCCCGCAGCAACAGGCAGACCGATCGCCCGCCGCCGCGCCCGACGCGGCCGCGCAGCTGGTGAAGCTGCGCCAGGCCGAAGCGGTCGGCGGCCTCAATCACGATCAGCGTCGCATTGGGCACGTCGACGCCGACCTCGATCACCGTGGTCGCCACCAGCACGCCGGTGCGCGCCGCCTGGAAATCGGCCATGGCGGCGTCCTTCTCCGGCGCCTTCATCCGCCCGTGGACAAGGCCGACCCGGTCGCCGAAGCGACTGCGCAAGCCTTCCGCCCGCGCCTCGGCAGCGGCAAGGTCGCTCTTCTCGCTCTCCTCGACCAGCGGGCATACCCAGTAGGCCTGGCCGCCGTTCGACAGATGGCGCGCGAGCGCGTCCACCACCTCGTCCAGCCGCTCTTCCGACAGCACGCGCGTCTCGATCGGCTCCCGCCCGGGCGGCATCTCGTCCAGCCGGCTCACGTCCATTTCGCCATATTGGGCGAGCGTCAGCGTGCGCGGGATCGGGGTGGCGGTCATCACCAACAGGTGCGGCGGGCGCTGCGCCTTGGCCTGCAGCATCATGCGCTGGGCAACGCCGAAGCGATGCTGCTCGTCCACCACCACCAGCCCCAGGTCGCGATAGCCGACGCCTTCCTGGAAGATCGCGTGGGTGCCGACCAGGATGTCGATCGACCCGTCGGCAAGGCCCATCAGCGTCGCCTCCCGCGCGCGGCCCTTGTCGCGGCCGGTCAGTACCGCGACATTGACGCCGATGGGCTGGAGCAGCCGGGTCAGCGTCTCGCCATGCTGGCGGGCCAGGATCTCGGTCGGCGCGAGCAGCGCGCCCTGCGCCCCCGCCTCCACCGCGATCAGCAGCGCCATGATCGCCACGAGCGTCTTGCCGGAGCCGACATCGCCCTGCAGCAGCCGAAGCATCGGCTGCACCTGCGCCAGATCACCCTCGATCTCCGCGATGGTGCGCGCCTGCGCCCCGGTCGGCGCATAGGGCAGCCTGAGCCGCGCGCGCACGCTGCCGTCGCCGGTCAGCGGCCGCCCGCGCTTGGCCCTCGCCTCGCCCCGCACCAGCAGCAGCGCCAGCTGGTTGGCGAACACCTCGTCATAGGCGAGCCGCTGTCGCGCCTTGGCATCGGCCGGGTCGGCATGGATGCGCGCAAGCGCCTCCCGCCACGTCGGCCAACCGCGCGTCGACAACAGGCTCGGCTCGATCCACTCGGGCAGCTCGGGTGCGCGCTCGATCGCCTGCTCGACCAGTCCCGCGACCCGGCGCGAGGTGAGCCCTTCCGACAGCGGATACACCGCCTCGCGCTCGGGCAGTCCGCTCGCTTCGTCCAGCGGCAGCACCTGGTCGGGGTGGACGATCTGGAGCGTCTGGCCATAGGTTTCGAGCTTGCCCGAAATCCGCTTGGGCTCGCCCAGCGGCAGCAGCTTCTTCACCCAGCCGGAATTGCCGCCGAAATAGACGAGGCTGACGATATTGCCGGCGGCATCCTGCGCCTGCACCCGCGTCGGCCCGCGGCCCGCGCTCACCCGGTAATCGACCGGCGTTAGCGTGATCGCGATGATTCGCCCGGCATCGGCCGCATCGAGGGTGTCGCGCGGCAGCCGGTCGACCCAGCCGCTGGGCAGGTGAAAGGCGACGTCGACGACTCGGGACAGGCCCAGCCGTTCGAGCGGCCTGGCCATGGCGGCCCCTACCCCCTTCAGGGCAGTGACCTCGGCGAACAGCGGATTGAGAAGTTGCGGGCGCATGACTATCTGCTGCCCCTAGCCCGTTTCGGCCCGTGCCGGAAAGCGGCCCCGTAACTTACCCGCCGACGGCCGTTCGCGCCTGCCGGCTTATTGCCGTTGGAGATTCCATGGACCGCGAAACCCGTCTCAAGCGCCTGCGCTTCCGCGCATGGCATCGCGGCACCAAGGAAGCCGACCTGATGATCGGCGGCTTCTTCGACGCGCATGGCGAAAGCTGGACCGACGCGGAGATCGAGTGGTTCGAGGTCTTCCTTGAAGAACAGGACGTCGACATCATGGCCTGGGCGATGGGAACGCAGCCCGTGCCGCCGCAGTTCGACGGGCCGGTGATGGCAGCGCTCAAGACCCTCACCTACGTGCCGATCGCCCGCTAAGGCCACCCGCCTTCCCAAGTCCCAGACCGAACGGAATGCCTTCGCCCGACATGCCCGATCTCCAGACCATCCTGTCCGCCAGCCGCCCGCTCACGCTTTCGGGCGTGCCGGCGGGGTTCCTGCCCAGCCTGCTCGCCGATCTGGCACGGGGAAGCACCGGCGGGGTGGTTTATGTGGCCCCGGACGAGGCGGCGATGCGGGCGGTGGCCGCGACCGCGCCGTTCTTCGCGCCCGAGCTGGAGATCCTGTCCTTCCCGGCCTGGGACTGCCTGCCCTACGACCGCGCCTCCCCGACGCTGCGCGCCATGTCGGAGCGGCTGGCGACGCTCCACGCCCTCCAGAGCCCCGGCAAGGCGCCGCGCCTGCTGGTGACCACGGTCAACGCCGTTACCCAGCGCGTGCTGACCCCGTTCCGCATCCGCCAGCTGGTGTCGCGACTGGCGCCGGGCGAGCGCATCTCGCTCGATCGCCTGGCCGAGCAGCTCCAGGGCAATGGCTATGTCCGGGTCGAAACCGTCCACGACGCCGGCGAGTTCGCGGTGCGCGGCGGGCTGGTCGATCTCTTCCCCTCGGGCTCCGAACAGGGGTTGCGACTCGACTTCTTCGGCGACGAGATCGAGAGCGTCCGCACCTTCGACCCCGCCGACCAGCGCACCAGCGGCCGCGTCGACGGCTTTACCCTGCTGCCGGCGTCCGAGGCGCTGCTCGACGAGGAGAGCGTCAAGCGCTTCCGCGCGCGCTATCGCGAGACCTTCGGCGCGACCGCCACCGGCGATCCGCTCTACCAGGCGATCTCCGACGGGCGGCGCCTGTCGGGCATGGAGCATTGGCTGCCGCTGTTCGAGGAACGGCTGGAGACGCTGTTCGAGCATCTGCCCGCCGACGCGGTGATCGTGCGCGACGCGGGCGTGCCGGGCGCGGCCGAGGCGCGGTTCGAGAGCATTGCCGACTATCACGCCAACCGCGCCCGCGCGCAGTCGGCCGACCCCGGCAGCTACCGCCCGCTGCTCCCCAACCAGCTCTACCTCAATGCCGAGGAGTGGACGAAGCGGCTGGACGCGGCGGCGGCGCATCAGGTGACGCCGTTCCACGAGCCGGAAAGCGCGACCGTGCTCGACTTCGGCGTCGACGGCCCGCGCGACTTCGCGCCGGAGCGGACCGCCGGCAACAACGTCTATGAGGCGGTGGTCGCCCACCTCGCCAAGCTCAAGCGCGAGGGGCGCAAGGCCATCCTCGCCAGCTATTCGCCGGGCGCGCGCGACCGGCTGACCGGGCTCCTCGCCGACCACGGGCTGAAGGGCGCGATTGCCGCCGACGGCTGGCAGGAGGCGCTGGGGGCTGCCGAGCGTGGACCGACGCTGATCGTTCTTCCCCTCGACCACGGCTTTACCGCGCCCGATGTGGCGGTGCTGACCGAGCAGGACATGCTGGGCGACCGGCTGGTCCGGCGGGCCAAGCGGCGCAAGAACACCGACGCGTTCCTGCAGGAGCTGGCGACGCTCTCGCCCGGCGACCTGGTGGTGCATACCGAACATGGCATCGGCCGCTACGAGGGGCTGACCCAGATCCCGGTGTCGCGCGCGCCGCACGACTGCGTCGCCCTCTCCTACGCTGGCGGCGACAAGCTCTACGTGCCGGTCGAGAACCTGGAAGTCCTCTCCCGCTACGGCGCGGGCGAGGAAGGTGCGACGCTCGACAAGCTGGGCGGCGAGGCGTGGCAGCGGCGCAAGAGCCGCATGAAGGAGCGCATCCAGGCGATCGCGGGCGAACTCATCGCCACCGCCGCCAAGCGTGCGCTGCGCCCGGCCGAAGTCGCCGAGCCCGACCACAGCGGCTATCCCGCCTTCGTCGACCGCTTCCCCTATCAGGAGACGGACGACCAGGATCGCGCGATCAGCGACGTGCTGGACGATCTCGCCGCCGGCACGCCGATGGACCGGCTGGTCGTCGGCGACGTCGGCTTCGGCAAGACCGAAGTGGCGCTGCGCGCGGCGTTCGTGGCGGCGATGGCCGGGATGCAGGTCGCAGTGGTCTGCCCCACCACGCTGCTCGCCCGCCAGCACTTCATGAACTTCACCCAGCGCTTCGAGGGTTTCCCGATCCAGATCGGCCGCCTGTCGCGGCTGGTCCCCGCGGCCGAGGCCAAGCGGGTCAAGGAGGGCCTGGCCGACGGCACCATCGATATCGTCGTTGGCACCCATGCGGTGCTGTCCAAGTCGATCGACTTCAAGCGGCTGGGCCTCGTCATCGTCGATGAGGAGCAGCGCTTCGGCGTCACGCACAAGGAGCGGCTGAAGGCGCTGAAGGCCGACGTCCACATGCTCACCCTGACGGCGACGCCGATCCCGCGCACGCTGCAGATGGCGATGTCGGGCCTGCGCGAGCTTTCGGTCATCCAGACCCCGCCGGTCGATCGCCTGGCGGTGCGGACCTATGTGATGCCTTGGGACCCGGTGGTGATTCGCGAGGCGCTGTTGCGTGAGCATTATCGCGGCGGCCAGGCCTATTTCGTGACGCCGCGCATCGCCGACCTGCCGGACATCGAGAAGTTCCTGCGCGAGGACGTGCCGGAAATCCGCTACGTCGTCGCCCACGGCCAGATGAGCCCGACCGAGGTCGAGGAGCGCATGTCCGCCTTCTACGACAAGCGCTACGATGTGCTGGTGTCGACCACCATCGTCGAAAGCGGGCTCGACATTCCGTCCGCCAACACGCTGGTCATCAACCGCGCCGACAAGTTCGGCCTGGCCCAGCTCTATCAGCTGCGCGGGCGCGTCGGCCGCGCCAAGACGCGCGCCTATGCGTACATGAACACCGCGCCGGAACGGCAGATGACCGAGGCTGCGACCAAGCGGCTGAAGGTGCTGTCGGACCTCGAATCGCTGGGCGCGGGCTTCCAGCTCGCCAGCCACGACCTCGACATCCGCGGCGCCGGCAACCTGCTTGGCGACGAGCAGTCGGGCCACATCAAGGAAGTCGGCTACGAGCTCTACCAGTCGATGCTGGAGGAGGCGATCCTCGACGCCAAGGCCGGTGGTCTGCGCGACGACAAGCCCAAGGAGTTCTCGCCGCAGATCACGGTCGACGCGCCGATCCTCATCCCCGAGGACTATGTCCCCGACCTCGACCTGCGCATGGGCCTCTATCGGCGCCTCAACGACGTGGAGGACCGCGCCGGCATCGACGCGTTCGCGGCCGAGCTCATCGACCGGTTCGGCAAACTGCCCGAGGCGACCGAGAACCTGCTCAAGCTCATCGAGACCAAGCTCAACGCCAAGCGCGCCTGCATCGCCAAGATCGACGTCGGCGCGCGCGGCGCGATCGTGACCTTCCACGAAGATAATTTCCCCAACGTCACCAATCTGCTGGCCTATGTCGACCGGCTTGGCGGCGCGGCGAAGCTGCGGCCGGACATGAAGCTCGCGATCTCGCGCGCCTGGCCCGACCCCGCCAGCCGCCTGCACGGCGCGCTCCAGCTTTCGCGGGGCCTGGCGAAGGCGGCGGGGTAAAGGTGTCGCTGCAAATCGCTTGCGTACCGATTTGACTGGCTCCTATCCTCCCCCGACGAGGTAATCTCGGGGGGATAATGGAAGCCTGGAAGATGAGTGCGATGCGCTCTTGGCTGCTCGCGGGCGGTGCCGTCGCGGGTGCGCTGATGCTGAATTCTTGCGGCAATGATGATTCCGCGCCGCCGGCATCACCACCCGCCAACAAGGCGCCCGCGTTCACGTCGGCGGCAACCGCAAACCTCGTCGAAAACAGCTCCGATTTTACCTACACGGCGGCAGCAACGGACCCGGAAGGAAGCGCACTCACCTTCACGATCTCGGGCGGGGCCGATGCCGCCGCGTTCGTCCTGTCGGGAGCCACGCTGAAGTTCGTCGCCCCGCCGAACTACGACCTTCCGGCCGATGCGAACGCCGACAATGTCTATGAGGTCCAGTTGCAAGTCAGCGACGGGCAGGCGCAAACCAGGCTTGATCTGCGCGTGACCGTTTCGAACAGCACAGAAGGCATTCGGCTGACGCGTGTTGCGACCGGCTTCGTCGATCCGGTGGCCATCGTGCCCGTCCCCGGAAGCACGATGCTGCTGGTCGCAGAACGCGGCGGGAACATCTATACGCTGGATCCTGCCAACGGAAAGAAGACGCTTTTCCTGGCACTCTCGGTCGACACCGAAGGAGACCGCGGCCTCCAAGCGATCGCGGTCTCGCCCAACTACTTGAGCGATGGACGCTTTTACGCCGTGTTCAGTGGGTGGGAGGGACGTGTCTTGATCACCGCCTGTCGCCGTCAAGGGACGTTCCTCTCACCGTCCTGCGGCGAGGCTGACCTTTCGGTAGCAGCCGAGGTGCACGAGCCGACCAACAACTATGCCGCTTCCACGGTGTTTGGACCGGATGGAAAGCTCTATGTCGTCACCTCCGACGGAGGCGGCAGTCGCGATACCGCCGGGACTGCACAAAGCGATGCATCCATTTTGGGAAAGCTTCTTCGAGTCGATAACAACCCCGACCCATACGCTGGCGCCGCGCCCAGGTACTACGTTGCAGCCAGGATCGCGAAGGGCTTCCGCAATCCCCGTGGCGCCAGCTTCACCAGCGGCCTGCTCCTCGTGGCGGATCGGGGCGAAACCGGAAAGGAAGAGATCAATCTGGTCTCGACCTCAAATGCCGGCAACTACGGCTGGCCCGCGAAGGAGGGCACGAGCGTAGTCCTCCCGCCGGCTCCCAAGGACGCGATCGATCCGGTGATCGAATACACGCGGCCGGAAGGCGGCGGCGTAGTCGGGGGCTTCGTATATCGCGGCTCCGCCGCCTCCCTGCGGGATCAGTATGTTTTCGCCGATAAAAGCGGCATCATCTTCTCGGTACCACGATCGAAGATTGTTGCCGGGATCACGCTTCGGGAGGCGGTGCTGGAACGCCGTACGGCGGACTTTGCACCGGACCAAGGCACACTTGGCCACCCCGCCCTCTTCGGTGAGGACCTGCAGGGCGAACTGTACGTGGTCGATGCTGGCGGTGACGTATTCCGCGTGAACCAGGCCGATTAGCAGGGTCTCGCGTCCACCCAAGGAAGCTACCTGGGGTGGACCCGGGATCGCATTCTACCGAACCGGGCCGATGCTCAGGCCGCGGCGATAGTTCATCGTCACCGTCGTCCGGTTCGTACCTGCGCGCAGGGGAATGACCGCCTTGGAAAAGCTCGGCTCAAGGCTGGTAAGCGACAGCTTGGGATCGCGGGAAAAACCGCCGCCGTCGTTCCAGTCGGACTTGCCGTTGCCGTTGGCGTCGTGGCGGACGGCGACGGCATAGTTACCGGGAGCGGGCACCGCGATGCAGGCGGTGACGCCATCCCGCGACGCGGGCACTTCCACCCGGCCCAACCAGCGGCCCTTCTTCATGAAGCCGGCCGCGTCGTACAGCTGGACGCGGACCTTGCCGGTGCTGTTCTTCAGTCCCTGCACGGTCACCAGCAGCTTGTTCGGCGTGTTCGCCGTGCAGGCGCCCGGATCAGGTGTCTCGGCAGCCGCGGGGGCCGCGAAGAGTGCAAGGCCGAGCAGCGTTGCGATCGTCGCGTTCATGGTTTCTCCAGTCTGAAAGGCGCGGCGCCCCCTGAAACCGCGGCCTGGATATAGAAACGGGCGCCGTTTCGGGCGCCCGCTTCCGTTGTTGCTACGAAGGATCGGGCAGGTCAGGCTGCGTCGCCGGCCTTCTGCTTTTCGGCGTAGACCCGGACCGGTTCCTTGCGGCCCTCGATCACGTCCTTGTCGATGACGACCTCGTCGACGCCGTCCATTCCGGGCAGGTCGAACATCGTGTCGAGCAGAATGCCCTCCAGGATCGAGCGGAGGCCACGGGCGCCGGTCTTGCGATCGATCGCCTTTCTGGACACCGCCACCAGCGCTTCGTCGTTGAAGCTCAGGCGCACGCCCTCCATGTCGAACAGCTTCTGGTACTGCTTGACCAGGGCGTTCTTCGGCTCGGTCAGGATCTTGACCAGCGCGTCGATGTCCAGGTCCTCGAGCGTCGCGATGACCGGCAGGCGGCCGACGAACTCGGGGATCAGGCCGAACTTGAGCAGATCCTCAGGCTCGGTCTGGCGCAGGACCTCGCCAGTGCGGCGCTCCTCGGGAGCAGCCACATAGGCGCCGAAGCCGATCGACTTGCCCTGCAGGCGGTCGCCGATGATCTTCTCGAGGCCAGAGAAGGCGCCGCCGCAGATGAAGAGGATGTTGGTCGTGTCCACCTGCAGGAATTCCTGCTGCGGATGCTTGCGGCCACCTTGCGGCGGAACGGACGCGGTGGTCCCTTCCATCAGCTTGAGCAGCGCCTGCTGCACGCCCTCGCCCGACACGTCGCGCGTGATCGACGGGTTCTCGGCCTTGCGGCTGATCTTGTCGATCTCGTCGATGTAGACGATGCCGCGCTGCGCCCGCTCGACATTATAGTCGGATGCCTGGAGCAGCTTGAGGATGATGTTCTCGACATCCTCGCCGACATAGCCGGCCTCGGTCAGCGTCGTCGCGTCCGCCATGGTGAACGGCACGTCGAGGATGCGCGCCAGCGTCTGGGCGAGCAGCGTCTTGCCGCAGCCGGTCGGGCCGACGAGCAGGATGTTGCTCTTCGCCAGTTCGACGTCGGCGCCCTTCTGGCCGTGGTTCAGGCGCTTATAGTGGTTGTGGACGGCCACCGAGAGCACGCGCTTGGCCTGCTTCTGCCCGATGACATAATCGTCGAGCACGTCGCAGATCTCCTGCGGCGTGGGGACGCCCCCGTCCTTCTTCGACACCAGGGCGGATTTGGTCTCCTCCCGGATGATGTCGTTGCACAGCTCCACGCACTCATCGCAGATGAACACGGTGGGGCCGGCGATGAGCTTGCGCACCTCATGCTGCGACTTGCCGCAGAAGGAGCAATAGAGCGTGCTCTTGGAGTCACCGCCGCTGAGCTTGGTCATTCACTTCTCTCCCGCGCACCTTGGCGCGTTACAACGCCCGACAGTCTACACTCGGGCACCGGTCCGGCAATCCATAAAAAACACATGATGTCAGCGACTTGCCCGCACCGCCGGATTCGAGTGCGGGCAATTCGCGGCCGTGGATCAGGCCGCGGGGGCTTCCTCGGTCGGGGCCGGGCGCTTGTCGAACACCTGGTCGACGAGGCCGAATGCCTTGGCTTCGTCCGCTTCGAGGAAGGTGTCGCGATCCATCGCCCGCTCGATCTCCTCCAGCGGCTTGCCGGTGTACTTGGCATAGAGATCGTTCATCCGGCGACGGATGCGCAGGATTTCCTTGGCCTGGATCTCGATGTCCGACGCCATGCCCTGGGCGCCGCCCGACGGCTGGTGGACCATGATGCGGGCGTTGGTGAGCGCGACGCGCATGCCCGGCTCACCGCTGGCGAGCAGGAACGAGCCCATCGACGCTGCCTGGCCGATGCAGACGGTGCCGACGCGCGGACGAATATACTGCATGGTGTCGTGGATCGCCATGCCGGCAGTCACCACGCCACCCGGCGAGTTGATGTACATCCAGATGTCCTTCTTCGGGTTCTCGGACTCGAGGAAGAGCAGCTGTGCGGTGATGAGCGACGCCATGTGATCCTCGACCCCGCCGGTCACGAAGATGATGCGCTCACGCAGCAATCGCGAGAAGATGTCGAAGCTGCGCTCGCCGCGGCTCGACTGTTCGATCACGATGGGGACGAGCGCGTCGTGGATGTCCTGCATTGGGTTCCCGCTTAGTGAGTTTTCGAATTACAACATCGGCGCTCGGATCGTTCGGCGCAAGGGCCGCAAGAGCGATCCGCGCCGGGGCGTTCAGTTGCCGGGGGCCGGATGCGCCAGGTACGCCAGCCGCCGCACCTCGACCCGTCCGCGCACCACCGTGTCCAGGATCAACCCCGACACGGCGCACAGCGACGCAAGGATCATGAGCCCCGTGACGAGGATCGCAGTCGGGAAGCGCGGTACCAGTCCGGTCTCTATATAGGTGACGACCAGCGGCACCGCCAGCAGCAGCGCAACCGCCGCCAGCACCAGGCCGACGGCACCATAGAACCACAGCGGCCGCTCGAAGCGGTAGAGCGTGGCGATGGTGCGCGCGATCCGCCAGCCGTCGCGATAGGTGCTGAGCTTTGAGTGCGACCCTTCCGGCCGCGCGAAATAGCTGGTCTCGACCTCGGCTACCGGCATCTTGAGCTCAAGCGCGTGGACGCTGATCTCGGTCTCGATCTCGAACCCGGCCGAAAGCGCGGGAAAGCTCTTCACGAAGCGGCGCGAAAACACGCGATAACCCGAAAAGATGTCCGTGAAGCTGCGCCCGAACAGGCGGGCGAGGATGCCGGTCATCGCGCGGTTGCCGAACCGGTGGCCGCGGCGATAGGCGGCCTGGTGCTGCTCAACGCGCGATCCGACGATCATGTCGAGCTGCTCCGTCACCAGCTGCGCGACCATCGCCGGCGCGACGCTGGCGTCATACGTCGCGTCGCCGTCGGCCATGACATAGACGTCGGCCTCGATGTCGGCGAACATGCGGCGCACGACCGCGCCCTTGCCCTGAATGCGCTCGGTGCGCACGACCGCCCCGGCCGCCTGCGCGACCGCGACCGTGCGATCGCGGCTGTTGTTGTCATAAACGTAGATGGTCGCGTCCGGCAGCGCCTCACGGAACCCCGCAATCGTCTGCGCGATGGCCGCCTCCTCATTATAGCAGGGCAGCAGGATGGCGATTTTCATGCAGGTTCCGGTAACGTCTTACTGTCCTGCGATTAGCCATCCCCCCGCCCCTCCGCCAGTAGAAAAGGTCGGCCGGTGTCCCGTCCCTGCACCTCACCCCAGCGTGCGGCGGTAGAAGTCCAGCGTCAGCGCCATCGTCTGCAGGAACAGCGCTGGATCGTAGCGGGGCCCCTCGTCGCGCAGGAAGGCGTGCTGTGCGTTCACCTCGTACCACGCATAGGTGGCGCCGACTTCCTCCAGGCGCTGGCGGATCGATTCCCGTCCCGCGAACGGCACGTGCGGATCCTGTCGGCCCCAGACGAACATCACCTCCGCCTGCAACTCGGCCATGCGCGCCAGGCTGTCGTCTGAGCGCCCTTCCCCCAGAGTCCCGGAATGGATGTCGGTAGGGTAGAAGCATGCCGCCGCCGACACCCGCGGGTCGAGCGCGGCGCGATAGGCGAGATGACCGCCCAGGCACACGCCGAACGTGCCGACCCGGCCATTGCAGGCGGGATGCTGGAGGAGCGCGGCGACGGCCGCCTGCGCATCGGCATCATAGGCAGCGACCGGCTTGGTGAACTTCAGCGCATTGCCCCGGTCGGTGCCCGCCGGATCATAGGCCAGGACCGTGCCGGCCGGCTCATATTCGTGATAGACCTCGGGCGCGGCCACGACATAGCCGTTGCCCGCGATCATCGCCGCCAGCCGCCGGATCGGCGCGGTGACCTGATAGATCTCCGAAAACAGCAGCACGCCCGGAAAGCGTCCCTCGATCGCCGGGCGAAAGAGGTGCATCCGCATGGCGCCGCCGCCGGGTACATCGACGTCCTGGGTCTCGTCGCTGCGCAAGATCATCCGTATTTCCTCATGCCGGTGCGGGGGCAAAGCTGCCCTTGCCATAAAGCCTGTTTGGGAGATGGGAACAGAGAGTGGGCGCAGCCGCCGCGGCGCGATCAATCGAAATGCTCGATCGTGTCGCCGGCAATTACGGCCCAGGGGTGGCGACGTTCTTCGTAGCCGGAGAAGGCCGGCGGCGGGAAACCGGGGTCCGCGAACGCGCCCACCGCGACCGCGATAACGCCTGGCATCGCCGTGCTGGCATAGACGACCGTAGCGCCGCAGCACGGGCAAAATCGGAAATCCGCGCGCGCACCGCTCTCGCCGACAACCGACCAGATCGTGGTCTCGCCGGTGACGGTGACGCACTCGGCGGGGAAGCGCGCCTGCGCGGCAAAGGCGCTGCCGCTACGCTTCTGACAGTCGAGGCAGTGGCAGACCGACACGCGCACCGGCTCGCCCGAACAGACGGCCTGCAGCTGCTCACAGCGACATGTGGCGATGCGTTCGACCATGATCGCTTTCTACGCTTCGCCTGTCGCCGCCACAACGACGGCAGCGCCCAACGAAAAAGGGCTGCAGGTCGTGGTCGACCTGCAGCCCTTTTCCTGATCCGGTCGGACGCGCCTTAGGCGGCGTCGTCGGCCTTCTTCTTGGCGGCCTTCTTCTTGGGCGCCGGCTCGGCAGCTGCGTCGTCGGCAGCGGCTTCCGCCTTCGGAGCCTTCTTGGTCGCAGCCTTCTTCTTCGGCGCAACAGGTGCCGCCTCGGCATCGGCAGCAGCCGGCTCGACGTCGGCCGCTTCGACCTTCTTGGCGGCCTTGCGCTTCGGCTTCACCGGCTCGGCAGCGGCTTCCTCGGTGCCGTGGTCATGGTCGTGGTCGTGCCCATGATCATGACCCTCGTGGTCGCCGTGGTCGTGGTCGTGATCATGGTTGTGGACATGGGTGCCGCTGGCGAACCCGTCCTCGCTCTCGATCGCGGCTTCCAGCTCTTCGCGGGTCACTTCGCGGTCGGTGATCTCGGCCTTGTCGAACAGGAAGTCGACGACCTTGTCCTCATACAGCGGCGCGCGCAGCTGGGCAGCCGCCATCGGCTCCTGCTGGACGTACTGGATGAAGCGCTCGCGGTCCTGCGGCGAATACTGCTGGGCAGCCTGCAGGATCAGGCGCTGCATTTCCTGCTGGCTGACCTCGACGCCGTTCGCCTGGCCGATTTCCGACAGGAGCAGGCCCAGGCGAACGCGACGGACCGCGATCGCGCGGTAATCCTCGCGCTCGTTCTCCAGCTCGGCCTTGGCGGCCTCCGGATCGGCCTCATGGGTCGCTTCGTGCTCGAGCTGCGCCCAGATCTGGTTGAACTCGGCCTCGACCATCGACGGCGGAACCTCGAAGTCGTGGTCGGCCGCCAGCTGGTCGAGCAGCTTGCGCTTCATGTGGGTGCGGGTCAGGCCGTTGAGCTCCTGGCTCGCCTGGTCCTTCAGGATGCCGCGCAGCTGCTCCAGGCTTTCCAGGCCCAGCGACTTGGCGAACTCGTCGTCGGCGACGGTCTCGCCCGCCGGCACGCGCACGTCGGTGATCTTCAGCTCGAAGGTCGCCGGCTTGCCCTTCAGCGTGTCGACGCCATAATCCTCGGGGAAGTTGACCTCGATGGTCTTTTCTTCGCCCTTCTTCACGCCGACCAGCTGGTCCTCGAAGCCCGGGATCAGACGGCCAGAGCCGATCTCGATCGACATGCCCTCGCCGGTGCCGCCTTCGAACGCGACGCCGTCGACCTTGCCCAGGAAGTCCATGATGACCAGGTCGCCGGTCTCGGCAGCGTGATCCTCGGGAGCGTCCTCGTGGCGCTTGTTCTGGCTGGCGAGCTGCTGGATGCGCTCGTCGATGGCCGATTCGTCGGCCGGAACGGTCAGCCGCTCGAGCTTCAGACCGTCGATCGCGGGAGCCGGGACGTCCGGCAGGACTTCCAGCTCAACCTTGACGACCGCGTCCTTGCCCAGCTCGAACCCGTCATCCAGCGAGACCTGCGGCTGCAGCGCGGGGCGCAGCTTCTGCTCGGAAAGCAGCGTCTGCACGCCTTCCTGGATCGAGGTGTTGAGCGCTTCCTGGGTGAGCGCAGGGCCATGCATCTTGCGGACGAGGTTCGCCGGAACCTTGCCGGGGCGGAAGCCGGGCATCTTTATCTGCGGCGACACGCGCTTCACCTCGGCATCGACCTTGGCGTCGATTTCAGCCGCGGTGATGGTGAGCGTGTAGGCCCGCTTCAAACCCTCGTTCAACGTCTCGACAGTCTGCATTCTCGACAGCTTTCGTCCAATAGGATCGGGAATCACGGTGTCCTGAGCTTCGCCAACGAGAGCGAAGCTGGTGCGGGCGAAGGGAGTCGAACCCCCACATCTTTCGATACTGGAACCTAAATCCAGCGCGTCTACCAGTTCCGCCACGCCCGCTAGCGGACACCGCCGGCACGGCGGCGTCTATAGCAGCCACAGAAACTGGGGCAAGCGTCGTGGCAACCCGCAACGTCCTTAGCGCGTTCAAGGGCGTGCAAGGAGAGACATCATGCCCGTAGAGCCGCCCATCCCTGCCGCCCCGCCAGAGGCGCCCCCCCCGCCGGGCAACCCGGGATCCCCGGACGCGCCGCAGCCAGAGACACCGCCGCAGCCGACCGAGCCGGGTCAGCCGACCGAGCCCGGCCAGCCCACGGCGCCGCCGCCCGAGATCAGCCCGCCCGGGCCCGACATCGACTATCCCAACCCCGGCACCGACCCGGCGATCACGCCGGCCCCCGGCCAGCCGATCATGTACACGTAGAGGAGAATTCCCATGAGCGACCGCGACCGCAGCCCCCATCCCGACAGCGATCCCGCAGCCGACACCGACACCCGCACCGACATCGAACAGGCCGTGCAGGCCCGCGCCGACGATGTCGAGCGGCTCGGGACCGACGTCGGCAGCACCTCGCCGCTGGACCCGCCCGGCGAGTTCGACGGCACCGCCGGGACCGGCGGCGTCGTCAAGAACCAGGACCTGAACCAGCAGTAACCGCGCGGCTGTATCGCGCTGCGATCACGCGGCGCGGTACAGCCATTCCGCCGGCAGCCCCATGCGCCGGCACGCCTGCGCGGGCGGCGCGCTGCGGATCACCAGCCGGTCCGCCATCAGGCCCGCGACCCGCACCAGCCGTGCCCCGCCGCGGGGCAGGCCAGCCTTCGGGCCCAGCTCCAGAACCTCTCGCGCGCTCGCCGGCAGCAGGTCGACCGCGGCGCGCAGCAGCAGCCGCTGGACCGGAAGCAGCGCTCGCGGGAACGCCGGCGCTGTCCGCATGATATCCAGGAACTCGTGGACCTCCGGCGCCGCTCGCAGCCTGGGCAGCATGGCCGCGAGCATCGCCTCCCAGCTCGCTTCGCTGTCGACCGCACCGGTGGCGCCGAACAGGCGCGCACCCGGCTGCGCCTCCTGCCAGAAACAATCGCGCTCGGCGGAGTCCAGCGGTCGTACGAACCGGTGATAGGCGTTCAGGAAGCCGAAGGACGCGGTCGCCTGCACCCAATCGAGCAATTCGGGATCCATCGCCTCGTACGGCTCGCCCTCACGCGTCGTGCCGCGCACCCGGGCGTGCTGGCGGCCCACCCCGGCGATCATCGCCTGGGCGACGCTGGCGGGCGCATAGACGGTGACCATGGCGGCAAGGCCGGTGCGGCGCAGGCGCTTCACCGGATCGCTGCGAAAGCTGCTGTGCTCCCACACGCCGGACCGCACGCGCGGCTCGCCGAGTTCGAGGAGGACGGCCGCGACCCCGCCGATGAACAGCGACACCGGGTTCTTGAACACCCGCCACGACACGGAGTCCGCGGGGGCCAGCGAGGGCTCGCCCGGCGGACGGGAGAAGTCGACCTGCGGCATGCCGTCGCCGCCGAACAGCGAGGCACTTTCCCGCTCGAGACGGCGCTGGAGCGGCATGGGAAGCGTGAGGGCGGCTGCGGTGGTCATGCCCCGACGACGCGCAGCGCGCTCGGAGGGTTCCGGGCAGACAGCCGGCCGCTGCCGCCGCCCCCGCGCCCCGGCAGCGCGGGGAACCGGGGCGGCGGTGGAAAGGGCGTTAGCCCAGCGTCTTCTTCAGCAGCTCGTTGACCACGGCGGGGTTCGCCTTGCCGGCCATCGCCTTCATCGTCTGGCCCACGAAGAAGCCGAACAGCTTGTCCTTGCCGCCGCGATATTCGGCGACCTTGTCGGCGTTGTTGGCCATCACCTCGGCGATCACCGCCTCGATCGCGCCCGTGTCGCTGGTCTGCTTGAGGCCGCGCTCCGCGACGATCTTGCCCGCGTCCTCGCCGGTTTCCAGCATGATCTCGAACACCTGCTTGCCCAGCGTGTTGGATATGGTGCCGTCAGCGATCAGGCCGAGCAGCTCGGCACCCTGGGCGGGGCTCACCGGGCTGTCGACGATGCTCTTGCCCAGGCGGTTGAGCGCGCCGAACAGGTCGGAAATCAGCCAGTTCGCCGTCGCCTTGGCGACCTCGCTCTCGCTCTTCTTCTGGACCAGCGCGCTTTCGGCCAGCAGCGCCTCGAACCAGCGCGCCGTCTCCGCCTCTGCCGTCAGCACCGCCGCGTTATAGGCGGACAGGCCCAGCGCCTGTTCATAGCGCTGGCGCTTCGCGTCCGGCAGCTCGGGCAGCGACTGGCGGCATTCCTCCAGGAACGCGTCGTCGAGCACCAGCGGCAACAGGTCGGGATCCGGGAAGTAGCGATAGTCGTGCGCGTCTTCCTTGGACCGCATCGAGCGGGTCTCGCCACGGTCGGGGTCGAACAGGCGGGTTTCCTGGACGATGCGGCCGCCCTCTTCCAGCACATCGACCTGGCGGCGTGCCTCATGCTCGATCGCGGCCATGACGAAGCGGACCGAGTTGACGTTCTTGGTCTCGGTACGGGTGCCGAACGGCTCGCCGGGGCGACGCACGCTGACGTTCACGTCGGCGCGCATGGAGCCTTCCTCCATGTTGCCGTCGCACGAGCCCACGTAGCGCAGGATCGTGCGCAGCTTGCGGACATAGGCCCCGGCCTCGGCGGGGGAGCGCATGTCCGGGCGGCTGACGATCTCCATCAGCGCCACGCCGGAGCGATTGAGGTCGACATAGGAGCGCGTCGGATGCTGGTCGTGCATCAGCTTGCCCGCGTCCTGCTCCACATGGATGCGCTCGATGCCGATTTCCTTGGTCTCGGCGTCGGGATCCTTCTCGTCCAGGCTGATCAGCAACCGGCCCTCGCCCACCAGCGGGTGGTAGAGCTGGCTGATCTGATAGCCCTGCGGCAGATCGGCGTAGAAATAATTCTTGCGATCGAACCGCGACCATTTGTTGATCTGCGCGTCGATCGCCATGCCGGTGCGCACCGCCTGGCGGATGCATTCCTTGTTGGGCGTCGGCAGCATGCCGGGCATGGCCGCGTCGACCAGCGACACCTGCGTATTCGGCTCCGCGCCGAACTCGGTCGCGGCGCCCGAAAAGAGCTTCGCCTTGGAGGTGACCTGGGCGTGGACCTCAAGGCCGATCACGACTTCCCAGTCGCCGGTCGCGCCACGGATGCGGTAGGTGGACTCAGTCATCTTGTTTCAATCCACGGGTTGGGCGATGCAATAGCCGGTGCTTCACCCTGGGTTCGGTACTCGTGCCCGGCCTCGGCGTCGCGCGACGCTTTGCCGGTCGATCGTCATCGCGCTTCACTGCCCGATCGGGGATCAGGCCGGCCAGATCGCCGAGCCCGTTCACCCAATCAGGAAAGCTCACCACCAAGCCTCAGGACGCGCGGTGAAGCCGGCGCGCTCCTCGATGGCGAGGCCGGCGTTCAACACGCCCTGCTCGTCGAGCGGCTTGCCGATCACTTGGAGGCCGAGCGGCAGGCCGCCCGCGTCCAGCCCGCCCGGCACGCTCATCGCCGGCAGGCCGGCGAGCGACGACGGCACGGTGAAGACGTCGTTGAGGTACATGGCGATCGGATCGTCCGACTTCTCGCCCAGCGCGAACGCCGCGGACGGCGCCGTCGGGGTGAGCAGCAAGTCGCACTGGCCCCAAGCCTTTTCGAAGTCCTGCGCGATCAGCGTCCGCACCTTCTGCGCCTGGGTATAATAGGCGTCGTAGAAGCCGGCCGACAGCACATAGGTGCCGATCATGATGCGGCGTTTCACCTCGTCGCCGAAGCCGGCGGCGCGGGTCGCAGCGTACATCTCCTGCAGGTTCGCGCCCTCGGGCAGCTCGCGCTGGCCGTAGCGCACGCCGTCATAGCGCGCGAGGTTGGACGACGCCTCTGCCGGCGCGATGATGTAATAGGCCGGCAGCGCGTATTTGGTGTGCGGCAGCGACACCTCGACGATCTCAGCGCCTGCGTCGCGCAGCCAGTCGATGCCCTGCTGCCACAGCGCCTCGATCTCGGCCGGCATATTGTCGACGCGATATTCCTTGGGGATGCCGACGCGCTTGCCCGCCAGGTTGGACGAAAGCCCCGCCTCCCACTTCGGCACGGCCAGGTCGAGCGAGGTCGAGTCCTTTACGTCGAAGCCGGACATCGCCTCCAGCATGATCGCGCAGTCGCGCACGTCGCGCGCCATCGGCCCCGCCTGGTCGAGCGACGAGGCAAAGGCGATCACGCCCCAGCGCGAGCAGCGGCCATAGGTCGGCTTGATGCCGCTGATGCCGGTGAAGGCGGCGGGCTGACGGATCGAGCCGCCGGTGTCGGTGCCGGTCGCCGCCGGGCACAGCCGCGCCGCGATCGCCGACGAGCTGCCGCCGGAGGAACCGCCGGGCGCAAGCGGGGCATTGTCGCCGCCGCCCCGCCGCCACGGCGAGATCACGTTGCCGAACGCAGAGGTCTCGTTGGACGAGCCCATCGCGAACTGGTCCATGTTGAGCTTGCCGAGCATGCCGGCGCCCGCGTCCCACAACCGCTGCGACACGGTCGATTCATAGGTCGGCGTGAAGCCTTCCAGGATGTGGCTTGCCGCGGTGGACGTCACACCCTTGGTGCAGAACAGGTCCTTCATGCCGATCGGCACGCCGGCCAGCGGCTTCAGCGTCTCGCCGGCAGCGCGCGCGTCGTCCGCCTGCTTGGCGGCGGCAAGCGCGTGCTCGGGCGTTTCCACCAGAAAGGCGTTGAGCGGCTTTGCGTTCGCAACCGCGGTCACGAACGCGTCGGCGACTTCGCGCGCGGAAAAGGCGCCGGAGCGCACGCCGTCGCGGATGCCCGCGACGGTCAGGTCGGTAAGCTCGGTCACTATTCGATCACCTTGGGCACGGCGAAGAAGCCATGTTCGGCCTGGGGGGCGTTGGCGAGCACCGCGTCGCGCATGTTGCCGTCGGTGACGACATCCTCGCGCAGGCGCAGCGTGTTCGGGATCACGGCGGTCATCGGCTCGACGGAGGAAGTATCCACCTCCCCCAGTTGCTCGATCCAGCCGAGGATGTTGCCGAGCTCGGGCGCAAGGCGCTCCGCTTCGGCATCGGTGATGGCGATGCGGGCGAGGCTCGCCACGCGCTTCACGGTTGCAGTGTCTACGGACATGGTCCGCGGCTAGCATCCCCGCACCCCCTCCACAAGCGGGCGCCAGCCTCTTGCCGGAAGCTTCCCGACGGTTGCGCAACTCGCACGCTTGTCGCAACGGGAGGACGTTGCGTCGTCCGGCGCGATGCTGCACTGCACAATGGAGAGCCCGCGTGGCCCGCAAATTCCTCTACGGAGTGGCAATCCTGGTCATGCTTGCGATCGCCGGGACTTTTGCATACCGGATGTTCGGCGCGGAAATCCTGCGCTGGAGCATGGTGCCGAGCGCCCGCTTCGCAGAACAGCCCGCCCCCGCGCCCGACGCCTATGCCCGCCCTGACATGTGGCTGGCGCGCCCCGGCACCGCCAATGATCCCGCGCGCTGGACGCCGGCGGGAACGGGCGTGCCGCAGAAGGCGGAGGCAGCGGTCTTCTTCATCCATCCCACCTCCTACCTCCGCAAGACGCAGTGGAACGCGCCGCTTGATGACGAGGAAGCGAACGCGCGCGCGGCGCTGTTCCTGCGCGGCCAGGCGAGCGCCTTCAACGCGATGGGAGAGGTCTGGGCTCCGCGCTATCGCCAGGCGACGTTCGGCGCGTTCCTGACCACTGCCGAGGATGCCGACCGTGCGCTCGACCTTGCCTATGCCGATGTGCTGCGCGCGTTCGATTCGTTCGTGGAACAGATACCGGCAGACCAGCCGATCGTGCTCGCCGGGCACAGCCAGGGTTCGCTCCACCTCACCCGCCTGCTGGCTGATCGGGTAGCGGGCAAGCCGCTCGCCCGCCGCATCGTCGCCGCCTATGTCGTCGGCTGGCCGGTGTCGCGCACCGCGGATCTCCCCGCGCTCGGCCTGCCGGAATGCACCACGGCCGACCAGCCCGGCTGCATCCTGTCGTGGCAGAGCTTTGCCGAGCCCGCCGACCCGCGCCTCGTCACCGACACCTTCGATGCGACCACCGGCCTCACCGGCGCATCGCGCAAGGGCACGCCGCTCGTCTGCACCAATCCGATCACCGGCACGCCGGGCGCCGACGCACCCGCCAGCGCCAATTTGGGCACGCTGTTCCCCAATGCCGAGATCACCGACGCGGCGCTGGAGCCCGGCCGGGTGGGCGCGCGCTGCGACGCGCGCGGCTTTCTGCTGATCGGCGACAGCCCGCCCGATGTCGGCAACTATGTGCTGCCGGGCAACAACTACCACGTATACGACTACAGCCTCTTCTGGGGCAGCGTGCGGGCCGATGCGGCGCGCCGGTTGAAGGCATGGCAGGCACGATGATCACGACCGATTCCGCCACCTTCCGGGCGGCGCTCCCCCAGGGCGGCCGCCTGCTCGGCCTCGACGTCGGTACCAAGACGATCGGCACCGCCGCCTGCGACGCCGGCTGGAGCTTCGCCAGCCCCGCCCTGCTGATCCGCCGCACCAAGTTCACCAAGGACAAGGCCGCGCTCGCCGCTCTCATCGCCGAGCGCCAGACGGTCGGCCTCGTCGTCGGCCTCCCCCTCAACCTCGACGGCAGCGACTCGCCGCGCACGCAATCGACTCGCGCCTTTGCCCGCAACCTCGACGATCTCGGCCAGCCGATCCTGCTTTGGGACGAGCGCTGGTCGACGGTCGCGGTCGAGCGCGTGCTGATCGAACAGGACATGAGCCGCGCGAAACGCGCCGAGGCAGTGGACAAAATGGCGGCGGCGCATATTTTGCAGGCCGCAATCGACGCGCTGGTGAACAGCTGACGCACGCTCGCCCCTGCGCTATGGGGCACCGGACACAGACAGGACAACAGTGATGGCAACCCGCAGCAGTTCCGCCCGCGATCTCAGCTGGCTCGTCGCGATCGACGGCGCCGCCGTGCTGGGCAGCTTCGCGCTCGCTTGCATGACGCCGTTCGCAGCGCTCGCCGCCGCCGCCGCCCTCACCCTGCCTCGCCGTGCCGGCGTCGCCGCGGTGCTGGGCGCCTGGACGATCAACCAGATCATCGGCTTCGGCTTCCTGGGCTATCCGAGCGATCCGATGACGCTGCTGCGCGGCCTCGCCATCGCGGTGAGCGCGCTCGCGGGCTTCGGCGTCGCCCATGCGGTGCGCGGCAATGCGGGCACGCTCTCGCTCGCACGCATGGTCGCGGGCCTCGCGGGCGCGTTCGTCGCCTATGAGGTCGTGACCTATGCGAGCGCGATGGTGCTGGGCGGGACCCAGAACTTCACCCCGGCGATCGTCTGGATGCTCGCCCGCAACGACGCGATGTGGTTCGCCGGCCTGATGGCGCTCTATCTCGCGCTCACCGCCGGTGCGCCGTCGGTGTTCGGCCGCCGCCCGCAGCTGCGCCTCGCCTGAACCAGTGCCGGGCACGCCTTGCGCGTGCCCGCTACGGGGATTAGGCGAACCCCTCGATGCACATTTCCGATCACAGCCCCGCCGCCCAGATCCCCGGGGGCGCCGTGTTTCCGCACCGCCACCTGACCGGCATCGAAGGCCTTCAGCCCCACGAGATCCTGTTCCTGCTCGACGAGGCGGAAAAATGGGTCGAAGCCAACCGGAGTCGCGCCACCAGCGACCGGCGGCTGGCGGGCATCACCCAGATCAACGCGTTCTTCGAAAACTCGACGCGCACGCTGCTGTCGTTCGAGATCGCGGGCAAGCGCCTGGGCGCCGATGTCGTCAACATGCACGCCGCCCAGTCGAGCGTGAAGAAGGGCGAGACGCTGATCGACACGGCGGTCACGCTGAACGCCATGCGCGCAGACGTGATCGTCATCCGCCATTCCGCCTCGGGCGCGGTCAAGCTGATCGCTGGCAAGGTCGACTGCCCCGTGCTCAACGCCGGCGACGGCTGGCACGAACATCCGACGCAGGCGCTGCTCGACGCACTCACCATCCGCCGCCGCACCGGCGCGATCGCCCATCGCAAGGTCGTGATCTGCGGCGACATCCTGCACAGCCGCGTCGCCCGCTCCAACATCCTGGCGCTGACGACGCTTGCCGCCGAAGTGCGCGTCGTCGCCCCCTCCACGCTCATGCCGGCGGAGATCGAGCGCATGGGCGTCACGCCCTTCACCGACTTCGACGCCGCGCTTGAGGGGGCCGAGGTCGTGATGATGCTGCGCCTTCAGAACGAGCGCATGAACGGCGGCTTCATTCCTTCCACCCGCGAGTATCACATGCGCTACGGCCTCACCTCCGAACGGCTGAAGCGCGCGGCGCCCGGCGCGCTGGTGATGCACCCGGGCCCGATGAACCGCGGCGTCGAGATCACCTCCGAAGTCGCCGACGACCTCGAGCGTTCGGCGATCACCGAACAGGTCGAGATGGGCGTCGCCGTCCGCATGGCCTGCCTGGACGTGCTGACCCGGCGCGAACGCGGCGTGGAGGGCTGGGCATGACCCTCGCCTTCGTCAACGCGACGCTCGCCTGCCCCGTGCATGGCGTCTCCACCGGCACGCTGCTGGTCGAGGGTGACCGCATCGCCGCCGTCGGCGACGTGGCAGTCCCCGAAGGTGCCGAGCGCGTCGATGTGCGCGGCAAGCTGCTGGCTCCCGGCATCGTCGATCTCGGCGTGTTCGCGGTCGACCCGGCCGCGTTTCGCGCGGGCGGCATCGTCCGCGTCGGCCTGATGCCCGACCAGTCGCCGGTGCTGGACGATCCCGGCATCGTCGAGCGCGCTGCCAAGGCGGGAAAGCCCGACCTGTGGATCCACCCGATCGCCGCCGCCACCCGCGGGCTGGAGGGCACCGACCTCGCCGAAATGGCGATCAACGCCAGTGCGGGCGCGCGCGCGGTCGCGACCGGCCGCCGCTGGATCAGCAACTCCGGCGTGATGCGCAAGGTCCTGCGCTATGCCCATGATTGCGGCCTGACCGTGATCGCCCATGCCGAGGACGGCGGCCTCACCGATGACGCGGTCGCCACCGCCGGAGAGACCGCGACTCGTCTCGGCCTGCCCGCGGCCCCTTCGATGGCAGAGGCGCTGGCGATCGCGCGCGACCTGATGCTGGTGGAAGAGACCGGCGCCCGCCTCCATTTCCGCCAGGTCACGACGGCGGCGGGCTTCGACCTGATCCGTCGGGCCAAGGCGCGCGGGCTGCCGGTCACCTGCGGGATCACCCCGGCGCACCTGCTGCTCTCTGACAACACGCTCAACGACTATCGCACCTTTGCCCATCTCTCGCCGCCGCTGCGGTCGGAGAGCGATCGCCAGGCGGCGCTTGCCGCGGTGCGCGATGGCACGGTGGACGTGCTCTGCTCGGGCCACGACCCGCGCGGTCCCGAACAGAAGCGCCTGCCCTTCACCGATTCGAGCGAGGGCATGGCCGGCGCCGAGACGCTGCTCGCCTTCGGTCTGGGGCTGGTGCGGGACGAACTCCTTTCGATCGAGCGCCTGTTCGCGCTGCTCGCGGTCAACCCGGCGCGTGTTCTCGGCATCGAAACCGGCACGCTGGCCGTCGGCAGCCCGGCCGACCTGCTGATCGCCGACGTCGACGCCCCCTGGCTGATCTCGGCCGAGCGCATGGCGGCCAAGGCCGGCAACACGCCGTTCGACGGCCTGCCCGTGCAGGGCAAGGCGCTTCGCGTGATGAAGGGCGGCCGCTTCCTCTAGGAAGGCGGCGCTGCTCAGCGGGCGGCGAGCTGCGTGCCGCCGCCTGCCCAGCTCGCCACGGCATCGCCCGCGTGGGTGCGCACGAAGCAGCTTCCCCCCTCTGCCTGCAGTTGTCGGCAGAGCGTTGCCGCCTGGGCCTGCGCGAACCCACCGACCGACAGCCGGTAGAGGCTCGACCCGCCGACCTGCACCTTGGCGGCAGAGGGCGTGAGCGCTGCCAGTGCCTTGTGGCGGCGCTGGGCCGTATCCCAGGCGACGCGAGCGATCGTCGCGCTCTGATGGGCGCCGAGCTGGACGTAATAGCGACCGGATGCAGCGACTACGGCGCGCGGGGTAGCGACGGCCGCCAGCGCGCGCGGCGCGATCGGCTGGACGATTTCCCGTCGCGGCGCGAACTTCACGGCACTCGCCCCAGCGGTAAGCATCACCGACGCGGTCTCAACCGGCGCCGCCGGCGTAACCGGCTCGGCCGCCTCTGCAAACGCCTGCAAGGCCGGCATGACGAGTGCCAGCGCCGCCGGCTGGCCGGGGTCGCGGACCGGCGTGATGCCCAGCAGGGTTGCGACTTGCTGCGACGACGTCACCGGCTGAACGAACCGGCGCCATTGCTGCATGCGCTGCTCGACCAGCTCCGGGGAAAGGTCCACCGCCGCCACGGCTTGCGCGTCCTGCCAATGGCCCGCGAGCGCCAGCGCCAGTGCCAAATTCTGCCGCGCGGTCGCACTGGCGGTTGGCCCGCGCGCTTCCTGCCCGATCAGCACGGCGCCCCCCAAAGGATCCCCAGCCAGCGCGAGCGCGAGGCCGCGGTCGGCCGGGCTCAGGATCTGGGCATAGGTTGTCAGCGTCGCCCGCGCCGCCGTCCAGTCGCCAAGCGCAGTCTGCGCAAGTGCCAGGTCGAGTGCCGCGCGCCGTTCCCGTGGATCGAGGCGGAGCGCGTCGGCGGCCGCCTCGGCTGCCGACGCAAAGCGCCCGGCGTGGAGATAGGCGTGGCCAAGGAGGGCCCGATAGCGGGCATCCGTCGGCGCCAGCGCCACCGCCTGTTCGGCATAGCGCACCGCCGCCGTGCCGCGGCGTTCGGCCAGCGCGACTTCGGCATTGTCGGTCAACCGGTCGACCCGCGACTGCGGGCGTGGCACCGCGGCCATTTCGTAGCGGACACCGGTGGTGCAGCCGGTCGCGACCAGCAGCGCCCCGGCACCCAGGGCAAGCACGGCGCGGGTTCTCG
Organism: Sphingomonas sp. 3-13AW; assembly: GCF_049311085.1. NCBI lineage: Bacteria > Pseudomonadati > Pseudomonadota > Alphaproteobacteria > Sphingomonadales > Sphingomonadaceae > Sphingomonas > Sphingomonas sp. 3-13AW. The sequence continues at coordinate 123,677 of NZ_JASNVZ010000008.1, read as the reverse complement.
TCGCATCGCCCCTGACCGCCCGCACTCTCACCATTTCCCGTCCCTTGATTTGCGGGCGCAACCTCGCCTGCCTGCGATAAGATCTGGTTAATGGGCCCGACGGGCGCGTCGCGGCGCATCGTGGACTCGCGCGGTCGGCGAAGGCTGGCGCCCGCGCCTTTGCAGCGATAAGCGGGCAGCGACGCGGAAGGATGAAGACCATGCGAACCAAGCTTTTTCTCGGGACCGCAGCGCTGCTCCTGCTGGGCCAGCCGGCGTTCGCGGACGTCAAGGACGGGGTCGACGCCTGGACCCGCGGGGACTTCGCCCGCGCGGTGAAGGAATGGCGCGGACCGGCGCTGAAGGGCGACCCGGATGCCCAGTTCAACCTCGCCCAGGCCTATAAGCTCGGCCGCGGCGTGCCGGCCGACCTGGCCCAGGCAGAACAATGGTATGCCAAGGCGGCGGCCCAGGGCCATCCGCAGGCGATCACCAACTATGGCCTGGCGCTGTTCCAGAACGGCCGCCGCCAGGAAGCGGTGAAGTGGCTCGAACAGGCATCTTCCCGCGGTGAATCGCGCGCGCAGTTCGTGCTGGGCACCATGTTGTTCAACGGCGATGCCGTGACCAAGGACTGGGTGCGCGCCTATGCGCTGATGACCCGCGCCTCCAGCTCGGGCCTGCCGCAGGCGTCACAGACGCTGGCCCAGATGGACCAGTATATCTCGCTGCAGGATCGCCAGCGCGGGTTGGAGATGGCCCGCACGCTCCAGGCGCAGGCCGCCCGCACGCCGATCACCTCGGCAAATGTTGCCGCCGCGACGCCGGCACCTGTCGCGGTACCGGCCGCAGCGCCCGTCGCCGCACCGCGCCCGACGGCGGTGGCGCCGGTGCCAGCACCGGTTCGCGCTGCCGCGCCCGCCCCCGCCGCATCCAGCAGCGGCGGCGCGTGGCGCGTCCAGCTCGGCGCCTTCCGCGAGGCCGGCGGCGCGCAGACTTTATGGTCGCAGGTCCGCGGCAAGTTCCCGGGCCGCACCCCGGAATATGTGGCAAGCGGCGCCGTCACCAAGCTGCTGGTCGGCCCCTATGCCTCCAGCGCAGAGGCCACGCGCGCCTGTGCTGCGGTCAAATCCTGCCTGCCGGTCAAGCGCTGAGGCGAACGAGCGGCCTCACCCGCCCCGGCCGAAGCCGGGGCGGCGCGGCTTACGACAACACCCAGCGATCCCGCGCATAACCCTGCGCGTACAGCAGCGCAGACAGGTCATTATGATCGATCCGGGCGCCGGCGGCCGCCGCCACGATCGGCTTGGCATGGAAGGCCACGCCCAGCCCGGCACGCCGGATCATCGCCAGGTCGTTCGCGCCATCGCCCACCGCCAGCGTCGCGGCCGGGTTGAGGGAGAGCGTCGCCACGGCCTCGACCAGCGTCGCCTCCTTGGTCGCCGAATCGACGATCGGCTTGGCAACCGTCCCGTCGAGCATCCCGCCCGCGATCATCAGCCGGTTGGCGATCGCGCGGCCAAAGCCGATCTGGCGTGCGACCGGCTCGGCAAAGCGGGTGAAGCCGCCCGAGATCAGGATCGTCTCAGCCCCGTTGGCGCGCATCGTCTTCACCAGCGCCTCGGCGCCCGGGGTGATCTGCACGCGCTCCGCCAGGCAGCGCTCGATCGCGTCCTCGCCGAGCCCCTTGAGCAGCCCCACGCGCGCATCGAGCGCCGCGGCAAAGTCGAGCTCACCGCGCATCGCCCGTTCGGTCACCTCGGCGATCTGCGGCTTGATGCCGGCATAGTCGGCAAGCTCGTCGATGCACTCGACCGTGATCATGGTCGAATCCATGTCGGCGATCAGCAGCCGCTTGGCGCGCCCCTCGGCGGGCTGCACCACCACGTCGGTGCCGGGAAAGGCGCCGTCCAGCACCCCGCGCGCCAGGTCGGGCCCGTGCGCGAACGCCACGTCGGCCGCGCGTCCCTCCTCGATCCACGTGACTGCGCCGGGCGCACAGCCTGCCGCGGCCAGCCGGTCGGCCGCCGCTGAAATATCGCCTGCGCCGATCCGTTCGGCTGCTATCAGCGTCGCGATGAACATGGTGCATACCCCTCTGCCGAAGGTCGCGCTCATTGCAGGGCCGACCGCCAGCGGCAAGTCCGCGCTGGCGATCGCGGTCGCCGAACGCCACCACGGCACCGTCATCAACGCCGATTCCGCCCAGGTCTATCGCGACCTCCGCGTCCTGAGCGCCCGCCCGAGCCCTGCGGAGGAGGCACAAGTCCCCCACCGCCTGTTCGGCCACGTCGACGGCGCCGAGGACTATTCCGCCGCCCGCTGGGCCACAGAAGCCCGCGCGGCCATCGACGTGACGCTGGCGGAGGGGCGCCTGCCAGTTCTGGTCGGCGGCACCGGCCTCTATCTGCGCACGCTGCTCGACGGCATCGCCCCGGTTCCGGAAATGGACCCCGCGATCCGCGCCGAGGTCCGCGCCCTCCCCGTGGCCCAGGCCCATGCCGAACTCGCCCGCCTCGATCCCGCCGCCGCCGAGCGGCTGCGCCCCAGCGACACGACTCGCGTGGCCCGCGCGCTGGAGGTCATCCGCGCCACCGGCCGGCCGCTCAGCGAGTGGCAGGCCGCGCGCGAGGGCGGCATCGGCGACCGGATCGCGCTCGCTCCGCTGGTGCTGCTGCCCGATCGCGCCTGGCTGCTCGACCGTTGCGACCGCCGGCTGGAGGCGATGTTCTCGGGCGGCGCGATCGAGGAAGTCGCGGCGTTGCTCGCCCGCAAGGACCTGAACCCCGACGCACCGGTGCGCCGCGCCATCGGCGTGCCCCAGATTGCTGCCTGTCTCGCCGGGGAAATGACGCGGGAACAGGCACTTGCGGCGACGCGCCTGGCCACCCGTCAATATGCCAAGCGGCAATATACCTGGTTCCGCAACCAGCCGCCGGGCGATTGGCACCGCGCCTCTGAGTTGGAATCATGCGGCTTAATGACATTTTTTGAACAAAAATTATCAACATAGCCTTGCATCGCGTTATTACTGTCGGTAGGCGCCCAGCGTCCAAGAGGCTGCTGCTGCAGCTGCGAAGTAAGGAGGACATGACGTGGTCGAGAAAAGCGGAGCCGAAATCCTGGTCGAGGCGCTGGTCGATCTCGGCGTGGAGCTCGTGTTCGGCTATCCCGGCGGCGCCGTGCTCCCGATCTACGACGCGCTCTTCAAACAGTCGAAGATCCGCCACATCCTGGTCCGCCACGAACAGGCCGCGACCCATGCGGCAGAGGGCTATGCCCGCTCGACCGGAAAGCCGGGCGTCGTCCTGGTCACCTCGGGCCCGGGCGCGACCAATGCCGTCACCGGCATCACCGACGCGCTGCTCGATTCGATCCCGATGGTCGTCATCACCGGGCAGGTCCCGACCGCGCTGATCGGCACCGATGCCTTTCAGGAGGCGGATACGGTCGGCATCACCAGCCACTGCACCAAGCATAATTACCTGGTGAAGACGCCGGAGCGCCTGGGCTCGGTCGTGCACGAGGCGTTCCACATCGCCACCTCCGGCCGCCCCGGCCCGGTCGTGATCGACATTCCCAAGGACGTTCAGGTCGCGACCGCGCGCTACGAAAGCCCGGGCCCGATCCAGCACAAGACCTATCGCCCGCAGACCGAGCCCGATCTCGCCTCGATCGAGGCGGCGGTCGACATGCTGGCGGCAGCCGAGCGCCCGGTCTTCTACACCGGCGGCGGCGTCATCAACTCCGGGCCCGCCGCCTCGGCACTGCTGCGCGAGCTGGTGCAGCTCACCGGCGCGCCGGTCACATCGACGCTGATGGGCCTGGGTGCCTTCCCCGCTTCGTCCGACAAGTGGCTGGGCATGCTGGGCATGCACGGCACCTATGAGGCGAACATGGCGATGAACGAGGCGGATCTGATGATCTGCCTCGGCGCGCGCTTCGACGATCGCGTCACGGGCCGGCTGGATGCGTTCAGCCCGTTCAGCCGCAAGATCCACATCGATATCGATCGCTCGTCGGTGAACAAGAACGTCCGCGTCGACCTGCCGATCCTGGCGGACTGCGGCAGCGCGCTGGAAGCCATGATCGAGGTCTGGACCGCCCGCCAATATCCGAAGGCCGACCTGTCGGACTGGTATGCGCGGATCGAGGGCTGGCGCGCCAGGCAGTGCCTGGGCTTTGAGGATCGGCCCGACGAGATCATGCCGCAGCGGGCGATCCGCGCGTTGTACGAAGCGACCAAGGATCGCGCCCCGATCATCTCGACCGAGGTCGGGCAGCACCAGATGTGGGCCGCCCAGCACTTCGGGTTCGAGGCGCCGAACAAGTGGCTCACCTCGGGCGGTCTCGGCACGATGGGCTATGGCCTGCCCGCCGCGATCGGTGCGCAGCTGGGCGAGCCGGACGCGCTGGTCATCGACATCGCGGGCGAAGCCTCGATCCAGATGAACATCCAGGAGCTGGCGACCGCGACCCAGTACCGCCTGCCGGTCAAGATCTTCATCCTCAACAATGAATATATGGGGATGGTCCGCCAGTGGCAGGAACTGACCTATTCCGGTCGCTATTCCGAGAGTTATAGCGAAAGCCTGCCAGACTTTGTGAAGCTGGCCGAGGCCTATGGCTGGAAGGGCATCCGCATCGAACATCCCGACGATCTCGACGCCGGGATCGAGGCGATGCTCGACCATGACGGTCCGGTCATGGTCGACTGCCGGGTGTCGAAGCTCGCCAACTGCTTCCCCATGATCCCCTCGGGTGCCGCGCACACCGAGATGATCCTGTGGGCAAGCGAGGTATCGGGCGAGATGGACGACGAGGCCAAGGCGCTGGTCTGAAGCCCACGCCGCCTGCCATCTTTCCCTTCAGTTTCAACCGGATCGGCTGAACCATGCACATCAAGGAAGAAGTGCGCGAGCGCCATACGCTCGCGATCATCGTCGACAACGAGCCTGGCATCCTGGCGCGCATCGCCGGGCTGTTCACGGCCCGCGGCTATAATATCGAGAGCCTGACCGTCACCGATATCTCGGAAGACGACCTCATCAGCCGCATCACCATCGTCACCTCCGCCTCGGCGCCGGTGATGGAGCAGATCATCGCCCAGCTCGAACGGTTGGTGCCGGTGCACAAGGTGGTCGACCTGACCGCGCTTGGCCCCCATGTCGAACGCGAGCTGGCGCTGGTGAAGGTCGTCGGCAGCGGCGAGCAGCGCAGCGAGGCGCTCCGCCTGGCCGAAGTCTATCGCGCACGGGTGCTGGACGCGACCATCTCCAGCTTCGTGTTCGAGGTGACGGGCAGCAGCGGCAAGCTCGACACCTTCATCGAACTGATGCGCGAGGTCGGGCTGGTCGAAGTCGCCCGCACCGGCATCGTCGCAATCGCCCGCGGCCGCGAAGCCGCCTGATCCCACCCAAGCCCCCGCATCGTCGGGGGCCGAGAGCCAAGCCGCCCCCGCCGCGGGGCGCACAAGACAGAACCGAAAGGGAAGAACATGCGCGTTTACTATGATCGCGATGCCGATCTGAACCTGATCTCGTCCAAGAACATCGCGATCCTGGGCTATGGCTCGCAGGGCCATGCCCATGCGCAGAACCTGCGCGACAGCGGCGTCCAGAACATCGCCATCGCGCTCCGCCCCGGCTCGCCCAGCGCCAGGAAGGCCGAGGACGCCGGTTTCAAGGTGCTCCCGAACAAGGAAGCCGCCGCCTGGGCGGACATCCTGATGATCCTCGCCCCCGACGAGCATCAGGCGGCGGTCTATGACGCGGACATCAAGGGCAATCTGCGCCCGGGCGCGGCGCTCGCCTTCGCGCACGGCCTCAACGTCCACTTCGGCCTGATCGAGCCGCCGACGGACGTCGACGTCATCATGATCGCGCCCAAGGGCCCGGGCCATACCGTGCGTTCCGAATATCTGCGCGGCGGCGGCGTTCCCTGCCTGATCGCGGTCCATCAGGACGCGTCCGGCAACGCCCATGACATCGCGCTCGCCTATGCCTCCGGCGTCGGCGGCGGCCGCTCCGGGATCATCGAGACCAATTTCCGCGAGGAGTGCGAGACCGACCTGTTCGGCGAGCAGGCCGTGCTGTGCGGCGGCACCACCGCGCTGGTCCAGGCGGGGTTCGAGACGCTGGTCGAGGCGGGCTATGCTCCCGAAATGGCCTATTTCGAGTGCCTGCATGAGCTGAAGCTCATCGTCGACCTGATGTATGAGGGCGGCATCGCCAACATGCGCTACTCGATCTCGAACACTGCCGAGTACGGCGACATCAAGACCGGCCCGCGCATCATCACCGAAGAGACGAAGAAGGAAATGAAGCGCGTGCTCGCCGACATTCAGTCGGGCCGCTTCGTAAAGGACTTCGTGCTCGACAACCGCGCCGGCCAGCCGGAACTCAAGGCCAGCCGCAGCGCTGCCAAGCGTCACCAGATCGAGCAGGTCGGCAGCGAGCTGCGCGCGATGATGCCCTGGATCGGCGCCAACAAGCTGGTCGACAAGGACAAGAACTAAGCGGCTTTCCGGAGGCGCCGACCGGCGTTTCCGGCCACCGAACAAGAACGCCTACGAAACGACCTGTTTCTAATCGGCAGTTTGACAGCGAGAGGACGGCGGCAGACAAAACCGCCGTCCTTTTCTTGTTTTCGGTGGAGATTTTCTCGATGCGCATGCCCCTGATCCTTGCCGGCGCCGCCCTTGCCGTCGCCACCCCCTTGATCGCGCAGCAGATGGCGATCCCCGGCACGGCCGACGTAAGCCGCGTCACCGCCGGCACCTACAAGACCGATCCCGGCCACACGCTGGTCGGCTGGCGCGTAAACCACCTGGGCTTCAACGACTATTTCGGCATCTTCGGCGATGCCGAGGGTACGCTGGTGATCGATCCCAAGCAGCCGGCGGCCGCCAAGCTCGACGTGACGATCCCGATCGGCAAGCTCACCACCGCCAGCGCCGGGCTCACCAAGCACATGATGAGCAAGGATTTCTTCAACGCGGACGTGACGCCGTCGGCGCGCTTCACCTCCACCTCGGTGAAGGTGAACGGCACGCGCGCGACGATCACCGGCAACCTCACGCTGAACGGCGTCACCAAGCCGGTGGTCTTGAACGCCCGCTTCACCGGCGCCGGCGCGAACCCCATGTCGAAGAAGGAGACCATCGGCTTTGAGGCGGACGCCGTCATCAAGCGTTCCGACTTCAACATGACCTATGGCATTCCGGCCGTGTCCGACGACGTAAAGCTCGACATCACCGTCGCCTTCGAAAAGGCATAAGCTCTGCTGGAAAGGGGGCGCGGCCTGGCGTCCCCTTTCCTCGCCTCCTCCCGGATCGTTTCGCCCTTGCGGCAAATCGGCTGGACAAGCCCTCCCGCGCGCGCCATGACTGCGCCCGTGATCGACGCACTGCGCCTTCTTCGACTTATCCGCCCTTAGGGGCGTGTTGCGCATATGTGCGTGCCCCTAAGGGCTGCTTTCTTCCGACCAATTTGCTGAACGACGCCCGCGCTCCAACGCGCGCGGGGACTTGCCAAGAGGCTGCGATGCTGCGCGATCCTTCGACCAAATACCGTCCCTTTCCCCAGGTGGACCTGCCCGACCGTCAATGGCCGTCGCAGACGATCACCCGCGCGCCCCGCTGGCTTTCGACCGACATGCGCGACGGCAACCAGGCGCTGATCGATCCGATGGATGCGGAAAAGAAGACCCGCTTCTTCGACCTGCTCGTCAAGGTGGGCATCAAGGAGATCGAGGTCGGTTTCCCCTCTGCCGGTGCCACCGAGTTCGATTTCATCTCGGGCCTGATCCGCAACGGCCGCGTGCCCGACGACGTGACGGTCCAGGTGCTGACCCAGTCGCGGCGCGACCTGATCGAGAAGAGCTTCCAGTCGCTCGAGGGTGCGCCCACCGCGATCGTCCACCTCTACAACGCCGTCTCCCCCGCCTGGCGCCGCATCGTGTTCGGCATGAGCCGCGAGGAGGTGCGCGAGATCGCGATCACCGGCGCCAAGATCCTGCGGGACGAGGCGGGCAAGCGCCCCGATACCGACTGGCGCTTCGAATATTCGCCGGAGACCTTCTCGACCGCCGAGCTCGACTTCTCCGTGGAGGTGTGCGCGGCGGTCATGGACGTGCTGCGTCCCACCCCGGAAAGGCCGCTGATCCTCAACCTGCCGGCGACGGTCGAGGCGGCCAGCCCCAACGTCTATGCCGACCAGATCGAGTGGTTCTGCCGCAACGTGCCGAACCGCGACAGCGTCGTGATCAGCCTCCACCCCCACAACGACCGCGGCACCGGCGTCGCGGCGGCGGAGCTCGGCCTGATGGCCGGCGCGGATCGTGTCGAGGGCTGCCTGTTCGGCAATGGCGAGCGCACCGGCAACTGCGATCTCGTGACACTGGCGTTGAACATGTACACGCAAGGTGTTGATCCGGGCCTGGATTTTTCCAACATCGACGAGGTCATCAACACCGTCGAATATTGCAACCAGCTGCCCGTCCACCCGCGTCACCCCTATGCCGGCGAACTGGTGTTCACCGCCTTTTCCGGCAGCCATCAGGACGCGATCAAGAAGGGCTTTGCCGCTCAGGCGCAGCGCAACGACGGCCTGTGGGACGTGCCATACCTGCCGATCGACCCCGCCGACCTGGGCCGCGATTACGAGGCGGTGATCCGCGTCAACTCGCAGTCGGGCAAGGGCGGCGTCGCCTGGGTGCTGGAGCAGGACAAGGGGCTCAAGCTCCCCAAGCGGATGCAGGCCGACTTCAGCCGCCACGTCCAGCGTGTCGCCGACGAGACCAGCCGCGAACTGAACGCCGCCGACATCTGGGGCGCGTTCGAGGCGGCGTATCTGCCGACCGACAGCGACCGGTTCGAACTGGTCGACTATTCGGAAAGCCATGGTGCAGCCGGTCAGGCGCGGACCTTCGTCGGCGAACTGCGCCTCGATGGCGAGACTCGCTCGATCTCGGGCAAGGGCAACGGCCTGCTGTCCAGCCTGCTCTCGGCGCTGCGCGACGATTGCGGCGTCGACCTCGACGTAGTCGATTACAGCGAGCACGCGATCGGCAACGGATCGGACGCGCAGGCGGCCGCCTATCTCGAATGCACGCTGCCGGACGGCACCCGCGTGTTCGGCGCCGGCATCGACGCCGATGTGGCGACCGCAACCGTCCGCGCCGCGCTCAGCGCCGCCAACCGCGTTCCGGCCTAAGGCCTCACCCCCGTACCCCGGCCCTGCGCCGGGGTACGCCGGGCATCGACTCAGCCGAGGCCCATCAGCGCCAGCACTTCCTTGCGGCTGCGGTCGTCATCGCGGAACACGCCCATCATCCGGCTGGTCGTCATCGTCACGCCGGGCGTCCGCACGCCGCGCGCCGTCATGCAGGCATGGCTCGCCTCGATCACCACCGCCACGCCGCGCGGCGCCAGCCGGTCCCAGATGCAGTCCGCGACCTGGGCGGTCAGCCGCTCCTGCACCTGCAGGCGGCGGGCGAAGCCGTGGAGCACGCGCGCCAGCTTCGAAATCCCCACCACATGGTCCTTGGGCAGATAGGCGATGTGCGCCTTGCCGATGATCGGCGCCATGTGGTGCTCGCAATGCGACTGGAACGGGATGTCGCGCAGCAGCACGATCTCGTCATAGCCGCCGACCTCTTCGAAGGTGCGCGACAGGTGGTGGGCCGGGTCCTCGCGATAGCCCTGGCAATATTCCTTCCACGCGCGCGCGACGCGCTTGGGCGTGTCGAGCAGCCCCTCTCGATCGGGGTTGTCGCCGGCCCAGCGGATCAGCGTACGGACCGCGTCGGCGACCTCGTCGGGAACTGCCGGTTTTGCCGGGGATGCGACCAGGTCACCGTCTTCGGTCGCGGGATTGTCGGCTTGCATTCTGCTTTCCTTGGCCGGTTGGTGCCCAAAACTTGTGCGAACACATCGTTCGGGCCAACAAAACGTCACGCCCGGCGCACAGCGCGTTGACGTCGCGAAGAAGGCAGCGTTAATTCTTCGACGCGCAAAAGGAAACCGCGGCCGTGGCGGGCCGCGTGGCGCGAGGGGGAGGACGCGTGCATCGGGACGAAGGGGCACGGCAAGTCGGCAGCGACGGGAGCGGTGCAGACGCACAGCCCGGCCGCGCCGGGCGAGGTCTTGCCCGGCCCCAAATCAGACCGCACGATCTTCACGAGCGACAAGTGCCCTCGAACCGCGCATAAGCAAGGCAACCACGCGGCCGGACCGGGGTTCGGATCGCAGGATATAAGGAGAACCAGAATGGCCAAGACTTCGACCGCCACCAAGACCGGCGCCGCCCGCGGCGGTATCGCCAAGCCCGTCACGCCGTCGGAAGACCTGGCGAAGATCACCGGCAAGGACCCGCTGCCCCGCAGCGAGGTGGTCAGCAAGATGTGGGAGTACATCAAGAAGCACGACCTGCAGAACCCGCAGGACAAGCGCGAGATTCTCGCGGACGAGACGCTCGAGAAGCTCTTCGGCAAGAAGAAGGCTTCCATGTTCGAAATGAACAAGCTGCTCAACGCGCACATGAGCTGAGCCTGTCGGAGCCGCCCGGCCATCCGGGCGGCTCCACAGCAACTGCGCCCGCCCCACGGGCGGCGCCCTTTTTCTCCTGAACTGCCCGCTGCCGCCCTCGCGCACGGGCTTGCAACCGCGAGCCAGCCCCCATAGAGGCGGCGCAACTCGCAAGGACCCGGTGCAAAACCGGGTGGCTATTCCGGCCGCCGATCCGCCGGACAACAGATCACATGGACTGCGAAGAATCGTCGCACCGGATGCGGCGCCATGTGCCTGCTTGTGGTTTTTGCATTGCCCCAGACCCTTTCCCGCTTCCGGACCGAATGGTTCACCAGCGCCGGTGAGGCGCGCCGTGACGTGCTCGCCGGCATCGTCGTCGCGCTTGCCCTGATCCCCGAAGCGATCGGCTTTTCCATCATCTCCGGCGTCGATCCGCGCGTCGGCCTCTATGCCTCGGTCGCGATCGCGATCGTGATCTCGTTCCTGGGTGGCCGGCCCGGCATGATCTCGGCGGCCACCGCCGCGGTCGCCGTAGTCGTGACCCCGCTCGTGCGCGATCACGGCGTCGATTATCTGTTCGCCGCCACCATCCTGATGGGCCTGATCCAGATGGTCGCCGGGCTGCTGCGGCTCGACCTGTTGATGCAGTTCGTCTCGCGCTCGGTCATCACCGGGTTCGTTAACGCGCTCGCCATCCTGATCTTCATGGCACAGCTGCCGCAGTTCGTCGGCGTCACCTGGCACAGCTACGCGATGGTCGCAGCCGGCCTCGCCATCATCTACCTGGTGCCGCGCGTGACAAAGGCGGTGCCCTCGCCGCTCGTCGCGATCCTGGTGCTGACTGCCATCAGCATCGCGCTCGGCCTGCCGGTGCGCACGGTCAGCGACATGGGCGCGCTTCCGCAAGGGCTCCCCAGCCTCGCGCTGCCGAACGTGCCGCTGACCTGGGAGACGCTGCGCATCCTCCTCCCCTATTCGCTGACGATGGCGGCAGTGGGCCTGCTCGAATCGCTCCTCACCGCCCAGATCGTCGACGACATGACCGACACCGACAGCGACAAGCAGCGGGAGTGCCTGGGTCAGGGCGGCGCCAACATCGCCGCGGCTCTGGTGGGCGGCATGGGGGGCTGCGCGATGATCGGCCAATCCGTGATCAACGTCACCTCCGGCGGCCGCAAGCGCCTGTCGACCTTTACCGCAGGCGCCTTCCTGTTGTTCCTGCTCGCCGTGCTCGGCCCGATCGTCGGCCGCATTCCGATGCCGGCGCTTGTCGCGGTGATGGTGATGGTGTCGATCGGCACGTTCAGCTGGAACTCGCTGCTGAACCTGCGCCGCCACCCCCCGACCTCTTCGGCAGTGATGCTGGTGACGGTCGCTGTCGTCGTCGCCACCCACAATCTGGCGGGCGGCGTGCTGGCGGGCGTGCTGCTGTCCGGCATCTTCTTTGCCGGCAAGGTGCGACGCATGTTCTCAGTCGAGCGTGAGGCTGGGTCGGACGGCACCGCGATCTACCGGGTGCGGGGCGAGATCTTCTTCGCCTCGGTCGACCGCTTCACCCGCGCATTCCGGGCAGAGGACACCGCCCCTCGCGTCGTGATCGACGTCTCGGCGGCGCATTTCTGGGACATTTCGGGCGTGGGCGCGCTCGACAAGATCGTCGCCCGCCTCCGCCGCGACGGCCGCGAGGTCGAGGTCATTGGCTACAACCGCGCCAGCGCCGACCTGGTCGACCGCTTCGCCCTCCACGACAAGACCGGCGTCGAGCTAGGCGTGGTGCCGCACTAAGAGCCCCCTTACAGCCCCTCGATCTCCACCGGCCGCGCTTCCGGTGGCAGGTGCTCCAGCGCCTGCCGCTGGATCTGCTCCAGTTCGCCCAGCGTCTCTTCCAGCGCCTGTTTCTGGCGGCGCAGCAGCTGGATGCGATCGCTGAGGCGCAGCGCCAGCTGGCGCATCTGCTCGTGGTGCTGGGGATCCGCGTCGTAGAGGTCGAGGAACTCCTTGATCTCGCGGATCGAGAAGCCCAGCCGCTTGCCGCGCAGGATCAGCTGCATCCGGGCCACTTCACGCCGGGTATAGATGCGCGTGGTGCCGACCCGGCGGGGCTCGATCAGCCCCTGGTCCTCGTAGAAGCGCAGCGTCCGCATCGTCACGCCGAGCTCGGCCGCCACCTCCTGGATGCCCGATAGCTGCTCGCCATCGGACCCTTCGGCACCATCGGCCGTCTGGCGCATGGATGCGGACGACCTCATGCGGCGGCGCCCGCCTGTTCGGCCTTGGCGCGTTCCTCGGCGACCAACTCCTTCTTGGAGAGCTTCCCGATCAGCGTCTTGGGCAGGCTTTCGCGGATTTCCACCTCGCGCGGCATTTCGATCTTGCTGACGCGCGTGCGCAGGAACTCGCACAGCTCCTCGACGGTCGCCTCCTGTCCGGGGCGCAGCGTCACGAATGCCTTGGGCGCCTGTCCGCGGTACCGATCCGGCAACCCGATCACCACTGCTTCGGCCACCGCCGGATGTTCATACAAGGCTTCCTCGATCACGCGCGGATAGACGTTATAGCCGCCGCAAAGCAGCATGTCCTTTATCCGGTCCACCAGAAAGAGGTAGCCGTCTTCGTCGAAATAGCCGACGTCGCCGGTGCGAAGCGCCCCGTCGATGAAGCAGTCGGCGGTCGCGTCCGGCCGCTTCCAATAGCCCATCATTACTTGGGGCCCGCGCACGCACACTTCCCCGCGCTCGCCCTGCGGCATCAGCTTGGTGGGGTCGATGAGGTCGCGGATCTCCAGCACGGTGCCGGGGAAGGCCGGGCCGGTGCTGTTGCTCTTCACCACGCCGCCGTTGAGCGGATTGCACGCGATGATCGGCGACGCTTCGGAAAGGCCATAGCCCTCCACCACGCGGCAACCGGTGCGCTCCTCGAACAGCTCGCGCACTTCCAGCGGCAGCGGCGCACCGCCCGAGATACAGGTGTGGCAGAAATCGAGTCGCGGCACCCGGCTTTCGTCCAGCTGGTTGACCGCATTGTAGATCGTCGGCACTGCAAAGATCTGCGTCGGCCGCGTCCGCTTCAGCGTGGCCAGGAACTGGTCCATCTCGAAACGCGGCAGCAGGATCATCTCGGCCGCGGTCTCGACCGAATAGTTGAGCACCGTCGTCAGCGCAAAGACGTGGAACAGCGGCAGCACGCCCAGCGTGCGCTCCTGCACGTCGGGCGGCCGGCCGACGTGCATCACCATCTGCTGGCTGTTCGCGGTCAGGTTCGCGTGGCTGAGCATCGCGCCCTTGGGCTCGCCGGTGGTGCCGCCGGTATATTGCAGCACCGCCAGGTCCTGCGGCGTCTGCGCCACGGGATCCGGCGCGGCGCGGTTCGACACCAGCTGGCTCCAGCGGACGTGGCGCGGATCGCCACCGATGCGGGCAAGCTCGCGCCGCTTGAACAGCCGAAGGCCGATCGACTTGGCCCAGGGGAGCACATCCGCGAGCGGGGCCGCCACGACATGGCGCACCTCGGTCCCCGCGCATGCGGCCAACAGCTTGTCGTGGATCGCGACCAGGTCGGGCACGATTACCACTTCGGCGCCGGAATCGACCAGCAGGTGGTTCAGCTCGCGCTCGACGTAGAGCGGGTTCATCGCAACCACCACGCCGCCGATCTTCAGGACGGCGAAATAGGCGATCACATAATAGGGCGTGTTGGGAAGGCACAGGCCGACGCGCGTACCCGGGCGCACGCCCAGGTCCTGCAGCCCGCGGGCGGCAAATTCCACCTGTTCGGCGATCTCGCCATATTTCCAGGTCCGGCCCAGGAAATCGATCGCGATGCGATCCGGATACACCCGCGCGGCGCGCTCCAGCAGGCTGGGGATCAGCCGGGGTTCGATCCGCTGCACGCTCGCATCGGCGTTGGCGTGCTCGGTCATCGGCGCTGCCTCACTCATCGGGCGGACTCCAGCATCCTACGGGGCTGCGTCACTCTGCTCATGCGGCTTTTGCCTCCTCTCCGGCGCCGCTTGCTCTCATTCTGCCGAGTCCGCGTTCACGGACCTCGACATGTCGGCGCCTGTTCCTACCTTAATCAGAATTCGGTTGACGTATAGGGAAATCTCGCACCATTAGGACCGAAAGGTGCCGTTAGGATGCCAAGAGCCTCGGAGAGGATTGAGATGAAGAGCGTTGTGATCGCGGGCTACGCCCGTTCCCCCTTTCATCCCGCGCACAAGGGCGCGCTTGCCCGGGTTCGCCCGGACGATCTCGCAGCCCAGGTGATTCGCGGCCTGATCGACCGCACGGGTGTCGATCCCAAGGATATTGAGGACCTGATCGTCGGCTGCGCCTTCCCGGAAGGCGAGCAGGGCATGAACGTCGCGCGTCTCGTCGGCTTGCTCGGCGACCTGCCGCTGTCGGTCGGCGGCATGACCGTGAACCGCTTCTGCGGATCGTCGATGAGCTCGATCCACATCGCCATGGGCCAGATCCAGATCGGCGCGGGCGAAGTCTTCATCTGCGCGGGCGTCGAATCGATGAGCCGCGTGCCGATGATGGGCTACAATCCCCTCCCCAACCCTGCGCTCGCAGAGAAGATGCCGGGCGCGTACATGGGCATGGGCGAGACCGCGGAGAAGGTCGCCACCAAGTACCAGATCACCCGCGAGACCCAGGAAGCCTTTGCCGTCGACAGCCAGAAAAAGGCTGCCGCTGCCCAGGCCGGCGGGCGTCTCAATGACGAGATCGTGCCGATCCAGACCAAGAACGGCGTCGTCAGCGAAGACGGCACCGTCCGCCCGGACACGACCGCAGAGGGCCTGGCCGGCCTGAAGCCGGCGTTCGACAAGGATGGCTCGGTCACCGCCGGCACCTCCTCGCCGCTCACCGACGGCGCCGCCGCGGTACTCGTCACCAGCGAGGAATATGCCCGCGCCCACGGCCTGCCGATCCTCGCCCGGCTGAAGACGGTCGGCATCTCCGGCCTTGAGCCCGAGGTCATGGGCCTCGGCCCGATCGGCGCCTCGCGCAAGGCGCTGGAGCGTGGCGGCGTCGATGCCGATGCACTCGACGTCATCGAGATCAACGAGGCGTTCGCCAGCCAGGCGCTCGCCTGCATCCACGATCTCGGCCTCAACACTGCCAAGGTGAACATCGACGGCGGCGCGATCGCGATCGGCCACCCGCTGGGCGCCACCGGCGCGCGCATCGTCGGCAAGGCCGCGTCGCTCCTGAAGCGTGAGGGCGGCAAGTACGCGCTCGCGACCCAGTGCATCGGCGGCGGCCAGGGCATCGCGACCCTGCTGGAGGCAGCCGAATGAGCGAGCCCATCCGTAAGGTCTGCGTAATCGGCGCCGGCACCATGGGTGCCGGCATCGCCGCCCAGGTCGCCAACGCCGGGGTACCGGTGCTGCTGCTCGACATCGTCCGCGACGAGGCGGACCGCAATGCAGTCGCCGAGGGGGCGGTTGCCAAGCTGCTCAAGACCGACCCCGCCCCCTTCATGTCGAAGCGTGCGGCCAAGCTGGTCGAAACCGGCAACATCGACGATCATCTCGACCGCATCGCGGAATGCGACTGGGTGATCGAGGCGATCGTCGAGCGGATCGACCTGAAGCAGGCGCTCTATGCCAGGATCGAGGCGGTCAAGCGCCCCGGCACGGCGGTGTCGTCCAACACCTCCACCATCCCGCTCGGCCAGTTGGTCGAGGGGCGCTCGGACCAGTTCCGCCGCGACTTCCTCATCACCCACTTCTTCAATCCGCCGCGCTACATGCGCCTGATCGAGGTCGTGGCCGGCCCGGACAGCGACCCCGAACTGGTGGCGCGCGTGTCGGAATTCGCCGACCGCAGCCTCGGCAAGACGGTGGTTCCCGCGCACGACACGCCGGGCTTCATCGCCAACCGCGTCGGCACCTATTGGCTGGCGGTCGCGATCAATGCGGCGATGGACCAGGGCCTCACCGTCGAGGAAGCCGACCAGATCGGCGGCAAGCCGATGGGCGTGCCCAAGACCGGCATCTTCGGCCTGATCGACCTCGTCGGCGTCGACCTGATGCCGCTCCTGTCCAAGAGCCTGACGTCCACGCTGCCGCAGGGCGACCCCTATTTCGACACCGTGCGCCCGATGCCGCTCGTCGATCGCATGATCGCGGAAGGCTATACCGGCCGTAAGGGCAAGGGTGGCTTCTACCGCCTCGACCGTTCGAACGGCGGCAAGGTCAAGCAGTCGATCGACCTCGTCACCGGCGAGTATCGCGACAGCCGCAAGCCCGCGTCGCTGCCCTCGGGCGCCGACAAGGACCTGGGCAAGCTGCTGGGCGCCAAGGGCAAGGTCGGCGACTATGCCTGGACCGTCCTCAGCCATGTGCTGAGCTACGCTGCCATGCTGGTGCCGGAAGCGGCCGACGACATCGTCGCGATCGATGACGCGATGAAGCTCGGCTACAACTGGAAATTCGGTCCGTTCGAGCTGATCGACCGAATCGGCGCGGCCAAGCTGGTCGAGCGCCTGAAGGCAGAGGGCCGCCCGGTCCCGGCGCTGCTGGAGCAGGTCGGCAGCGGCAGCTTCTATCGCGTCGAAGGCGGCAAGCGCCAGTATTTCGGCCTCGACGGCGCCTATCACGACATCGTCCGCCCCGACGGCGTGCTGATGCTCGAGGATATCAAGCGCACCGGCGAACCGCTCGCCAAGACCGGGTCGGCCGCGCTGTGGGACGTGGGTGACGGCGTCGCCTGCATCGAGTTCACCGGCAAGATGAACGCCCTCGACGGCGAGGTCATGAAGCTGATCCAGCAGGCGATCCCGATCGTCAAGGATCGCTTCAAGGCGCTGGTGATCTACAACGACGGCAGCCATTTCTCGGCCGGTGCCAACCTCGGGCTTGCGCTCTTCGCGCTGAACATCGCCGCCTATGGCGAGGTGCAGACGCTGGTCGCATCCGGCCAGCAGGCGTTGAAGGCGCTGAAATACGCCCCCTTCCCCGTCGTCGCCGCGCCTGCGGGCATGGCGCTGGGCGGTGGCTGCGAGGTCGTGCTCCACGCCGATGCCATCCAGGCCCATGCCGAGACCTATATCGGCCTGGTCGAAACCGGCGTCGGCCTGATCCCGGGCTGGGGCGGCAATGGCGAGATGATCGACCGCTGGCAGCAGTTGGGCCAGCTCCCCAAGGGCCCGATGCCCGCTGTCGCCAAGGTGTTCGAGACGGTCAGCACCGCCACCGTCTCCAAGTCGGCGGCAGAGGCGAAGGAACTGATGTTCCTGCGTGCTCAGGACGGCATCACCATGAACCGCAGCCGGCTGCTCGCCGACGCGAAGGCCAAGGCGCTGTCGCTGGTCGACGGCTACACCCCGCCGGCCCCGCCGGAGTTCAAGCTCCCCGGCGCCAGCGGCCGCCTGGCGCTGCGCATGGCGGCGGACAGCTTCCACAAGCGCGGCATCGCCACCGATTATGACCTGGTGGTGTCGGACACGCTGGCCGAAGTGCTCACCGGTGGCGACGCCGACCTGGTCGACACGGTCAAGGAAGCGGATCTCCTCAAGCTGGAGGTCAAGGGCTTCATGACCCGCGTCCGCGATAGCCGCACGGTCGCCCGCATCGAGCAGATGCTCGAAACCGGCAAGCCGCTGCGCAACTGATTTGCCGCCGGGTGCCTGGCACCCGGCCGGAAAGGAGATCGACATGCAAGTCTACGAAGCCCCGCTGCGCGACATGCGCTTCGTGCTGCACGAGCTGCACGGCGACGACGGGTTCGGCGATCTCGCCGCCCACGCCGAATTCACGCCCGACCTGCTCGACGCGGTGCTCGAGGAAGCCGCCCGCATGGCGCAGGAGATTCTGCTGCCGCTGAACGCGCCCGGCGATATCGAGGGCTGCCGCATCGAAAACGGCATCGTCCGCACCCCCGCCGGCTTCAAGCAGGCCTATGACCAGTTCCGCGAAGCCGGCTGGGCAGCGCTTGCCTCCGACCCGCAATGGGGTGGCCAGGGCCTGCCGGAATCGATCAACAAGCTGGTCGAGGAAATGATCTGCGCGACCAACGTGTCGTTCAGCCTCTATCCCGGCCTCACCCATGGCGCGACCACCGCGATCGAGGGCCATGCCTCCGACGACCTGAAGCAGGCCTACCTGCCCAAGATGGTCTCGGGTGAATGGTCCGGCACCATGTGCCTGACGGAGTCGCATTGCGGCACCGACCTCGGCCTCTTGCGCACCCGCGCGGTGCCGCAGGAAGATGGCAGCTACCGGGTCACCGGCTCCAAGATCTTCATCTCGGCCGGCGACCACGACCTGACCGAAAACGTGATCCACCTGGTGCTCGCCCGCATGCCGGACGCACCTCCGGGGGTGAAGGGCATCAGCCTGTTCCTGGTGCCCAAGTTCCTGCCCAACGCCGACGGCACGCTCGGCAACGCCAATGGCGTCACCGTCGCCGGCATCGAGCACAAGATGGGCATGAAGGCTTCGGCCACCTGCCAGATGAACTTCGACGATTCCGTGGGCTGGCTCGTCGGTGAGCCGCACAAGGGCATGGCCGCGATGTTCACGATGATGAACACCGAGCGCGTGTCGGTCGGCGTCCAGGGCCTGGGCATTGGCGAGGCGGCCTATCAGAGCGCCGTCGCCTATGCCAAGGAGCGCCTGCAGGGTCGTGCGCTCGGCGGTGCGAAGCGTCCCGACCTCCCCGCCGATCCGATCATCGTCCACCCCGACGTCCGCCGCATGCTGATGACGGCACGCGTCTATACCGAGGGTTGCCGCGCCTTGGGCGGCTGGGTCAGCCGTGCGCTTGATGCGGAAAAGGCGTCGGCCGATCCGGAAGTGCGCGCCCGCGCCACCGACTTCATCGCGCTGATGACGCCGGTCGTGAAGGCGCTGTTCACCGACCTCGGCTATGATGCCGCCAACCTCGCGGTCCAGACCTATGGCGGTCACGGCTACATCCGCGAACATGGTGTCGAGCAATATGTCCGAGATGCCCGGATCGCGATGATCTACGAAGGCACCAACGGCATCCAGGCGCTCGACCTCGTCGGCCGCAAGATGCCGGCCCGCATGGGTCGCAACCTGCGCGCCTTCTTCCACCCGGTGTCGAACTTCCTCGACGCGCATGAAGGCGAGGAGGCGATCAAGCCGATGGCGCAGGGCCTGCGCCAGGCGTTTGGCGCGCTCCAGCTCGCCACCGGCATGATCGCACAGCGCGGGATGAAGGACCCGGAGGAGGCCGGTGCGGCCGCCACCGACTATCTGCGCCTGCTGGGCCTGGTCGGCATGGGCTATTGCTTCCTGAAGGCGGCACGCATCGCCCATCAGAAGCTTGCCGAGGGCACCGACGAAGCCGGCTTCTACAAGGCAAAGATCGCCACCGCCGGCTTCTTCTTCGACCGCATCCTGCCGCAGGCGACCGCCGCCTTCCTGGCGATCAAGTCCGGCAAGCGCTCGACGATGGCGCTCGCCGAGGACGCCTTCTGAAGCCGGGGCTGACGCAATGATGCCCCCCGCCTGGGAACACCGGCTCGCCTGTCCCGCGATCGTCGCGCCGATGTTCCTGATCTCCGGCCCGGCACTGGTCACCGCCTGCTGCCGGGCAGGCCTGGTCGGCACCTTCCCCGCGCTCAACCAGCGCACCACGGAGGGCTTTGTCGACTGGCTTCAGGAGATCGAGGCCGCACTCGACGCCGACAGCGCGCCCTATGGCGTCAACCTGATCGTCCATCGCAGCAACACGCGGCTGATGGACGATCTGGCGGCGATCGTTCGCCACCGCGTGCCGCTGGTGATCACGTCGCTGGGCCTCGTGCCCGAAGTGATCGACGCGGTGCACGGCTATGGCGGGCTCGTCTTCCACGACGTCATCTCCACCCGGCACGCGCAAAAGGCGGTGGCGGCGGGCGTCGACGGGCTCATCGCGGTGGCGGCGGGCGCCGGCGGCCATGCCGGTACCCTCAGCCCCTTTGCCCTGGTCGCGGAAATCCGCCGCTTCTTCGACGGGCCGCTGGCGCTTGCCGGCGCCATGTCCGAGGGGCGCCACATCGCCGCCGCCCGGATGATGGGCGCGGACCTCGGCTATCTCGGCAGCCTGTTCATCGCTGCCGAGGAAAGCCTCGCCAGCGCGGAGCAAAAGGCGATGATGGTCGGTTCTTCTGCCGCGGACATCGTCCATACGCCTGCGGTCACGGGTGTGGCTGCGAACTTCCTGCGTCCCAGCCTGGAGGCCAATGGCTGGCAGCCGGGCGAGACGCCTACCCTCGACCTCGCCGAAGAAGCGCGGGCGTGGAAAACCATCTGGTCTGCCGGACACGGCGTGGGCGGCGTCGACGCCGTCCGCCCGGCGGCCGCAATCTGCACGGATCTGATCGCGGGCTATGCCCGTGCTTGGGAGAGAAAAGCATGAAGCTGTTGGTGCCGGTCAAGCGGGTGCTTGACTATAATGTGAAGCCGCGGGTGAAGGCGGACGGGTCGGGTGTCGATCTGGCGAACGTCAAGATGAGCATGAACCCGTTCGACGAGATCGCGGTCGAAGAAGCGATCCGCCTGAAGGAAAAGGGCGTTGCGACCGAGGTCGTGGTGGTCTCGATCGGCGAGCCCAAGGCGCAGGACACGCTGCGCACCGCGCTCGCGATGGGTGCCGACCGGGCCATCCTCATCACGTCGGACGTGCGTCCCGAACCGCTCGGCGTAGCCAAGCTCCTCGCCAAGGTGGTCGAGGAAGAGCAGCCGCAGCTCGTGATTCTGGGCAAGCAGGCGATCGACGACGACAACAACCAGACCGGCCAGATGCTGGCAGCGCTGCTCGGCTGGGGCCAGGGCACGTTCGCGTCCAAGGTCGAGGTCGAGGGCGACACCGCCCATGTCACCCGCGAAGTCGACGGCGGTCTGGAGACGGTGGCGCTGCCGCTGCCCGCGATCGTCACCACCGACCTGCGCCTGAACGAGCCGCGCTATGCGTCGCTGCCCAACATCATGAAGGCGAAGTCCAAGCCGCTCGCGCAGAAGACGCCGGCCGACTACGGCGTCGACCTCACCCCCCGCATCACCGTCCTCAAGGTCGAGGAACCCGCCAAGCGCGCCGCCGGCATCAAGGTCGACGACGTCGACGCGCTGGTCGACAAGATCAAGAGCCTGGGAGTGATCGCATGAGCGTGCTGGTACTGGTCGAACAGCTCGATGGCCGCGTGAAGGACGCGACGCTGGCCACCCTCACCGCTGCTGCAAAGCTGGGCGACGTGGTCGCGCTGGTCGCAGGCAGCGGCGATGCTGCCGTGCAGGCCGCCGACGCCGTGTCGAAGGTCGCGGGCGTCACGAAGGTGCTGCTGGCGAACGATCCGGCTTATGCGAACATGCTGGCCGAGAATGTCGCCGCGCTGGTGGTGCCGCTGATGGCCGACCACGACGCCTTCCTCGCCAACGCGACCTCGATCGGCAAGAACGTCGCCCCGCGCGTCGCAGCGCTGCTCGACGTCATGCAGATCAGCGACATCGTCTCGGTCGAGGGCGCCGACACCTTCACCCGCCCGATCTATGCCGGAAACGCCGTTGCGACCGTGCAGTCGTCGGATGCCAAGAAGGTCATCACCGTGCGCGCGACCGGCTTTGAAAAAGCCGCGACCGAGGGCGGCAACGCCCCGGTCGAGACCGTCGCTGCCGCCGGCGACCAGGGCAAGTCGCGCTTCGTCGGTGCCGAGACCCAGGAGTCCGCCCGTCCCGAACTCACCAGCGCCGCGGTGATCGTCTCCGGCGGCCGCGCGCTGGGTTCGGAAGAGCAATTCCACGCCCTGATCGAGCCGCTCGCCGACAAGCTCGGTGCCGCGATCGGCGCCAGCCGCGCGGCGGTCGACGCGGGCTTTGCCCCCAACGACTATCAGGTCGGCCAGACCGGCAAGATCGTCGCCCCGGACGTCTATGTCGCGGTCGGTATCTCGGGCGCCATCCAGCACCTTGCCGGCATGAAGGACAGCAAGACCATCATCGCCATCAACAAGGACGAGGACGCCCCCATCTTCCAGGTCGCCGACGTCGGCCTGGTCGGCGATCTCTTCCAGATCCTGCCCGAACTCACCGAAAAACTGTAACCGACTAGGGGGCGGGAGCGATCCCGCCCCCAATTTCTTTCGCAGGACCCTCTTCCCGTCATCCCGAGGAACGTCCCGATCCGTCCCGGCTCCATCATCGCAGGAGCAAACCCCGGGAGAGAGATGTCCCTTGATTGCAGGCTTCTGGGCTGCGTGCCACTATTCCCGATGGGCTCGGGAGAAAAGAGCATGCGCTTTCAGAACTTTACCCTGATGATCTTGGCTGCCTCTTTCGCGGTTGCCGGGTGCGATCGAAGCGGACCCGCGAGAACAGTGGCCGAGAGCCAACTCACCGTTGCGGGCCCACGCGACAACGTGGAGCGATTTGCGAAACTACAAGCCTCTCTTCGCCCAGTACGGCCGCTATCGCCGATCAAGTCTCTGGATAACGGTCGTGCAGAACTCACGGTGACCCTCCCCGCCAAACCCAGTGGCCAGGACGTCGTTCATATAACGCGGGAAGCGCTGGCTGCCGGGCTCAGATACGAATTCAAACAACGTCAGATCGTCACGACCGGGAGATCCTGATGCCGACGAGGCGATCTCCGCAGCCTTGAACCCTCGGACACACGCCGCTATCTGCCCCCCCGCGGCGACCACGTTCCCGCCCCGCCATGGGTATCAAGACCGGGACGGCCCGGCGCCTCGTTCAACCGGAGGTGGCCTTGGCCTGGATCGTTCTCATCATTGCTGGTCTGTTCGAAGTCGTCTGGGCGACGGCGATGAAGCAGTCGCACGGCTTCACCCGCCTGTGGCCCAGCGTCCTCACCATCAGCGCCATGCTCGTCAGCTTCGGCATGTTGTCCTGGTCGATGAAGTCGTTGCCGCTCGGCACCGCCTATACCGTTTGGACCGGGATCGGCGCGGTCGGCGCCTTTGCGATCGGCATCCTGGTGCTGGGCGAATCCGCCTCCCCGATGCGCCTCATCGCTGCCCTGCTGATCGTCAGCGGCCTCGCGCTCATGAAGCTCGCCGGGGGCTGACCTTCTTCGGGCTGGCCGGTGGGGGAGGCGCCGGGCTGTCCTACACGCGCGCAAGCTGCTTCAGTCGGGGCATGGTCATCCGACCTTTCCCACCCCGCCCCGCCGGATACCCGAAGCGGACGTGCAGCGCCGCGCGTTGGCCTCACCTTAGCCTCACTTTCCGCGCCTTTCGCGCGCACGGACAGCGTCCTGTGTTGCATTCCTGCACAATCGTGCCCGCCGCGTGTGCGCCAGAAATGTTACGAGACTTGACAGGACGTGCGGGTACCGTAGCGTGCGTGTAACTTCCGCATGCGTCAGGCAACGGCACCAATAGTCCGCGGCCACGACGAAGCGGGACAACGACTTGCCAACAGGCGAGCGGTAAGGAGAGGAACGAGGATGCTGACGATATTGCTCGCAGCCGCGGTCGTCGCTGCGCCCCAGGCGCAGACGCAAGACGCCGCACTCGGCCGATGGAAGGCCGAGACCAAGAACGGAATCGTCGAGATCAGCCGCTGCGGAGATTCGATCTGCGGCCGCCTGCTGACGTCCGACCACCTGCGCACCGATCCCACGCTCAAGGACGTCAAGAACAGCAATGCCGCGCTGCGCGACCGGCCGCTCAAGGGCCTGCAGATCCTGGGCGGGTTCAAATCCAACGGCAAGGAATGGGTCGACGGCACGATTTACAACGCCGACGACGGAAAGACCTATAATGCCAAGGTAACCCCGGTCGGAGCCGACAAGCTAAAGGTCCGCGGCTGCGTATTCGTACCGCTCTGCAAGACCCAGACCTGGACCCGCGTCCGCTAAATCTCTTTTCGTTTTCACCTTCAGGAAGCTGCCAATGTCTCCTCGTATCAAGATTTCGTTGCTCGCCGCTGCTCCGCTGTGGCTCGTCGCCTCCACCGGCGTCGCCAATGCCCAGGCATTCTACCTGCAGGAGCAGTCGGCACGCGCCGCTGGTCGCGCCTTCTCGGGTGAAGTCGCCGACACCGGTCCGCAGTCGCTGTGGTGGAACCCGGCCTCGATCGCCGGCATGGAGAATGCCGAAGCCGCGATCGCCGTCTCCGCGATTCTGCCGCGCGGCGACGTCGTCGACAACGGCACCGTCATCCGTCGCCCGGGCGGCCAGTTCGCGCCGGTCGGCGGCAACCCGGTTGCCAAGAACCCGATCAACAACGGCTTCCTGCCGTCCGGCGCCATCGCGATGCCGCTCAACGAGCGTGTCTCGATCGGCCTCGCGGTCACCTCGCCGTACAGCTTCACCACCAACTATGATGCCGACAGCTGGGCGCGCTACACCGCCGACAAGACCCGGCTGCGCACCATCGACATCCAGCCGTCGATCGGCGTCTCGGTCACCGACTGGCTGCGCGTCGGCGCTGCGGTGAACGTGGAGTACACGGACGCCGAACTGGGCAACAAGATCCCGAACCTGTCCGCCACCCTGCCCGACGGCGAGCAGATCCTGAGCGGCAACGGCTGGGATCTGGGCTGGACCGCCGGCCTGCAGATGCACAACAGCTGGGCGACCGTCGGCATCAGCTACAAGTCGGCGATCGAGCACAACCTGAAGGGCAGCCTTGAGGTCAGCGGCCTGGTTGGTCCGCTTGCCGGCCAGAACGCCACCCTCGAAGGCGTGAAGGCGAAGTTCAAGACGCCCGCGCAGATCATCGTGGGCGGCCGCTTCCGTACCAGCGACGCGCTGACGCTGAACGTCCAGGGCGTGCGCTACACCTGGGCCGACTTCGACGCGATCCGCTTGGGCGCTCCGCTCAACCAGGCGATCCCCGAGAACTATCGCAACAGCTGGAGCCTGGCTGGCGGCTTCGACTATGCCGCGACCCCGGACCTGACGCTGCGTGCGGGCCTTCAGCGGACGCTGACACCGACCCGTGACGGCAACCGTGATGCGCGCGTGCCGGACTCCAACCGCTGGAACTTCGGTGCGGGCGGCTCCTACCGCGTGAGCCCGGCATTCACGCTCGACGGCGCGTTCAACTATGTCGCATTCAAGGATGAGACGATCGACCGCCCGACGATCGCCGCCGGTTCGCCGATTCTGGTCGACGGCCGTACCGAAGACGCGAAGGCCCTGATCTTTACCCTAGGTGGCCGCGTCAGCTTCTAAGGACGCCCTTCCGGCAACGCAGCGCGCACCGTCCCCCAGGGAGACGGTGCGCGTTTTGCGATGTCGGTACGGTCGGGTGGGATGATCGGCAGCCGGAGGCGCTGCCGGCTCAGATCCTACATGAACGCGAGTGCCTGCAGCACGCTGCCATAATAGTCGGCCTGCAGCTGCGGCGCCGGCAGCGGCTTGCCCAGCAAACGACGGACGCCGACCATGGCGCCGGTGGACAGGGCATATTCCGCGGTCTGTCCGGTGCGGACATCGATCCACGCCGGGATCGGCCGCTCCTCATAGCCGCGCCAGAAGCGTGCAATCGCATCGGCCTTGCTGCCCATCCCCGCCATCACGAGGTACAGCGGCACGCGGATCGCATCGAAGCCGAAGCGCGGATCCCGCCCGGGCGTTGGGGCCATGGTGCCGTCCGGGGACAGGTCGACCCAGTCGGTCGGGAGCCCATGCTGGCCGAAGCGCGCGCGCGCGAGCAGCGTCTCCCCGCCCTTCATCACGGGGCCCCACTTCTTGTCGCCATCGACCGCGGCGAACCGCTGCAGGGCCGGCCACACATAATAAGAGGGGTTGAGCGTCAGCCGCCCCTCCTCTTCGAACCACTGGCCGCCGGGGATGAGGAACACATCCCCCCCGACCTGCCGCAGCATGGTATCGTGGAGCGCGTTGCGGATCGCCGCGGCACGCTCCGCAAGGAAGCGCTCGCGCCAGCGCTCCGCGCCCAGCATCAGGCCCCAGGCGATCAGCATGTCGCCATCGGTCGCGTTGTTCTTGTCGGCGAGCGGGTCTGGCGCATTGGGGTCGTACCGCCAGAAGAACAGCGGATCACTGCTGCGGGCGAGCGTCTTTTCGGTCCAGGCGAGCACACGATCGAAGCCGTCGCGGTCGCCTGCCGTCGCCGCCAGGACCAGGGCATAGCCCTGCCCCTCGGTATGGCTGACGCCCTTGTTGCCGGTGTCGATCACGCGCCCGTCGGGCTGGACGTAGCTGCCCTTGAAGCCCGCCCACAGGCCGGGGATCAAACTGGGATTACCGCCAGTCACCTTGCTCACCTTACGCTGGCCGGCGGCGCTTGAGGTGTTCGCACTAGTGTCATGGCCATTGTCTGCGGCCCGCCCAGAGCACGCGACGACCATGCTGCTCCCCACACCGAGCAGCAACGCCCGTCGATCAAGCACCATAGAAGAAATCCACACCTCGTGCGCTGGAGCCGGTCACGCGCGTCCGAATGCTATCGGACCCGCCGAGCTGGCCGAGCCAATGGTCATAGATGCCCGCCAGCACGCAGATCGCGGTCTCCCGCCACCGCGCCAGTTCAACGCCCGGGGGCGGCGACGGCAGTCCGGAGTGAACAATCTCAAGCCCGGTACCGGCGAAGCGCAACGCAGTGCGGCCCCAGCCGCTTTCGGCCCAGAAGGCGTTCATCGACGCCAGGATTTCGTCGTTCGAACGAACCTCACCCAGCGGATAGGCGCGCCCGATCCTGCGGCCGGTCGAACGAAAGAATGCCTCCGCCTGCTCGGCGTCGGCGACCTCCCAGACTTCATCCACCATGTGGCACGCCAGCAGGACCGCCGGCTGAAGCTCCGTTTCCGACACTTCGAGCGGCCACGGCATCAGCATCGGCTTGCTCACTTATCGCCTCCCAACGTCTGTTTGATACCTACCGAGGTACGAACTTCGTTGTATTGGCCAAAAGTGTTAACATTGAAGTCACCACCCACGCGGGTGCTGTTCGCAAGACCGTAGTAGAAGGACGCTCCTGCCGCGAGGCCGAAGCCAGTCGCGCTCAAGCTGTCATACCGCGCGCGCACGTCCGAATTCTGTGCCTTGAGCTGTTCCAGCACCGACTGAGCGCCAGGGTCCGTCGGATAGAGCAGTGCCTCATCCTGCTCGTAGCTCTGGTAGCCGGGCGCCACATTGGCGGCTATGTCGAAGCGGTCTGTATTCATGGCAAATCGTACCGGGAAGCTCACGCTGAAGAAGCTCTGCGGGCTGAAATAGCCGCCGTGCCCATAGCTGAAGTAGTTCTGATTATTCCCGAACGCCTGATAGTTCGCATTGATCCCGATCGTCACCGACGCGCGGGTATCCTGATAGGCACGGGCGTAGCCGCCGGCATTGAACTGCATCGAGTGGTTGTTGCGGACATTCGTGCCTTCATAATGATGCCACGAGCCGTCCAGATAGGCACCGGTGCCGTCGCGGTCCCAGGACAACGAAGCGCCGCCCCCGGTCTTCATGACCGAGCCCCAGAATTCTCCGGTGACCGGATCGATGGTGCCGGCATAGGACGCGACGCTATCGGTGACCGGGCGGCGCTCACCCCAGATCCGTCCGCTTGCCTGCGGCGAAAACCGTGGCGTGAATGCGAGACCCCCCGCAGCGTGACGCTTGGCAAAGCCCAGCGGCGTCGTGCCGAAATCCGCCTGCACCAGGTCGCCCTCATAGGTCGCCGACACCGCGACACCCGCGTCATGCTGGGTGCCGGCCTGGGTGAGTTGGGACGGCTGCTCGGCCACGATACCTTGAGCTTCGGCGGTGCCGTTGCGGCCGAACCGCGCGAGCCCCGAGCCGGTGGGGCGGCCGGAGTCGATGACCACCGCCTGCGCCTGTGCCCCGATGCGGCCGCCGGCAAAGCCGGTGGAAACCTTGGCGGTGCCGCTCAACTCCTTCAACGTGCTGAGGCCCGTCTCACCCGAACGGTCGCGATAGCCGGTCGTCACGTCCGCGCGGGGCGCGCTGCTCGCCGCGAGCCGGCGCATGTCGGCTTCGATGCCCTGCAGCACCGGGTCGCCGGCTGGCGCGCCCATTTGCGGCACAGGTCCCGGCACGCCAAGCGCCCAGCCTTGCACGGGGGCATTTGCAGTCGCCGGCACATAGGGCGCCGCATATCCATCAGCACGCGGCGAGGTGGCGAACGGTGAAGCGCCGGCGGGCGGCGCGAAGCCCGGCGGTGCAGCCATCGCAGCCTGAGGCACGGCAGCCTGCGACCCGTAGGCGAACGGATTGCTGCCGGCCGCGACGGGAGCGAAGGGGTTGGTGGCTACTGCGGTCTGCGCCATTTGCGCAAAGGGGTTGCCGCCGAACGGATTGGCCGAGCCACCCCCCGCCTGCGCCACATAGAGACTACGCGCCTGCTGGAGATATTTGCGCGCGGCACCATCGTCTCCGCGCGCCTGTTCGGCGCGAGCTGCTGCCAGATAGCTGCGATAATCGCCCGGCGCTGCACGGATGGCCTGCCGTGCGGCTTCGCGTGCGGCACCATGTTCACCCGCGGCCGACGCCGTCTCGGCAAAGCCGATCAGGGCGTCGCGGTTATTCGGATCCTTTGCCAGGATCATGCGGTACGTCTGCGCTGCCTGCGCATTCAGCCCGCCGGTCTGGTACAAGCGTCCGAGCGAGGCGAGCACGTCTGCATCGCCGGGCGTTGCTGCCCACGCCTGCTGCAGCACGTCGAAGGCCGGGGCATATTGCCCGGCAAGCCGCAGCCGGTCCGCCCGCGCAACGGCCATGGCCGAACGCAACGTAGCGATCGTCTGCATGCCCTGCGCGCTGCCGCCCGCGAGTTGCGTCGCCCGAGCGATCGCTTCCTCCGCAGCCATGTCCTGGCCGGTCGCGGCGAGCACCCGGACGATCGGATCATAGGCTTCGACGGACGCCACGGGCATGCCGGCCGCGCGCTGCGCGAGCATCGACGCTGCCTGGGTGTCGCCCAGTTCGAACAGCGCCGTGGCGATCGTCGCGGTCTGCGCTGCGGGAAGGCCCGGCGTGTCTGCGATCTGTCGCAGCGACTGGAGCGCCGCCTGCTGCTGTCCCTGCGCCCCCAATGCGCGCGCGCGTGTCACTGCAGCTTCCGCACGCAAGCCGAGCAGGAAGCCGTTCATTTCTTCCGAGCGCGATCCCTCTGGAATGCGCGCCATCAGCGTCTCGGCAGCCCCCAGCTGCCCCGACTGCTGCGCGAACAAGGCCGCGGCATAAAGGGACTCCGGCATCGCGGACTGCGCGAGCGGGCTGATGATGGTGGTCGCGTCCATCGGCCGCCGCTGCTCGCGCAGGAACCGCGCATAGTCGTAGCGCAGCCACGGGTCGTTGGGATCAAGCGAGATTGCGCGATCGTACAGCTGCTGCGCCTGGCCAGGGCGCCCGGCTGCGATCTCGGCCTGGGCCTGCGCCCGGATCGCGCTGACGCGCAGCGCGCCGACGTCGGCACCCCCGCTCGCCCGCGCCGCCTGGGTATAGAGGTTCGCGGCGTCCGCGTAGCGGCCCTGCTGCTGATAAATGCGCGCAAGCAGTTCGGTCGCGCTCCCGGCGGAGGGTCCGCCGCTGCGCGACAGGCGCTCGGCAGTCGCTTGGGCTTCCGCAACCCGACCCGCGTCGAAATCCGCCTGCGCGGCGCGCAGGTCGGCAAAGAAGCTGGCCGACTGCAGTGCCTCCGCCCAACGGCTGCTGTTGCCGCGGCGGGATGCACGCTGGAGCAGGTCACGCGCTTCGGCAAAGCGCTCGCGCCGCAGTTCGACCAGGCCGAGCCCGCCCAACGCGTCCGCATCGTTGGGGGATCGCTTCAGCGCGCTTTGAAAGAGCGTTTCGGCACGCTCGAGATTACCGCTGTCGAGTGCCGTGAACCCGGCGGCCCGCGCGTCGCCGCCCGGATCGCGCGATGGCGCAGGCGCCGGTGCGGCACGACGCGGCGCGGCGGGCGACGGCGCCGCTGGCGTCGGCTGGGGCGCGGCCTGGGGCTTGGGCGCCGGCTGCGGCTTTGGCTGAGCTTGCGGTCGGGCAGGCGCGGGTTTCGCCGGAGCGGGCGCCGGCGCGGGCGCCTGTGTGGATCCCGCCACCCCGCGGCGGGCGATGGCGTTATTCGGATCGATCGCCAGCACGCGGCGATAAGCCTGCACGGCCAGATCGCGACGGCCCCGCCCTTCCCAATATTTCGCCTGCCGCAGCAGTGCGGGCACGGCGTCCGCCTGTGCCAGCGCCGCCGTCGGAGCCGTCGAGACAATGACGGCGCCGCTCAGCAGCAGATACAAGGATCGGGTTCGCATCACTTTTCCACCGCCTGGAGCCGCTTGCGCTCCTGTCGCTTGAGCAAGAAATAAGCCGGCCAGGAGAGCAGGATCGCGGCCAGGAGGCCCGCCAGAGCCAGAAGCCACGGGCGCTGGCTGAACCAATATGCCGCCTTCATCCAGATCGGCAGAGATCCGACCCAATAGCGACCGCCGACCGCAAAGCTGGTCATGTCGTCGCCCGTAAAGATCGAAAGGTCCCCCTGCACGGCTGCGTTGATATCCACGTCGGCCAAGCCGGCGACCATCTGCGGCAGATTGACGGGATTGCTCGCCAGCAGGGCAACGACCGTACGATCAGTATCGAAGGGGGACTGGAAGCTCACGATCCCGGTGAAGCTGTCCGCGCTGTACAGCGTTTCCTCGACCTGCTCGTCCCCATCCCGGCTGTCCGGCGACACGAACTGGACGGCCCGCATGATCGGCCCGCTCTTGCGCACTTGCAGTCGGCCGTTCTGATACTGGACGGGAGCGTTCGAGAAGAGCGAGCCGCTCGCTAGTTTCAGGTCGCCGACCATCAACACGTTCTTGCCGCTCGCGCGATCGGATGCGCCGTCGGTGACAACCGTGACCTGGGTCGCCGCGGCACCCGTCGAATCGCCGAAGCGACCCATCACCGCCAGCAGCGCCTCGACCGTCTCCGGCGCCGGATTGGGTCCGACCATCACCACCGTTTCGCCGAGGTCCGGCCGGATCGTGAAGGGATAGCCGGCGCCCGCAAAGGTGGCGAGGTTCGGCATCCGGGTCGCGTGATAGGCGCGGCCGAGATCGATGGTGCTGTCCGGCAGGATGCTGACCCGCACATTGTCCGGCAGCGTTCCCTCGCACCGCTTTTTGTCGGCAACGATCAGGTTG
Source organism: Sphingomonas sp. 3-13AW (assembly GCF_049311085.1). Taxonomy (NCBI): domain Bacteria; kingdom Pseudomonadati; phylum Pseudomonadota; class Alphaproteobacteria; order Sphingomonadales; family Sphingomonadaceae; genus Sphingomonas; species Sphingomonas sp. 3-13AW. Next base: position 92,087 of record NZ_JASNVZ010000008.1, on the reverse strand, counting down.
TAGTCGAAGACCAGCTGGTTCTGCCCGAACAGATTATATTCGGGGAGGACGACGTCAGCCGTCGAGGTGTGGGACTCGGCGGCTTCATCGCCAAGGATCCGACGCCACCAGGATGCGCCCCGAAGCGACTGCGTGCCCAGATACTGGTTGTTGATGGAAACATCGAGCCTGGACGCCTGACGATCGAGCCAGGGTGCACCGGGGTAGCGGTAGCGCAACCGCAGGTCGCCGCCCTGCCGGGGCCAGAAGAACAGGTCCGGCGCCACACGGAACGAGGTGGTGAGCGGGCCCGGCGGGAGCCCCTGTCCCTGCAAGGCGTAGGCCTGAGTGAACTCTCCGAGCTTGACCGGGCGATCCGTGCGCAGCCAGCGCGGAGCACTATACCGTGGCATGGAGGGGATCCGCACACCTGCGAACGAAGCAAAGGCCCCGCCCGCGAGGCCGCGGCTAAGCGCGAGCGCGCCTGCCGCTTGCTTCAGCTCCCGGTCGTCGCGGCCCATCACCAGAAGGAGCGTGCCGGATGGATCGGTCGGGTTGCGCACCACCGCTGCCGAAGGGCCCTGGATGTTCGTGCCGAAACTGCCCATCCGCCGCGCGTTCGTCAGGAAGAGCACGGCGTTGCCGCGGGGAAGCTGGTTGTAGCGCGGCGAGAAGGAGAAGCCGCGATAACTCGCCAGGCTGCCAAACCAGGAGGCCAGCGTCGAAGCTGCCTCCAGTTCGCCCGCGGTCGGCGTGTTCACGAAGACGAACGGCAGGTTCAGGGCGCGCGGGTCGGCGCGATCCACGAACGGGGCCGGCCAGCGCGAAAGATTGGGTTCCAGTGGCAGCGGCTGCACCACAAGGTCGAGATACGTGCGCGTGTGGCTTACATTCGCCCACAACGAACTGTGGAAGGGATCCTCGCAATCGCGTGCATAATGGCCGAGGAACCGCAGGTTGAGCCGGTTCTCGCCCGGCAGGAACAGTGCGGCATCAACCGGAAAGGTCAGCTGCGTCCCCGCGGCCGTCTCACGTACCAGCGGGATGGTACGGACGGTTTCGCCGTTGACCAGCACCACCATCTGGCTGAGGTCGCCGAGCAGAGCGGGCGAATGCGCGAAGGTGAGAGTCATCGCGGCCGACGTCACCACAGCATCGGAACGCACGCCAAAGGGGATGCCGATCTCACCATGGGTACTGGCGAGGCGGATGGGCTGACGCTGCTGCAGATCGCGGAGCGTCAGTCGCACCTGGCGGGTGGCGCCGTTTGCAGCCGGCGCAACCGCTGCCTCCGCGCTTTCGGGCGCTACCTGTGCGCGCGCTACCTCGGGCCGGAGTGATGCGGCGCCTATCAGGGCAAGCGCTATCGCGGCGGCCGCCTTCAACGGTGCGGGGGTTCCCGGGGCAACCGCCTTGGGCTCACGACGGAAGATATTGCGCAGGGTTCCGAGCCCGATCGTGGTGATATGGGCAAGCGAACGGAATCCGGAGACGGTCGGGTGCGGGGCGGCCGGCTGCCAAGCATCGGCACGTCCCATCACGGCCCGCACCAACAGACGGACGCAATCCGGGGACAATTCCGGGAACCGCAGAAACGCATTGGACCCACGGCTCCGCATCGTTTCCACCGGCAAAGTCAGCATGTCGTCTCCCATCGGCAGAGCCACGTCGGTCACGGTACGTCCCGACAAAGAGACCCCCTCCGGCAGCGTGAGCGACAAACCGCCCAGCGATACGTCATTGGTTGTGCCGTCGAGCACATAGCCGTCGTCGAGGTACACGGTGACCGGAAGCTTGACCGGCAGCCGGATGTGGGTGCGGGTCTGTCGCCGCTCCCGCGCGACCGAGACCGCCGCAAGCAGAATCACCACGCTGAACGTAGCCCACGCCGAGTTGAGCAGCAGAGTATCCATCTGAACGTGGAACTCGCCGGGGATAAAGTGTCGGACAAAACCAAATGCGATGCCGAACAGAAGCAGGCCGATGGTGATCAAGTGCGGCTTCACCGTCGTCAGGTCAAAATAGGTTCTGTCGAGCAAGCTGCCTTTGTCCGTCACGTTGAACTTGCCCTCATGCGGCCGAAACAGCGTCCATACCGTTGGCTTTACAAGATGGAAGGCCAACAGCGTCTCATAGATTTCGCCCCAGAACGGGCGTCGCTCGCCGCCCTGGATCCGTTCGCTTGACTGCATTGCCAAGAATAGGTGCGGAATTGCGTACGCAAAGATCAGTCCGGCAGAAGCATGAATGATGTTCGCGCCCGCGATCAAATAAGCCAGCGGCGACGTCAGGAAGACGATGCGAGGAAGCGGAAACTGGAAGTGCAACATCGCGTTGATGTAGCAAAGGCGCTGCTGCCAACTCAGGCCCGGCCCGAACAGCGGATTATCGATCCGCATGATCTGGGTCATGCCTCGTGCCCAGCGAATGCGCTGGCCAATGTGCAGGACCAGGCGCTCTGTCGCGAGGCCTGCCGACAACCTTGCGCCGATGTAGGCGGTGTTCCAGCCCATGCGCTGTAGTTTCAGCGCGGTGTGCGCGTCTTCGGTGACCGTTTCGCCGGCAAAGCCGTTGGTCTGCATCAGCGCTTCACGCCGAATAATCGCGCACGAACCGCAAAAGAAGGTGGCGTTCCACAGGTCGTTGCCGCGCTGGACGGCGCCATAGAACAGGTCGCCCTCGCCCGGCATGTCGCTGGCGCCGGCCAGGTTCCGCTGAACCGGATCGGGCGAATAGAAGTGGTGGGGCGTCTGCAGCAGCGCGAGCTTCGGGTCCTTTTGGAACCAGCCGACGGAAAGCTGCAGGAACGCGCGCGTCGGCACGTGATCGCAATCGAAGATCGCGATCAGTTCGCCATCCGTCTTGCGGAGCGCGGCATTCATGTTGCCGGCCTTGGCGTGAAGATTATCGGTGCGGGTCAGGTAGCCGCAGCCCACCTGGCGGGCCATCACGCGGAATTCGGGCCGCCTGCCATCATCGAGGATGAACACGCGGAACCGGTCGCGCGGATAATCCATGTCCATCGCCGCATAGGCAGTGTTGCGAACGATCTCGAGGCTCTCGTTATACGTCGGGATATAGAGATCGATCATCGGCCAGGTCGAGGGTTCGCCCTCGATGGCGACGACCGGGCGATCGAGCGGCCAGCTGGTCTGGAGAAAGCCGAGAACCAGGATCACCCAGGCGTAGAGTTCTGCCAGGTACAGGCCGACACCGAGCACCATTTCGGGAATGGAGTCGAACTCAAGCGTCGTCGTGGTCCGCCAGATCAGATAGCGAGTAGACATAAGCAGCGACAGCGCCGCGATCGCGAGCGTGCCCTGCCGCGACTTGTTGCGGCCGATCAACAACGCACCGATGATCGTCGTGCCCGCAAAAATCCATTGCGTACGGAAGTCCAGCGGAATGGTCAGAACCCCGATGACCGCAAGCAGAACCGGCACAGCGATGACCACGCGCGTCAGCCGCGACATCGAATATGTCTTCTCTATCATCAAAATGCTCTTGCTTACGCAGCCGTATGTTGGACGTGACCGGACGCTCCGCGTCCGCAGCGCGCAATGACAACTTCGGCAAGCTTCTGGACATCGGTGAGAGCAGCACTGGCCGGGGCGAAAGTGGAAAGCGGCTTCATGGCGGCGAGCGCCTCCATCACCGCTTCGTCACGCCGCACCGTCCCGAGCAATTGGTCCCCCAGCAGCGTGCGGACGAGCTTGTGAATATCGTTCGAGAGCCGGCGGCGATCGTCCATCATATTGAGCACGAACGCGGTACGAGTAAGCGACAGCACGGATGCCGAGGCATCGACCTTCGTGAGGGTTGCGAGCGCCACCGGCGAGGGTGCCAGGGTGCAAATCTCCAGCGCTGCGTGCGGCATCAAGCGATCGCGGAGCTGTGCGCCCCCGGTGCCCAGGTCGACGAGGCAAATCTGACCGCTGCCGGTGCGGGCAAGAAGCTGTTCGGCAACACCATCCACGTCCTGCTCAGGATAGGCTTGAAACACCTCAACGCCGGCGATCGCATCCGGTGTGGCTTCTGCGTCGAGCATCTCGAGCGTTTGAGAGGGAGCCAGGCCGAAGAAGAGCTTCAGCGACTCCTGCGCTGTGCAATCGACAGCGCAAACCTCATGCCCCTGATCTGCCAGGGCGATCGCCAGCCGCGCGGTCAGGAAAGTGGTACCGACCCCGCCCTTGGGCGAACGCATCAGGATCAGAGTCACTTATGGCCCCTTCCGAGCTGATGGAGGAAGTTGCGCAGGTCCGGCTCCTGGGGCCGCTCTACCTGCTTGGAATCCGGCTTGGCCGCGCGGAGATAGCGATCGAACAAGCTTGGCGCGGGCGAGGCCTCGGCACGTTCGGAAATGCTCCGAACTTTCGGACCAGGGGCCGTGCGCTGGTTCTCTCCCTCCGTGGAGAAGGCCGCATCTTGTTCCCGATTGCCAATGATTCGAGGGTCTCGCAGGAGCGCCTGAAACAGGGGCCAAAGCTCGATTTCCTCCGCGGCAGCGGTGAAGTCCCGGTATTCGAGATAATGTCGATCTAATCGATCAAGCAGTGTTTTCGCATCTTGCCGCATCGAGCGCCCCCATCGTTCAATCCGGCAGCTATGGCAATATAGTTAACAAAGAATACTTCTTCCCGATCAGGTTCACCACTTTCTTGAAGGTCATGATTGAGCCTCTTTCCGCAGGGCTGGACAGACGATCGTGCCCTCCACGTAAATAACGTCTGGGCCGCGGCTACGGCGGAAACCCGCCAAAAAATCGAAGGTGGTGATCGCCGAATGGTCCGTGTCATGTCGACAGTTCCGCGACACAAAGGTTACTGACTTTTGTAGCACAATGGGACAAGCGAGGCGGTTTTCAAAGATCTTATGATCTTCATTATTGGCCTAAGCATCTTTCCCAAATGAAAGACGGACACGGCGCAGAACACGAAACGTCCGCTCAACGGGCTGATTGCGCGGGCTCTAGAAGCGCCTCCCCGCGGAACATGATGAGAGGTGCCCCGGTCTGGCGCTGCTTGGAACCTGCGTCTGCCGAGGCGCCCTCCACTTGCAACCGACGAGCCCTGCCCTTCCCGTCGAAATCGCACCGCTATCTATGACCGGAAATGGTGCCCCGGGAGAGACTCGAACTCCCGACCTGCGGTTTAGGAAACCGTTGCTCTGTCCTGCTGAGCTACCGGGGCAACCGCGGATTCCCTAGGTTCGTGCGGGTTTGCAGTCAACGCGGCACCGAGGGAAGGCTGGTTGGGAACCAAGCAGGCCGCTGCGGACTTCTCACAGAACCTAACCGCTGTCCGGATGACCATGGCATGATAAGGGGCGAAACTATCTCTTCTGGACGTCCCCACGATGATTGAACACCCACCGACGATCGCCTCAGGAAATGAGGGATTGGACGAGATTCTCCGCGGCGGCCTCCCCGCCCATCGGCTCTACCTGCTGGAGGGCGCCCCCGGGTCCGGCAAGACCACGCTGTCGCTACAGTTTCTTCGCGAAGGGGCGTTGCGGGGCGAGCGGGCGCTGTACGTTACCCTTTCGGAGACCAAGGAAGAACTCGCCGTCGTCGCCGCCTCCCACGGCTGGAGCATCGATGATTTCGACGTGTTCGAACTCAGCATGGCCGATGAGGTGCTGGGCATCGAGCGCGAGCAATCGGTGCTGCATTCCTGGGAAATGGAACTCGGCGAGACGATCAAGCTGATCGAGGCCGAAGTCGATCGGGTAAGGCCATGCCGCGTCGTCTTCGACAGCCTTTCGGAGATGCGGCTGCTCGCGCAGGATCCGCTCCGCTATCGTCGCCAGGTGCTGGCGCTCAAGCAGTTCTTCGCAGGTCGTGAGGTCACCGTGCTGCTGGTCGACGACCTCACCGCGTCCAAGGAGAACGGCGACACCCATCTTCACAGCCTGTGCCACGGCGTCATAACACTGGAGCGGCAGACACTGGAGTTCGGCGCGGCACGCCGGCGGCTGCAGGTGCAGAAGCTGCGCGGCGTCGACTTCGTCGCGGGCTTCCACGATTTCACGATCCGCAAGGGCGGTCTCGACATTTACCCTCGCCTTGCCGCCTCAGCTAGGGATCACGTGGCATTGGGCGACCCAATCGCGAGCGGCGTGCCGGAGCTCGACGCGCTGATGGGCGGCGGTCCGCTCCGCGGTACGTCGACACTGATCACCGGCCCCGCCGGGACGGGGAAGACGGCGATTGCCCTTCAATATGCCTCCGCCGCCTGCGCGCGCGGCGAAGTGGCCGTGCTTTATGAATTTGACGAGCGCATCAACACGTTGCTGGCCCGCGCCCGTGCCTTTGGGCTGGAGCTGGAAGCCTATCTAAACCAGGGCCTGTTGATCATCGAACAGATCGACCCGGCTGAACTCTCCCCTGGCGAGTTCGCGCAGCGCGTCCGTCGACGCGTGCAAGCCGACAAGGCACAGGTGATCGTGATCGACAGCCTGAACGGCTATCTTGCGTCGATGCCGCAGGAGCAGCAGCTGGTCCTCCAGATGCACGAGATGCTGTCGTTCCTGAACGAACATGGGGTGGCCACCTTCCTGATCGATCCGCAGCAGGGGCTGATGGGCGCGATGCAGAGCAGCGTGAGCATCTCCTATGTCGCGGATGCCGTCCTGTTGCTGCGCTTTTTCGAAGCGGATGGACGCATTCGCAAGGCGATCTCGGTGATCAAGAATCGTGCCGGCGCGCACGAGGATACGCTTCGCGAACTGCGGGTCGACTCTCGCGGTGTGCGGGTTGGCGGCCCGCTGGTCGACTTCCACGGCGTCCTTACCGGCACGCCCTCCTACACCGGCGAACGTTCGCCCCTGCTGGAAAACCGCACGCGTGGGGCATAGATCTGCGGCGGAAGGCCATAAGGTCCTGGTGATCGCCCCCTATGGGCGGGATGCCGAAGCCATCGTCCGCCTGCTCCGCGACCAACGATACGACGCCCACGCCTGTCGCGACCTGGAAGCCGCGGCGGCGGCGCTCAACGAGCATGTCGGTGTGGTGGTGCTCACCGAAGAGGCGACCCGCATGGGTTCGCCTGGACTGCGCGCCGCTCTCGCTGCGCAGCCCTCCTGGTCGGACATCCCCTTTATCCTGCTTGCCGCGAACCGGCGGCGCCCGGGCGGCGGGGCTGAGGGAATGCGCGCCAACCTGCCGGAACTGACAGGCAATGCGATCGTGCTCGAACGGCCGCTGGGATCGACCTCTCTGCTGACCGCAGTCACTTCGGCAATGCGATCGCGCCAGCGGCAGTTTGAGACACGTGACCGGATGCACGAGCTCGAGATGAGCCGCGCCGCGCTCGCGGCCAGTGAAGAAGAGCTGCGGCGGATCGCTGACTCGTTGCCAGTGCTGATTGCATTTGTCGATCGGTCCGGCTGCTATCGCTTCGCGAACCGCGCCTATGAAGACTGGCTCCATATCCCGGCAGAGCAGGTCGTCGGCCACCACGTGCGTGATGTGCTGGGCGAGGAATCCTATCGCGTACGTAGAGCCGACATACGACGCGCGCTATCGGGAGAGACGGTCCGGATGGAGGTGGTGATCCCCCATCCGAACGGAATGCCTCGCGATGCAGAGATACGGTACCTTCCGCGCCGTACGCAGAAGGGTGAAGTGGATGGCTTCCACGTGTTCGGCATGGACATCACCGATCGCAAGCAGACGGAAAAACTACTGGCGGAGCGCGTCGCGGAACGGACATCCGCCCTCCAGACGGAGATGGAGAACCGCGCGCGAGCCGAAGCCGCGCTGCTCCAGAGCCAGAAGATGGAAGCGGTCGGCCAGTTGACTGGCGGCATTGCACACGATTTCAACAACATGCTGACCGGCGTCATCGGCGCGATGGACATCATGAAGCGCCGGATCGCCGGGGGGCGGTATGACGACCTCGACCGCTTCATGGACGCTGCAACCACCTCTGCCCAGCGTGCGGCCGCGCTGACGGCGCGCCTGCTGGCCTTTTCCCGCCGCCAGTCGCTGGACACGCGCCCCATCGAGATCGACCGGCTTATCGGCTCGCTGGAGCAACTGCTGCGCCGCTCTATCCGGGAGAATATCGCGCTCAACATCGTCCCTGCCGCCGAACCACTTTGGGCCGAGACGGATGCGAACCAGCTCGAAAACGCGATCCTGAACCTGACGATCAACGCGCGCGACGCGATGCCCGATGGCGGCCAGCTGACCATCGAGACGCGCGTCGTCGATCTGGATGCTGCCTATGTGGCGACGCGTCCGGACATCGAACCGGGCCGCTATGTCGTGATCGCCGTCTCCGACACGGGCGTCGGCATGCCGCCCGAGCTGCTGGGCAAGGTGTTCGACCCGTTCTTCACCACCAAGCCGATCGGCCAGGGCACGGGCCTCGGCCTGTCGATGGTCTATGGCTTCGTGCGTCAGTCGGGCGGACAGGTTCGCATCCACAGCCAGCCGGGCGCCGGCACGACCGTTTCGCTTTACCTGCGGGCGGTGCATGCCCCGCGGGAGGACGAGGCTGCTCCAGCGACCAACGTCGTTGCGGAAGGAAGCGGGCAGACCGTGTTGCTGGTCGAGGACGATTCCTCGGTCCGGCTGCTCGTGCGCGAAGTGCTGGAGGAACTGTCGTACGAGACGGTCGAGGCGGAGGAGCCGAACGCCGCGATCGCGATCCTCAGCTCGGACCGGCACATCGATCTGATGGTATCCGACGTCGGCCTGCCTGGCATGAACGGGCGCCAGCTTGCGGAGGTGGCGCGCCAGCACCGCCCGGAACTGCCGATCCTGTTCGTCACCGGCTACGCCGAGAATGCCGCGATCCGCGCCGAATTCCTGGGGACGAACATGGCGATGATCACGAAGCCTTTCGCGATCCAGGACCTGTCGGGCAAGATCCGGGAGATGCTGGGCTGATGCTTTAGTTGCGGGCGGTTGGAGGCACGACGGGCAGCGGCAAGGGCGCGACCGGCACCCCCTCCTCCACCAGCGCGCGTGCTTCCTGCAGGGTAGCCTGGCCATGGATGGGGGCAGCACTTTCCTCGCCCAGGTGCATCGCACGTGCGCGATCTGCGAACCGGGGTCCGACCCATTCGGAACCCTCGAGGACCTTTGCCTGGGCCCGGGCGAGCGCGGCGAGCGCCGCCTTCATCGGATCATCGGGGGCGGCAGGTACAGAGGCGCGCTGGTTGCCCTTGGCGGCGACGTTGGGAGCCATCACCGCCTTTTCGACCGCGTCACTGTCGCACAGCGGGCATCGCACGAGACCACGGTCTTTCTGGTCGGCATAGTCGGCGCTCGACCCGAACCAGGATTCGAAGACATGCGCATTCGCGCACCGCAGGTCGAAGACGATCATGCGATACGCTCTACCGGAGGGATCGGCCGGCGATGCTGCAACACGGGCAACCGCGCGCGCACGTCCGCGAGAACTCCGCGATCGAGATCCACAAATCCAAGGCCGGGCGTTTCGCCCATGTCGAGCAGCACCCGACCCCAAGGGTCGACTACCAGTGAATGGCCATAGGTCTGCCGCCCGTCTGCGTGCTTACCCGTCTGCGCAGCGGCCACGACGAACGCTGCCGCTTCGATCGCGCGGGCGCGCATCAGGACGTGCCAGTGCGCAGCACCTGTCGGCGGCGTGAAGGCTGCGGGGATCGCGAGCACCTCGGCGCCGGCATCGCTCAGCGCCCGAAACAGGTCGGGAAAGCGCAGGTCATAGCAGACCGACAGTCCGAGCGGCCCAACCGGCGTGTCGACCACCACGGCCTTATCCCCCGGGGCATAGGAGGCGGACTCCTGCCAACGCTCTCCATTTGGCAGCACGACGTCGAACAAGTGGAGCTTGTCGTAGCGCGCCCGGATCTCGCCATCGGCGTCGATAACAAAGCTGCGATTGGCCAAGCTGCCGTCCGCACGGCGGATCGCCAGTGAGCCGAGCTGGACCCACAGCCGATGTTCGGCCGCCGCCGCCCGCACCGCCGCCAGGACCGGATCGGTGGCCTCGTCGCAAATAGCCGCCGCCGCACGCGCGCGATCCCGGTCAACCAGCCCCGACATCTCGGGCGTGAAGAGCATCGCGGCGCCGCCGGCAGCGGCCTCTGCCGCCGCTTCCTGCAGGACGGCCGCATTGACGAGCGGGTTGATGCCGCTCGTCATCTGCAGCAGCGCGATCTTCATTGGGCGAGCAGCGGGTCCAATCCCCCCTGCTGGTCGAGGGCGGCGAGGTCGTCGGACCCGCCGATATGACGTCCGTCGATGAACACCTGCGGCACTGTCGTCCGACCGCTCGCGCGCTGGATCATCTCCGCTCGGCGCTCGCCGCCCATGGAGATGTCATACTCCTCGAAGGAGACGCCCTTGCTGTCGAGCAGCCTCTTGGCGCGGGTACAATAGGGGCAGAATGCCTTGGTATAGATCTCGATCTTTGCCATCGGGATCAGGTGTGTCGGCGGCGGGCGCTTGTCAATCGTGCGCGTCGTCCAGGACGCGCGCCCAGCACAGCACGGTCACCCGGCGGGCTCCCGCGGCGAGCAGCCGGCGCGTGCAGGCGTCGGCGGTGGCGCCAGAGGTGTAGACGTCGTCGATCAGGACCACCGACTTGTCGGCAATGCGCGGCTGCGCCGCCTTCGGAACGGCGAAGGCGCCCTTCAGCGTCTTTGCCCGTGCGCGCCGACCCAAGCCACGGAGAGGCGGTGTCGCGCGGGTGCGAACCAGTGCATCGACGTCGGCCGGCACTTCCGCGACCCGAGACAAGCTGCCCGCAATCAGGACCGACTGGTTATAGCCTCGCGACCAGAGCCGGCGACGGTGAAGTGGCACCGGCACCAGCAGATCCGCGTCGGCGGGCATCAGCCGCAGCATCAGCCGCGCCATGGTCTCGGCCGCCGCCAGCTTGCCACCATATTTGAGCTTGAGGGCGACATCGCGTGCGACGGGTGCATAGGCGACCGCAGCCCGTGCGCCGGCATGGGCGGGTGATGTCTTCAGGCAGACGGCGCAACACGCATCCTCGCCCCGATCATGGTCAAACGGCAGCGCGCAGGACGCGCACCACGGCGGCCCCAGGAACCGCAATCCGCCCCAGCAGCCGGGGCAGAAACGATGATCCGCCTCCGTCACCTGCCCACAGGCGGGGCAGCGCGGCGGAAGCGCCAGCGCGATGCTGCGTCGGACCAGGGCTGCGACAGCGTTCACGCGATCCTTGTCGGCGCGTCCGCGAAAGCGCACAAGCGCCCGCGTGAATCCTCCCGAGATCTTTGACCGCGCCGCCCGCCGGCTCCGGCGCGACCGCATCGCCAGCCGCTTTGCCGAGGCCGATTTCCTGCGCAGCTTCATGACGGAGGGGCTGCTCGAACGCCTCAATGCGGTGACTCGCGAGTTTGGGGACGTGCTCGACCTGGGCTGCTTTGACGCCGGGCTGGCATTGCCGGGCACGCGCATTGTCCGCGCCGATCCGGGCTTCGCCTTTGCCCGGGCGGCCGGTGGGGTACAATGCGACGAAGACCGGCTGCCGTTCGCGGATGGATCGTTCGACCTCATCGTCTCTGCGGGCACCTTGGACCAGGTCAACGACCTTCCCGGCGCCCTGTCGCTGATCCGGCGGGCACTCCGCCCCGACGGCCTCTTCCTCGCCGCGTTCACCGGCGGCAGCACCCTGGCCACGTTGCGCGCGACGTTCATGGCAGCGGAGCGCGAGCGGCCGGCCGCGCGGGTGCATCCGCAGGTCAATCTCCTTTCGGCGGGTGACCTGCTGATGCGCGCTGGCTTTGCGCTGCCCGTCGCCGATTCCGAGACGCTCAACGTGCGCTATGCCAGCCTGGGGCGGCTGATCGAGGATCTCCGCGGGATGGCGGCAACCAGCCTGCTGGTGGATCGCGCACCGCTGTCGCGAGCAGCCCTGATGGCGGCAGCGGAACGCTTTTCCGAGCGTGCCGACGCGGACGGCCGGGTGCCCGAGCAGTTCGAGGTGATATACCTGACCGGCTGGGCCCCCTCCCCCGATCAGCCCAAGCCCGCGCGCCGCGGCAGCGCTACCGTGTCGCTGGCAGAAGCATTGCGGTCCAAGCGCTAGGGTTCACACCAGCGCTTCGAGGAGGCCGATGAGGGGACGGTCGGCGGGAGGCATTTCCAGCCGGTGGAGCTCGACGGGGCGCAGCCAGCGCAACGCGGTCGCATGACGCGCCTCGACCACCCCGGTCCATTTCCGCAGCGCATAGAGCAGCAGCAGCAAGTGGCGATCGCCCAGCGGCTCGCTCGCGAAGGCAGCCGGCGCAAGGCACGATTGCTCGACCCCGATGCCGAGTTCCTCGTGCAGTTCGCGGATGAGGGCAGCTTCGGGAAGCTCTCCGGCCTCCACCTTGCCGCCCGGAAACTCCCACAGGCCGGCCATGGAAAGGCCTTCGGGCCGCTGCTGCACCAGCACCCGCCCGTCGCCATCGACGAGCGCCGCCGCGACCACCATCAGCAATCCGCTCGTCTTGCTCAGCATTTCTGTACTCCAGCGCGCGTCTAATCGGTTGAGAAACAAGCGAAAGACCGAGGTCGACGCGACGTTGCAAGTTTTTTCCGGACAACGCCCCGGGGTCGCCTCGGCACTATCATGGCCGCTTATGATCTTTCCCACTCGGAAGTCGCCGGCGTCAGACGATGGAAGTTCGTCCTACAGGCGGGGCATCTAAACGCTTTCTCAACGAACGCCCAGCTAGAGCCGCGGACGCTGCCCCGGGTTTCGCCCGGATCAGCCGGGTATGTTGAAGCACGAATATTGGAGATCCCAATGCAGAAGATCCGAACTTTCCTGAAGAATTCCAAAGGCGCGACCGCGATCGAATACGGTCTGATCGCAGCCCTGATCGCCGTCGCCGCAATTGCCGCAATGTCCGGCCTGGGCGGCTCCATTAGCGGCACGTTCAACCGCGTTGGCGGCGAGCTGAACACCGCCGGCACCAACGCGAGCTAAACGCGAAGCTGCATCAGGAGGGAGCGGGACATTCTTTCCGCTCCCTTTCTACTCACGATCCGCTGCTACGCCCGACCCATGTTCAAGAATTTAGCCCGCCGATCGCGACGCAGCTGATCGGCCGCCTGGTCCTCCAGCTCTCCCAAAGCACCGTCTAGAGCCTCTCCAAGGGCCGTAATCGCCGCGGCAGGATCGCGGTGCGCGCCGCCGAGCGGCTCGGGAACAATCGTGTCGATCACGCCCAGGCCATGCAGGTCCTGCGCCGTCACCTTCATCGCTTCCGCCGCATCGGGCGCGCGATCGGCAGTGCGCCACAGGATGGACGCGCATCCTTCGGGCGAAATCACCGAATAGACCGCGTGCTCCATCATCAGCACCCGGTTGCCGGCCGCCAGTGCGACCGCACCGCCTGAACCGCCCTCGCCCAGGATCGCTGCAACCATCGGAACCCCAAGCGCAAGGCTTGCCTCAGTGGAACGCGCGATCGCTTCGGCCTGGCCGCGCTCTTCCGCCTGGATGCCCGGAAACGCGCCCGAGGTGTCGACCAGCGTCACGACCGGAAGGCCGAAGCGGTCCGCTAGTTGCATCAGGCGGATCGCCTTGCGATAGCCCTCAGGCTTGCCCATGCCGAAGTTATGCTTGAGCCGGCTCGCGGTGTCGTCGCCCTTTTCGTGGCCGATCACCATGACCTTGCGGCCGTTGAGCCGCCCAAGACCGCCTATGATCGCCGAATCATCCGCAAAGGCGCGGTCGCCGCCGAGCGGCATGAAGCCCTCGATCAGGCTCGCCACATAGTGTTTGAAATGCGGGCGCTCCGGGTGGCGTGCGACCTGCGTCTTCTGCCACGGCGTCAGCTTGGAATAGGTGTCGCGCAGCAGGCGGTCAGACTTCGCCTGGAGTTTCGAGATCTCCGCCTCGATGTCGACTTCGCCACCGGCTGCGGTGTCGCGGAGTTCGTCGATCCGGCCCTGCAGCTCGGCGATCGGCTTCTCGAAATCCAGAAAAGTGGCCATCAACTCGGGTTCCGTCTCGAATAGGTGCGCTGCCGCCCCTCGCGGCAACATGGCAGCGGGGCGAACAAATCTCAGGGTGCCGGTTACGGCCCGCGGCGGAGGGCGTCAACGAGCGGATGCCGCGCGTTGACCAACTCGACGAGCCGCTGGCTATCCACATGGGTGTAGATTTCGGTGGTGGCGATGTCGGCATGGCCCAGCATCGCCTGCAGCGCGCGCAGGTCTGCGCCGCCCTCCAGCAGGTGGGTGGCAAAGGCATGGCGCAGGACATGCGGGCTTACGCGATCTAGCGGGATGCCTGCCTCAGCGGCCAAGCCTTTCAACAGCTGGAACAGCCGGATGCGCGAAAGGTGCGACTTGCCGGAGGGAAACAGCCACGGCTTGTCTGCCGGCGCGTGCGCACGCCACAGGGCGACGGCAGCGCGGGCGCGATCGGACACCGGCACCATTCGTTCACGCTCGCCCTTACCGCGCAGGATCAGATAGGGTCGGTCCGCGGCCACCGCGTTACGGGGCAGCGATACCAGCTCGGTTGCGCGCAGGCCCGATCCGTAGAGAAGTTCGACCAATGCGGCCAGCCGGAGGTCGAGCGGATTGGGTGCATCGCGGGCGATCCGCGCCTCGATCGCTTCGAACAGCCGGTCCACGTCAGCGGTCGAGAGGATGCGGGGCAGCGGCCGCGCGGCGCCCGGCCTGGGCAGTGCAACCCCGGGATCATCCGCGCGGAGCCCCTCATCGGCGAGGAACGCGAAAAAGCGTCGCAAGGCTGCGGCCTTGCGGGCGACGGTGGCGCGCGAGAGGTCGCCCCAGCCGTCCGCCAATCCACGAAGCGCGTCGCCGTCGGCGTCCGCAAGACGCCCCGCCAGCGCGTCGGAGGCGAGCCTGAGGTCGGTGCCATAGGCGAGCAGCGTGTTGCGCGCGGCGCCTGCTTCGGCGGCGAGCATCTCCAGGAACCGGTCGATCAGGATGCGATCGCTGCCGGCGGACGCGCCGCCCTCGCTCACGCCCGTGCGATCGCCTCGGCAGCGATCATCCGCGCCTCACCCTCCAGCCCGACTGCACGCAGGGCCGCAACGATGTGGAACAACGCCTGCGGGGATACGGCTCGCCAGTCGCGGGTCTGCATGCCGACCGCTGCGAGCAGCAGCACCGAAGCAGGCTGGTCGCGTCCTGCCGCCAGGGTAATCGCCCGCGTCCATGCATTCTCCGCGCCGATCGGCACCTCGAGCGACTTGGCGAGATCCTGGGCGGAGTCCGGGGAGAGCCGCCCCAGCCCGGCAAGGCCCGCAAGCAGCAACTGGCCCTTGCGTGCATCCGCGTCCGCGTAGCGCGACACCGATCGCTCGGAAACCTGACGGCTGCGCGGATCCGCTAGCGCCAGCATCGCCCAGGCGTCGCTGCCATCGGGAACGACCGAGCGCCAGCGCAGCGCGCGCAGGTCCATGCCGGCCGCGAGCATCGAGGCGACCAGCGCATCGGTATCGCCCGCATAATCAGCCGAAGGCGGGATCGCCGCCGCGGCGCGCGCGGTCAGAACCCGACGCGCATAGCTGCGCTGACGGCTCGCACCGCGGTTCCACAGCGCACGCAAGGCGGTCATCCGGTCCGCCACCTGGGCGGCAGCCGAAGCCTCGCGCAAGTCACCGGCAACGGCGCCGAGCTCGCTCGGCGTATCATCCAGTTCGGCGACGGAGGCGTAGAGATCGACCAGCGCACCGCTCGACAACACGCCCTGCGCAGCTGCCAGCTCCGCATCCAGCACGCGGCGCTCGGGCGCGATCGACGGCATCAGCGCATTCCAATAGCGAACCTGGGGGCCAACGGTGTCGAACAGCGCGTCCGGCACCTCGACCGCGGTCGCGTTGGCCAGCCCCCAGCGCCAGGCACTGAGCTGCTCCACGCCATCCCACTCGATCGTGACCGAGCGGCGCCCCTGCGCGCCGGCGCCCAGCACCTTTTCGGCGAGCTTCAAATCGATGTCGGCGCCAACGGCGCGGCGGCGGAATGCGCGCCGGGCAGCGTCGAGGATCGCGCCCGCCTCCTTGGGCTCGCCGGAAAGACCCGCGCACATCGCACGTGCCAGTTCCCAGCCCCGCTCGGAAGAGACGCGCTGCGCCGGCTCGACGATCGAGCAGACCGCGGCCGGGTCTGCCGTCGCCAAGGCGGCCTGCATCGCCACCTGGTACATCTTGGGCGTGAAATTCTGGGTATCGACGGACTGCACCACCGCGCGGGCGGTCGGCGCCTCGCCCATGCGAATCAGCAGCCAGGCGCGCTCGGCAGCGAAGTCGGGCCCGCTCACGCCCGGGGGCGTATCGACATCGGAAGCGAGCGCCCGGCGCAGCGCGATCGACAGCCAGCGCGACGCCACCGGTGCGTCGAGCCGGCGCATCAGCGTCTGCAACATGCGGCCGTCCGCGGCACCAAAGGCGTTGCGGCCAAGCCCGGCCCCGTCGAGACCGATATGGGCCGTCGACCGGCGCGCATATTCCGGCAGCTCGTAGCGGGCGAGCAGCTTGGCATCGACGGGCTGTGGCGTCGCCGTCGCGGAGGGCGTCGGAGTGGGCGTCGGGGTCGGAACCGGTCCGGCAACCGGGCCCTGCGGCACGGCAGACGGCCGCGCAACGGGCGCAGCCTGCGGTGCAGGCGCCGGTGCGACCGGATCGTTGAACCCGGGGGGCAGCAGCGATTCGGGGACGTCCTGGCCAAGCGCCGGCAGGCCGACGAGGCCGGCCAGCACGAGGACGGACGCGAAGCTGCTAGTTCTGGAGATTTTCAAGCGAGACCGCCTTCTCGACCTGCACCGGCTGCTTTTCGGTCTGGCGACCCGCCAGGAAAAACAGCCCGCCGACGATAACGAGCAGGACGACGATCAGAATGACAAGCGATCGGGACATGGTTGTCGAAAACTCACGATTGCGAAGCGGGCGCACAAGCTTTTTGCCCGCGCGCCGCCACGCTGTATAGCGCCGGCCACGATGCTGCAAACCCATGCCTCGACACCGCCCTGGAGCGGAAAGCCGATCGTGCTCGTCGGGCTGATGGGCGTGGGCAAGTCAACCGTGGGCCGCAGGCTCGCGGGGCGCATGCGGCTGCCCTTCGTCGATGCCGACAACGAGATAGAGCGCGCCGCCGGGATGACGATCGCGGAGATGTTCGAACGGTTCGGCGAGGCGCATTTCCGCGACGGCGAGCGCCGCGTGATCGCGCGCCTGATCGACGGCAGTCCCAAGGTGATCGCCACCGGCGGCGGTGCCTTTATCAACGACGAGACCCGCGCCCTGATCCTGGAGCACGGCCTTGCCGTCTGGCTCGACGCGTCACCCGCGGTGCTGGCGGAGCGCGTGGGCCGTCGCGATCACCGGCCACTCCTGCGCGGCAAGGATGCGAAGGCGGTGCTGACCGAACTCGCAGCGGTCCGCAACCCGTTCTACGCAAAGGCGCCCATCCACATCGTCAGCCAACAGGCGCCGCACGAAGCTACCGTCAACGCCATCCTGGAGGCGATCCGCCCGTGACCACCATTCCCGTCTCCCTTGGCAGCCGCAGCTACGACGTCGTGATCGAAGAAGGGCTGCTCGCCCGCGCCGGTGCCCGGTTGGCGCCGATCGCGGCCGGACGGCGGATGCCGATCGTTGCCGACGAAGCGGTGGCGCCGCATCTGGAGACGCTGCGCCGCTCGCTCGATGCAGCGGGGATCGCGAGTGAGCCCATCGTGCTTCCGGCGGGCGAAGGTTCAAAGAGCTGGGCGACGCTGGAACTGCTGATGGACCGGCTGCTCGCCCTGGGCGTCGAGCGGCGGGACCATATCATCGCGCTGGGTGGCGGCGTGATCGGTGACCTGGTCGGTTTCGCGAGCGCCATTCTGAAGCGGGGATGCGGCTTTGTGCAGGTGCCGACCACGCTGCTCGCGCAGGTCGATTCGTCGGTCGGTGGCAAGACCGGCATCAACACGCGCGCCGGCAAGAATCTGGTGGGTGCGTTCCACCAGCCCGCGATCGTCCTGATCGACCCGACGACACTCGATACCCTGCCGCTGCGCGAAGTCCGCGCAGGCTATGCCGAAGTCGTGAAGTACGGGCTGATCGACGATCCGGAGTTCTTCGCCTGGTGCGAGGTTAACGCCGACCGGTTGCTCGCGGGAGACCCGCAGGCACGCGAGGTCGCGATCTCTCGTTCGGTCGCGGCAAAGGCCCGCATCGTCGGCGAGGATGAGCGCGAGACCAGCGGCCGTCGCGCGCTCCTCAACCTCGGCCACACCTTTGGCCATGCGCTGGAGGCCGAAGCCGGGTTCGATGGCTCGCTGCTGCACGGCGAGGCAGTGGCAGCCGGCATGGCGCTGGCGTTCGCCTTTTCCGCCAGCCGCGGCCTGTCCTCGCCCGAGGACGCGACACGGGTCGCAGCCCACCTGCGCGCAGCCGGACTGCCCGACGGGCTGGCGGCGGCCGGCATTTCGGCGAGCGGCGCCCGGCTGGTAGATCACATGCGCCACGACAAGAAGATGGAGGGCGGCACCCTTGCGCTGCTGCTCGCCCGGGGAATCGGGCAGACCTATGTCGACCGCGATGTCGCGCTGGAGGAAATCGCCGCGTTTCTCGACACCCAGCCCCGCTAAGCGTCAGCCGCCGCGCAAGGCACTCCAGGCCAGCCACAGCCAGCCCAGGATCAGCAGGGTCCCGCCGATCGGCGTGATCGCGCCCAGCCAGCGCGGGGCACCCAGCGCCATGGCATAGAGGGTGCCGGCAAAGATCAGCGCGCCCAGCACGAACAGCCAGGCCGGGCCGCGCGCTTCAAGCCGCAGCGCTACCAGCGCCGCCACCGCGTGGACGAGCTGATAGTGGCCGCCGGTCTGCAGCCACTCGCGTGCCTCCCCCGCCGCGCCATGGGCACCGAAGGCGCCGGCCCCGACGGCGATTGCGCCGGACAACGCCGCAAGAAGCATCAACAGGTTCATCGCGCTTCCCCCATCCTCATTCCTCGCCTCACGCCTCACGCGACAGGCCGTCGCGCGCGGTGCTCCCGAGCGTCTGGTTGAACATCACGTCGCGGCCGGCATAGAGGTCCTGCGCCTCAAGCTGCCGCTCGAGGCGCTTTCTATCGAGCTTCCGATACGCCTCTTCGGTGCGGTCGATCTCGGTCTCGTCCACGCCGACACTGGCCATCGCCTGACGCGCCATAGAGACGGCGGAATCATACACGTCGCGGACAAAGCCGCGCACCGGGGCATCCTTGAGGCGAAGGATCGACAAACGGTCGAACACGCGCATGAAGATGGTGGCGTTGGGGAAAGCCTGTTGCACCGCTTCCAGGTCGGCCGTCTCCATCTGCTCGCCGTCGATACAGAACAGCAGCAGCTGCGCTTCCTCGGCGCCCGCGCGTCGCAGCATGTCGATCCGCGTGCCGTCCCCGTAATAGACCTTCATCCCGAAGTCGCCTGCGCGCTGGATGGTGACGGGGTCGGTATCGATCAGCGAGACACTGATCCCCTGCCCGATCAGCATTTGCGCGACGGTCTGACCGAAGCGGCCATAGCCGATCACCAGTGCCGCGGCGCCATCATGCCGGGGCCCATCAAGGCCGTCGATGCTTGGCGTGGGTTCGACGCGGAAGCGGCGCGTCAACATCATCAGGAACGGCGTGGTGGCCATGGACAGCGTCACGACGGCGGAAAAAACGCTCGCCGCCTCCGGTGCGATCAGCAGCGCGTGTTGCGCCTGGGCGAACAGCACGAACCCGAACTCGCCCCCCTGGCTGAGCAGGAGGCCGAGCGCGAGCGCCTTGCGCCACTTCATTCCGAACAGGATCGCCAGCACCGCGATCACGATCGCCTTGGTCGCGATCAGCGCCAGAGCCATGCCCGTCACGAAGAGCGGACGCTCGGCGATCGCCGACAGGTCGAGCAGCATGCCCACGGAGAGGAAGAACAGGCCCAGCAGGATCGACCGGAACGGTTCGACGTCGGCCTCGAGCTCATGGCGATAGGGGCTGTCGGCCAGCATCACGCCCGCGATGAACGCGCCAAGTGCCGTCGAAAGACCGAGGGTCTCCATCAGCGCGGCGGATGCGATGACGGTGAACAGGCCCGCGAACACGAACATCTCGCGCTCGCCCAGGCTGCCGATCAGGCGGAACAACGGCCGCAGCACGAAGCGTCCGACAAGGATCAGACCGGTGACCGCGAGGAGCGTGTAGAGCGCCAGCAACCACCCGGGGGGGCCGCCAGCATCCTCGGGATTGCGCGACAACGCGGCCGTGATCGTGATCAGCGGCACGATCGACAGATCCTGGAAGAGCAGGATCGAAAAGGCGCGCTCGCCATAGGGCGTCTTCAGGCGCCCTGCCGACTGGAGCATCGGCAGCACCTGCGCCGTCGAGGAGAGCGCGAGGGGCAAACCCAGCGCGATCGCAGCCGGGATGGTGAAGCGCGTGAACAGCCAGACGACGCCGGTGATGGCGATGCCACACAGGGTCACCTGGAGCAGGCCGAAACCCAGAATATCCCGCTTCATCCGCCACAGCCGGGACGGGCTCAGTTCCAGCCCGACCAGAAAAAGGAGCAGCGTGATGCCAAGCTCCGCGATCCCCATCTTCGCCTCGGCATCGCCCGCGAGCCCCAGCACCTGAGGTCCGACAACGACGCCCGCGACGAGGAAGCCGAGGGTGGCACCCAGCTTGAGCTTGCGGAAGATAATAACGAAGAAGAGCGCCGCCCCGAGTAACGGCGCGAAGTCATGGACGAACGAGTTCGCTGCCTCGACCTCCATCAGGCAACTTGCCGCTCACGAGCGTGCTCGGCGGCCTCGGCAGCGGCCTCGAACGCGAGCCGGATGGAGGCGTGCCGGGCGCTATGCGGCAGCGCCGGCTCGAACAGGCCGAGACCCGGCCAGTCCGGCGGCGGAGCTTCGCCGGCGAGCCAGCGGGTGAGCGCATCGCGCGCGTCGGCCAGTTCCTCCGGAGTGCGTCCGATCGCATTCGCCGCCATCAGCGACGACGATGCCTGGCCCAGCGCACAGGCCCGCACCAGTAGCCCGAGCGCTGAGACACGGCCTTCCTCGTCGAGGTCGAGGTCCACGGTTACGCGGCTGCCGCACACCGGAGATCGCTTTTCGACGCTCGCCATGGGGCTTTCCAGCCGCTCATGGTGCGGAATGGTCGCGGCAAGCCGCAGGATCTCGGTGTTGTAGAGGGGCGCGGTCACGCCGCCCATGTAGCCCGCCGCAGGCCCGTGTACGAGGGGCGGCAGCGGCAAAATCGTTCAGTCGGTAGAGTTCACCGGATCCTGGCCGAACACGGGCTCGCCGCGGCGGCGGCGATAGACGAAATCCGCGATGCTGGCGCTGGTAGAATCGAGCAGCGGATAGGTGCGTGACTGGGTGATCCAGTCCGGGCGCTGCTTGGGTCCGCCCGCAATCGTATCGCAGACCAGCACCAGCAGCAGGAAGCCGAGGCTGGACAGAACCAGGCCCTTTACCGCTCCGAACCCGAAACCGAGTGCACGGTCGACCGGCCCCAGGATCGACGTGCGCGTGCGCGATCCGACGCCGTTGGCAACCAGCCGCCCGAGGAAATAGACGACGCCCGCGATCAGCGCGAACGCCAGCGTTGCCGCCCCTGCCGAGGTGCCCACGAACGCAAGGAGCGCGACGCTGAGCGGCGTGTGGAACAGCTTGATCGCGAAGACGACGAAGATCCACGCCATCAGCGAAAGAACTTCGGTCACGAACCCCCGCTTCAGGCCCAGCAGGGCCGCGCCGCCGACGATCAGAAGCACCACGATGTCGAGTGCGGTCAATTCCATTCCTGCCCTCCCCAAGCGCCCCGCACGCCCCCTATCGGCGAGGACGGGCGAAGTCGAGCCGGCGGCCCTCAGCGCCCAAGCATGTGGTCCACAAAGGCCGGCAGGTTGCGGAAGGTGGAAAGCGTGAGGTTGCTGCCCTCCGATGCTTGCGCGCCGGGCACCATGGCGCGGCCGAAACCGAGCTTGCCCGCCTCCTTCAGGCGCAGCGCACCATGCGCCACCGGGCGCACTTCGCCCGACAAGGCCACTTCCCCGAACGCGATGGTGTCGGCAGGCACCGGGCGCTCCGAAAGCGCCGAGATGAGCGCAGCGGCGACGGCAAGATCGGCCGCCGGATCCTGCACCCGATAACCGCCGGCAATGTTGAGATAGACTTCGGAGGTGGCGAAGGCGAGGCCGCAGCGCGCCTCCAGCACCGCCAGGATCATCGCCAGCCGCCCCGAATCCCAGCCGACCACCGCACGCCGGGGCGTCGCGCCGGACGCGAGCCGCACCGTCAGCGCCTGCACCTCGACCAGCACCGGCCGCGTGCCTTCCAGCGCCGGGAACACGACCGTGCCGGTGACACTCTCGTCCCGGCTGGTGAGGAACAGCGACGAGGGGTTGGAGACTTCGCTCAAGCCCTCGGTCGCCATCGAAAACACGCCGATCTCGTCGGTGCCGCCGAAGCGGTTCTTCACGGCGCGCAGAATGCGATACTGGTGGCTGCGCTCGCCCTCGAACGCCAGCACCGTGTCGACCATGTGCTCCAGAACGCGTGGACCCGCGATCGAGCCGTCCTTGGTGACATGGCCCACCAGCACCAGCGCCGTACCGCGCTCCTTGGCAAAGCGGATGAGCTCGCCGGACGAGGCACGGACCTGGCTGACCGTCCCCGGCGCACCCTCGATCAGGTCGGAGTGCATCGTCTGGATCGAGTCGATCACGAGCAGGTCGGGAGCCTCACCGTCCCCGAAGGTGGTAAGGATGTCGCGGACCGAGGTTGCCGCCGCGAGCTGCACCGGGGCCTTGCCGAGGCCGAGGCGGCGCGCGCGCAGCCGCACCTGGTCGGCCGCTTCCTCGCCCGAAACATAGGCGACCGACTTGCCCGCCAGCGCCAGTCGCGCCGTCGCCTGAAGCAGCAGCGTCGACTTGCCGATGCCGGGGTCTCCGCCGATCAGCGTCGCGGAACCCTCGACGAAACCGCCGCCGAGCGCGCGGTCGAGTTCGGAGATGCCGGTCGCCATCCGGTCCGGCAACGGGATGTCGCTGTCGAGGCCCGAAAGCTGGATCGCGCGTCCGCCGGACTGAAGATTATGGCGCGCCTGGAACGGTGTGACGACCGCACCGGCGTCTTCCACCAGCGTGTTCCAGCCGCTGCAGTCGCCGCACTGCCCCGCCCATTGCGCGGTCACCGAACCGCATTGCTGACAGACGTAGCGCTTCCGTGGTTTTGCCATGCCGCCGCCGTAGCATGGGCGGAACGAAAGGGGAATATGACGACGTGAGGGCCGAGGCCGTGCGGAGTCAGTTCAGCTCCGACCCTTCCTTCAAGACCTTGCCGCCATCTTCCTGCACGATCAAATAGGCGGGGTTCTCCCTGCTGCCGTTGCGGACGATCTTGCTCCCCTTGATGGTACGCTGGACGCGCCGCTCGAACTTTTCCTCTACCTTGCCGTGCGCGGTGCCGGAGCCCCATTTCCAGCTGACTTGGTCACCCTTGGCATAGCTGTTGGCCATCGCACCTCTCCACCTGTCCATGGGCGACAGCGCCGGGGCAGCAGGATCGGTTCCGGTGGCGCGACGGGCTTTGCGGGGCTATGGGCGCCTCGATGCAGCCGTCCGACCTCCGCGTCGCCCTCTTCAGTGGCAACTATAACTATGTGCGCGATGGGGCGAACCATGCGCTGAACCTGCTTGCCGGGCATCTGCTGGAAAAGGGCGTCGCGCTGCGGGTCTATTCGCCCACCGCGGCCAAGCCAGCGTTTCCGCCGACGGGCGACCTCGTCAGTGTGCCCTCGATCGGCCTGCCGGGCGGGCGCGGCGAATATCGGCTGGGCTTGGGCCTGCCCGCATCGATCCGGCGGGATCTGGCGGCCTTCCGCCCCAACATCGTCCACGTCTCGGCGCCCGACTTCCTCGGCCACCGCGCCGTGCGCTGGTCACAGCGGCAGGATGTCGCCTGCCTCGCCTCACTCCACACGCGGTTCGAAACCTATGCGCGCTATTACGGCATGGGCTTTCTGGAGCCGGTCTTCACCACCATGTCGCGGCGCTTCTACAACCGGGCAGACCAGGTGATGGTCCCCACCCCGTCGATCGAGGCGCTGATCCGCAGCTGGGGCGTGACCAAGCCGATCGGGCTATGGGGCCGCGGGGTCGACCACGATCGCTTCAACCCGCAAGCGCGCAGCCTGGAATGGCGGCGCAGCCTGGGCATCGCCGATGACGAAGTCGCGGTCGGTTTCCTCGGCCGCCTGGTGCTGGAAAAGGGCCTCGATATCTTTGCCGAGGTCGTGGGCCTGCTGCGCGCACGAGGCGTGCCGCACAAGGTGCTGGTGATCGGCGAGGGTCCCGCCCGCCAGTGGTTCGCGCAACGGGTGCCAGATGCTGCCTTTGCGGGCTTCCAGCGCGGCGACGCGCTCGGCCGCGCGGTGGCGTCGATGGACGTGCTGTTCAACCCGAGCGTGACCGAGACCTGGGGCCAGGTAACGTCCGAGGCGATGGCCTCGGCAATCCCCGTCGTCGCGGCCCGTGCGACCGGTGCCGTCGACCTGGTCGATGATGGCCGAACGGGCGTGCTGGTGCCGCCGCGAGACGTCACCGCCTATGCCGACGCGTTCCAGCGGATCATCGACGATCCCGAACTGCGCCGCGCAATGGGCGCCGCCGGCGAGGCGAAAGCGCAGCGCTATCGCTGGGACACGGCGAACCAGGCGGTTCTCGACGCCTATTTGGAGATGCTGGAGCGGCGCGGACGCTGATCGCGCCCGCGCCGGTCGTTCAGGCTGGCTGCCATTCGAATTGAAGCGGCGCCTCTCGGAAGGCGAAGCGGTCGAGGTGCGTCGCCACCGTTCCTTGAAGGCGCTCCAGCTGTTCGGCAGAGCTTGCCTCGATCCGCACCGTCAGCGCCTCCGGCCCAGCCTCGAACAGCGCGCAGCCGTCGCCCGGGAAGTCGGCGCCGCGAGCATTGTGCGGAAAGACCACGCTGCCCCTCTCCGGCGTAAACTCCACCGCCAGGTTGTGGCTCCAGTGCTTGCAGAGCTGTTGCAGGTAGCGGCTGCCGCTTGCGGTCGGCACCTGCGCGACCGCGGCGAAAGACGGGGCGCTCATGGGAGGCGCTCGATACGTTGCGCCGCCTCGTCGAGGATCGCCGCGATCTCGTGCAGCGTCTCCGGTGCGACCTCCTCGCCGCCCAGCCGCTGGCCCAGTACGGCGCGCAGGTTGCCCATCGCGCGCTTCACCGGCCCGCCACTGGCACGTGCGCCCATCGATGCGACCTGGGTCAGCCGCGCCAGCAGCGCCTCGACCAGTTCGCGCTGCTCGTCGAGGTGTGCGATCCCCGCCGGGGTGATAGCAAAGACCTTGCGCGCGCCGTCCTCTGCCTGTTCCTCCACCAGCCCCATGTCCGCAAGCAGGGTCAGGGTCGGATAGACCACGCCCGGGCTCGGCGCATAGATGCCGCCGGTCCGCTCCTTGATCTCTCGGATCAGGTCATAGCCGTGGCGCGGCTGCTGCTCGATCAGGGCAAGCAGCACCAGCCGCAGGTCGCCGCCATCGAAAAGGCGCCGGCGACCGCCGCGCCCACCCCGCCCTTCGCGTTCTTCGCCCCAGCCGCCGAAGCCGCGGCCAAAGGGCCCGCCGCCCCAGGGGCCGGCAAAGTCGCGTCCGCCGCCAAAGCCGGCGTGCGGACCGCAGCCGCCGCGACCCGACCCGTGGCGGTGTGAATGATGATGCATGCCGAACATGGAACCTCCTATCGCTCGATAGCGTCAAGATATATCTTGTAAGGCTCTTCGCAAGAGGCTGCATCGCTAAAGCTGCGCATTTTTGTTTGGACGCCTATATCGGCGACATGGTCGACCTCTTCGCAGCCTTTGATCCCCCTGCTCCTTCCGAGGAGACCCCTGTCGCCGGGCCGCTCGCCGACCGCCTGCGCCCCCGCCGCCTGGACGAGGTCGTCGGCCAGACGCACCTGACCGGGCCGGAGGGCGCGATCGGGCGAATGGTTGCGGCCGGCAAGCTCTCCTCGATGATCCTGTGGGGGCCGCCCGGTACCGGCAAGACCACCATCGCACGGTTGCTTGCCGATGCGGTCGGGCTGCGCTTTGCCTCCATCTCCGCCGTTTTCTCCGGCGTTGCGGACCTGAAAAAAGTGTTCGCGGAAGCACGCGAACACGCACGCATGGGCCGACGTACACTGTTGTTCGTGGACGAGATCCACCGCTTCAACCGCGCCCAGCAGGACGGCTTCCTCCCCTATGTCGAAGACGGCACGGTCACGCTGGTGGGTGCAACCACCGAGAACCCTTCGTTCGAACTCAACGCCGCGCTGATCTCGCGCGCGCAGGTTCTCATTCTGCGGCGCCTGGATGCGGAGGCGCTGGAGACGCTGCTTGCGCGCGCCGAGGAGGTGGAAGGCCGGCCGCTTCCGCTCGATGCCGATGCGCGTGCCGCGCTTCTGGCGAGCGCGGATGGCGACGGCCGCTTCCTCCTCAACCAGGCGGAGACGCTGTTCTCGATTGGCCTCGACGAACCGCTCGATCCGGCCGCGCTGTCCGCCCTGCTGCAACGGCGCATGGCGATCTACGACAAGGACCGGGAGGGGCACTACAACCTTATCTCCGCGCTCCATAAGTCGCTGCGAGGTTCGGACCCGCAGGCGGCGCTCTACTATCTGGCACGGATGCTGAGCGCGGGCGAGGAACCGCTCTACGTGCTGCGTCGGATCACGCGCTTCGCGAGCGAGGATATCGGGCTCGCCGACCCACAGGCGCTGGTCCAGTGCCTTGCCGCCAAGGATGCCTATGACTTCCTGGGTTCGCCCGAGGGAGAACTCGCGATCGTGCAGGCGTGCCTCTATTGCGCCACCGCGCCGAAATCGAATGCGGCATACAAGGCGCAGAAGGCCGCCTGGCGGGTGGCGAAGGAAACCGGCTCGCTCATGCCGCCGCAGAACATCCTGAACGCCCCGACCAAGCTGATGAAGGAGATCGGCTATGGCGAGGGCTATGCCTATGACCATGACAGCGACGGCGGCTTTTCCGGCGCCAATTATTGGCCCGAGGAACTGCCGCCGCAGGCGTTCTACGCGCCCACCGAACGTGGTTTCGAAAAGCGGCTTAGCGAGCGGATGGCATGGTGGGACGCCCGCCGCCACGGTCGAACCCCGGAAGACGAGCGCTGATCGCACCGGACCGCTTCACCCGGTTCGCCGCGATCGACTGGTCGGGCGCAAAGGGGCATCGCCACCGCGGAATCGCGGTGGCGGTGTGCGAGGCTGGAGATGCCGCGCCCGAGCTGGTGCCTGCGCCCCGCGGCGTGTGGTCGCGAACCGACGTGCTCCACTGGTTGCGCGAGCAGGCGGATACACCGCTCATGGTCGGCTTCGACTTCAGCTTCGCGCCGCCGCTGGTCGAGCGCGGCGCCTATCTACCCGGTGAGGCGACCCCCACCACCGCGCGCGCCTTCTGGGCCTATGTCGATGCCGATTGCGACGATGCCGATCTGGGCGCGGCCTCGTTCCTGGAGCGGCGGCGCGGGGTGCATTTCTACCTGGGTGCGCGCGACGGGGCGAAGGCGCAGTTCCTGCACCTACGCCGGTGCGAGGCGGCGTTCAACGCCACCGGCGCCGGCCGCGCCTCAACGCTGTATGATGCCATCGGCGCGGCGCAGGTTGCCAAGGCGAGCTTTGCGGGCATGCGCCTGCTCTACCACCTCGGCCCCGCCGTGCCGGTATGGCCGTTCGATCCCGTCCCGGCGAAGGGCGCCCTGATCGTCGAGATCTACACGACCGTCGCCGCCCGCGCCGCCGGCTTGCGCAAGGGCCTGAGCAAGCTGCGTGACGCAGCGGCGCTGGACACCGCGCTGGCCGCGTTCGGCAGCCGCCCGCATGCGCCGCTGACCGGCTATGACGACCATGCGACCGATGCGATCATGGCCGCTGCCTGGCTTCGTCACGTCGCCGCAAGCCCCGAACTCTGGCACCCGCCGGCACTCAGTACCGAAATTCGACGCAGCGAAGGCTGGACGTTCGGCGTTCTCTGACGCAAGGGAAGCGCAACGCCGGTTTAGCTCAGCTGGTAGAGCAGCGGTTTTGTAAACCGAAGGTCGCGGGTTCGATTCCTGCAACCGGCACCACGCCATCTCCCGCGAAACCTGATTCAGGTCTCGCCCTCGCTTCGGCGGACTCCTAGAGATGCACCAGGCGCATGTGTGAAGCAGGCCTCCTCCAAACCGAAGCCCTCGCCTGATAGATCGAGTAGCCGCACAGCAGGCCGTATAGTGCCAGGCCCTCGACCTGCCAGAAGGGCATGGTCGCCATGGTCAACAGGAAGAAGGCGAAGTGCGCGGCCAGGAGCTTGAAGCGCTCCTCGGCTGCGCGGGCGGCCGCGGTAAACATCACCACCCACAGGGCTATCATCGCGGCCACGCCGAGCCAGCCGAGCTCATAGAGCGTGGCTACCAGGGTGTTGTGCGGATAGACCTTGAAGAGACCCACCCAGCTCTCCGGCCCGAAGCCAAAGAGGTGCTGAATCGGCGTGCCGTCGACCCATGCGTAGATGTAGCTGCTCCAGATCAAGGGGCGCGCGGACATCACCTGGCGTTCGAGATAGTCGAATTCGCGCGGCGGTTTGATCAGTCCCGAAGGGTCCGAAAGGAACGTCGCCAGATCCGCGAACTTCGCGCTGTAGAGCACGACCATGACCGACACGAGCAACAGCCCGGTCACGACTGCGGTACTGGCCATCAGCACCCGTTGCTCGCGCCGGACGCTCACGGTGAATCCCACGAGGAAGGTCGCAATCGCGAGCGGAGCGATCGCCAGGATCGAGGTGCGATATCCGGCGAGCAGGATGCCGACCAGCGTCGCGAGGAGAAAGCCCAGCCGCACGAACCGGGGCGCGGATGTCGCGAAGCAGCCGACCATGAAGCCGGTGACCAGCGCTACCGAGAAGGCCGCCTCGTGGTTGTATCCGCCGATCCAGACCAGTCCGTCGCCCTCCTCCGACCCCTTGGGCAAGTTCAGGGCAACGGAAAGCGCCTGGAACACCAAGAGCGGCAGGAAAGACACCATCGCCCATGTCAGGAACTTGGCTGACGGGTCGAGCCGCATGGCCTGGAATACGGCCAGCGCGATCACCAGAAGATAGGCGTATTTCACCGCCACGTTCAGGCCACCCGCCACGTCGCCATTCAGCGCCGCGCTCACAAGGGCAAGCAGCACCAGCGCGTAGACCGGCAGGAGCCACCGGATCGCCAGGTTGGCCGGACGAACGACGAAGAGCAGCCCGAACCCGGTGACCCCGATGGACAAGAGCGCGTTGCCGGAAAACCCCGCCGCAAAGGGCTTGAACATGTACACGTGATAGGCGCCGGCAATGTAGCGCAGCCACAGTGCAACGATCACGAACGCGCCCGGCTTGCTTCCGGCCCTTCGCGCAGCGATCACGAGCGGCACGAGCAGCAGGATCGTCACGGGCACCAGCACGCCCAGCCCGAAGGACGGGCCGAAGCTGGATGTGCCGGCGTTCACGAGGCCCGGTCAGTCAGCATAATATTGGCGGTACTCGCGCAAATAGTAGCTCGCTTCGTCGAACCCGGCGCGCTCCTGCTCGCGGACGTCGATCAGCGTGAGCACGGCGCCCACCACTTCGGCCTGGACATCGTACAGCCGGCGAAGTGCCGCTGCGGCGGCCTTTGCCGGAGTCTTGCGCCAGCGGACCAGGAAGACGACGCCGTCAGCCATGCTGGCGATCACGCGCGCCTCGTCCACCGGAAGGACCGGCGGGCAATCCAGCAGTACCAGGTCGTAGCGCTCCCGCACGGTGTCGAGGAGCTCCGCCAACCGCGGGCTGTCCGCCAGGGTGATACCCGCGCCGTCGAGGCGCTGCGGCAGCAAATTGGCAGAGGAGAGCGTGTCCTGGACGATCGCTTCGTCGAGCATAGCCTCGCCCGCGAGCA
The DNA here is from genome assembly GCF_049311085.1 of Sphingomonas sp. 3-13AW. Classification (NCBI taxonomy): domain Bacteria; kingdom Pseudomonadati; phylum Pseudomonadota; class Alphaproteobacteria; order Sphingomonadales; family Sphingomonadaceae; genus Sphingomonas; species Sphingomonas sp. 3-13AW. The sequence goes on along the minus strand of NZ_JASNVZ010000008.1, from coordinate 62,193 downwards.
CCTCGTGAAGGCCGACCGTCACATCCTTGGCGAATTGCCGGCTCGACGCGCGCTGGCGCGCATCGCAGTCGATCAGGAGTACACTGCTGCCGGACGCCGCGGCGGCGCGGGCCAAGCCCATGGTCGTCGTCGTCTTCCCCTCCCCCGGAACGGAGGAGGTGATTGCGACCACGCACAGCCGCTTGCCGGTGCCCGCAAACTGGATCGAAGTTCGCAATGTCCGGAAAGCCTCCGCAAAGCCCGATTGCGGCCGCTTGATGGGCAATTCGGCCGGTGGCGCGGGGAGGCCCGCCTTGCGGTATCCGGGCAAGGTGCTCGCATCCGGGAGCGACGCGAGCGTTGGCAGCGCGAGGGCTTTCTCGATGCCGTCGCTGCTCTCCAGCCCGCGTTCCAGAAGCTGCAGCAAGACGACAAGCAGGACGCCGACGCCGAGCCCGCCGAGGATAGCGAGCGTCGCGAAGATCAGCGGATTTGGCGAGCTCGGCGCATTGGGCACGCGTGCCCGGCTAACGATATAGGCATTGCTTCGCTCCAGGCCCGCCTGTGCGACAGTCTGGCGATACCGATCGAGAAACGCCTGGTAGAGCGTCCGCGCCGACTCGGCGTTGCGCTCGAGTTCATTCAGCCGGACGGACGCGCGGTTGTCGCTCGCAAGCTTACCCTGCGAGCTCGCGACCGATCCGGCGAGCGAGGCGGCACGCTGGCGGGCGATGTCCGCCTGGATCGACACATTGGCGACAATCCGCTGAACTTCAGCTGCGATCTGTGCGTCGCTCGTCTGCAACGCGGTCTGGGCGCGCACCACCTCCGGGTGGCGGGGGCCATAGCGCTTCTGCAAGGCGGCGACCGTGCGGGCGGACTCGGCGCGCTGGGCGCGAAGCTGGCTCACCACTGGCGAGTCGAGTGAGTCACCCAGTTCCTCGCCCGTGCCTCCGCGGCGCAGCTGGGCACGAGTCGCGGCGAGCCGCGCCTGCGCGGCAGCGCTCTCCGCCCGCGCCTGAGCAAGCTGCGTCGACAGGCCCGAAAGTTCTTCCTGGGTGACCGTGCTCGTGTTCGAGGCCGAGAACAGGTCCTGCGATCCACGATAGGCGACGACTGCCTGCTCCGCGTCGAGGACCTGGCGCCTCAGGCGCTGGAGGCGCTGCTCCAGGAACCGGCTCGCCCGCTCGGTGGCCTGAGCCTTGGTCCCCGCCTGCCCGGAGACATATTCCTCGACGATGGTATTCACCACCTGGGTGGCGCGCTGTGGCGACTCCGCTTCGAAGGACACGCTGATCGCGTAGGAGAGACCGTCGCGCTTGACGGCAAGGCCCGACAGCACGGTGCCGATCGCCCGCTGCTTGCCGATCGGGTCCGGCCGCGTCTGACCCTCCACCGCCATCTTGTTGAACATGGGGTCGCGGTCGAGCTGCAAACGGTCGACCACGCGCCCGATCAGCTCGGGCGAACGCAGGACCTGCACCTCGGTATCGACCGCGGCGGAATCGGGATCGACCGTGGGCACCACGGAATCGACATTGATGACGCGCTCTGCCGTCCGTTCCAACGCGACCTGCGCCGTCGCCACATACCGCGGCTCAGCCGAGAAATAGGCTGTGGCGGAGACGACGATCGCCGTCAGCATCGCCACACAAAGCAACAGCCACCGGCGGCGGATGATCATCCAGAACCGGCGGAGGTCGATCAGGGCGCCCCGATCGACCTGTGCGTCGGGCTCCGGCGGCTGCGACGGGCGGCGTGATACATGTGCGTCCATCGTCAGGCCCCTCCCAACGCAGGGCACCGCGCCCCCGCGAGGTTGACCATGTCGGGCGCCACACAATGCCTTGCGATCACAGAGTCGAATTCCTCAACGTCGGCCATGGGCGCGTAGCCATGGGTAAGTCGGATGGGCAAACCGCCCGGGTTCGGGATAATTCCCAATTGCGTCGGGGCAGTTGCGAGAAGGGAGCGAGGGCCGGTTCGACCAACGGTGAAAACCGCATTGCGCGTTCGTTGCATGTTCCCGCCCTCTTCTGGTCGCCGGACCCCGCAGAATCCGCACGAGATGAGACTGCGCCTCCGCGCTGCAGTGCAGCAAGAGCACGGCGTCGAAACGTGTTCAAAGCGCGCCCGAAGCATCAGGAAGGAAGGTCGGAGCCGTTTGGGCCGCAAAGGTCAGAGCTTGGGCGGCGTGCCGGCAAACTGCACACCACCGGGTACCGACCCCTTGCCACGCGGCCTCACCAGCGGCGTGCCGGGGGGTACCTGGATGTCATGCGATCCGATGATGATGCGCGCCGCGCCGTCATGGACGTCGAAGATCGGCCAGCGTTGCTTGCTGCGGACGATGAGGTGCTCGATGTGGATTGTCAGGGGCTCGCCGCTCGCCTGCGCGGCCATGATCGCGAAATGATTGGTGTCGCCGATCCCGCCGAGCTTGTGCGGCTCCACACTGGTGAGCCGGGTCGCCCGGATGTTCGACCAGAGCCGGTAGTTGCGGGCATTGCCGCCGCTGACGCAGTCGTCGAGCAACGTCTCGGTCGATTTCAGGTCGAACCCGCCATCACTGTTGTTCCAGGCGGCGCATTGCCGAAAGACGAGCCCGGAGTTTCCCCGCTCGCTTGAAAACCCGTCCCCGTTCCAATATTGGCGGTCCTTCCGTTTCCAGCGGAAGTCCCGCATCGTGCAGCGTTCGAGCGTAAAGTCGTGCGCGGTGTCCGCAAAGGCTATCCCGACGGGCAGGTCGCGTGCACCGGTGGTCAGGGTCCCGCTGGCGGTGACGTCCTCGATCCTGCCGTCATGGCTCGCATAGCGGATGCGCGCGAAGCTGCGCGTCAGGCCACTCGCCTTTGCGCCGCGCACTCGCAGCCCCACGCAATCCGCGGATTTTCCGCGTTCGAGCGCACTGTTCTCGATGACGCGGTAGCCGCCCTCCACGTTGACGTCGGTGATCCGCACGTTGCGCACGCCGTCACGGATCAGGAAGAGGCCGTTGCCGACGTCGCGCGCGCGAATATTCCGATAGGTAGCGCCGGAGCGGACTATATATACGGGCTCGCCGTCGGCGGCGATCTCCGTCCCTCCCGCATTCGCGAGGCGTCCTAGCAAGCCGGTCATGTCCCGCCTGCTACCGTCATGAGCGGCGGCGACACCAGTGCACTGCGCCGCGCCGTGTCAGAGGCGCGGCGGAGATGCGGGAACTCAGTGCAGCGTGGCTACGGAGTGCCCGGACCACTGGACGCCGTCACCCGACGGCCTGGACGGAACTTCAGGCATGGACTGCCAATAGACGTGGCGCAGCTGGCTGAAGCGGCGAAAGGCGTCCTCACCTTCCCCGGAGCTCGGCGCAGGCGGCGTGCTCCGGCGCGACCCGCCAGACGCGGATGCAACCGTGCGGCCATTGATTGCGATGGTGGCGGAGAGCGTCCGGTCCAGCACCTCGCGACGCTCGGCGCGATCCTGCCCGAAATAATACAGCGTTGGCGCGGTTGCGTGCTCGTGCACCGCGCGAAGGGCGTCTTCCAGATCCCGATAATTACAGAGCGGCAGGATTGCGCCGCGGACGTCCTCCTGCATGAGGCGCATGTCCGGCGTCGCATGCCGCACGATGTGAAGCGGTATCTGGTGGGTAGCCCCGGCAGACGAGTCCACCACCATCACCTCTCCCCCGCGCGCGCGCGCGTCTTGAAGGAGTAGGGCCAACCGCTCCTTGTCCGCTTCAGACCAGGGAGCGGCGCTGCCGACTTCGTGTCGGCGCTGCATCGCGGCCCGCCAAAGCCAGCCGGCGATCGCCTCTTCCTGATCTTCCGGCACAAGCAGATAGTCCGGCGACAAGGCGGCGCGACCGCCATTGGCCAGCTTGCTTGCGATTACCTGATCCGCGGCAACGCGAAAATCGGCGCTGCGGCCAATGATGACCGGCGACTTGCTCAAGCGCCCTGCCAGATTGCCATGCCGCGTCGGCCCGCCCTCTGCCGCGCCTGCCACGACTAGATCCACGTCCGTTTCGGAAAACAGCGTACCGGCTGGCGCCACCGCCAGCTCAAGCATGTCGAAATAGTTCGGCACCAGCTCGGCGAAGAGGCCTGAGAGAGCGCCGCATCGCCGGTCGAATGCGATCGTCACGCGGTTGCCCGCCGCGAGCGCGCCAGCGAGCGCCTTTGCCAGCTGCAGCACCGGCAATTCGGCGGGCACGACGACGCCCACGATCCCGACCGGCTGATATTCGACATAATCGCCGCGACGCAGGAGGCGCTTCACGACATTCGGCTCGGCCGCCGGTCGCATCCAGGAGGGCAGACCACGCAACGACTCGCTGAGGACGACGCTTGCGGGCGCAACTTGAGTCTGCATCGCCGCTGCTTCGTCCAAGGCGCCATCATCGTGGCCGAGCGCGGCACAAATCGCCGCGCCATTCTCTTCGACCAGCGCCACTGCCCGACGGAGCCGGTCGCACCGCGTCGAAAGCGGCACCGGCAGCTCGGCGAAGAAGGCCGCCCGTTGCGAATTCAGCATCCTCAAACTTTCCAGATCCTGCGAGCGTCATCGCTCTTTTCATAGCGGCGACCCGTGCCAAGACCGCGACGAGTGGGCAAGCAATTCTGAGGGTTAATTTGCTCGTTCAGTTAGCCTTAACTGTGCCGCCTTGGGGCAAGGTCCATGTTGCGACGCAGCGGCTAACCCCCGGTACGGAGAGTAAATTTCGTTTCGCCGTCGATTTCTGTCGCTTGGAAGCTGAGCCGTTGCCACCCACTGCCAATGGGTAGACTGTTCGCAGGCGCAGCAAAAAGTCTGCTCTGTGCGAAGGGAGTATGCATCATGCGTATCGTGATGATTGGGTCCGGATATGTTGGGCTTGTGTCGGGCGCGTGCTTCGCCGACTTCGGACACGAGGTAATCTGCGTCGATAAGGACGAGTCGAAGATCGCGAAGCTCAAGGCGGGTGGCATCCCCATCTATGAGCCTGGACTCGACGATCTCGTCGCTCGGAATGTTGCCTCGGGCAACCTCTCCTTCACCACCGAACTCTCTCAAGCCGTCGGAGACGCCGACGTCGTGTTCATTGCGGTGGGTACGCCCAGCCGCCGCGGCGATGGCCATGCAGATCTTTGCTACGTCTATGCCGCCGCGCGCGAAATCGCTGGCGCCCTGAAGGGCTTCACGGTGATCGTGACCAAGTCGACTGTGCCGGTCGGAACCGGGGACGAGGTCGAGCGGATCATCCGCGAGTGCAACCCCGTTGCCGAGTTCGCGGTCGCATCCAACCCGGAATTCCTGCGCGAAGGCGCGGCGATCGATGACTTCAAGCGCCCGGACCGGGTCGTGATCGGCATCGAGGACGAACGCGCCCGGGCACCGATGGAAGAGGTCTACCGGCCGCTCTCGCTCAACAAGGCGCCGATCCTGTTTACGAGCCGGCGCACCAGCGAGTTGATCAAATACGCAGCCAACGCCTTCCTCGCGATGAAGATCACCTACATCAACGAAGTGGCGAACCTGTGCGAGGCGGTCGGTGCGAACGTCCAGGAAGTGGCGCGCGGCATTGGTCTCGATAACCGGATCGGCTCCAAGTTCCTGCACGCCGGGCCCGGCTATGGCGGTTCCTGCTTCCCCAAGGACACGCTTGCGCTGATGAAGACGGCGCAGGACCATGACGCGCCGCTTCGCCTGATCGAGGCGACCATCGCGGTCAACGACCAGCGCAAGCGCGCCATGGCGCGCAAGGTGCTCGCGGCGATGGGCGGCAATGTGCGCGGCCAGACCGTCGCGGTACTCGGCCTCACCTTCAAGCCGAATACGGACGACATGCGCGACGCGCCCAGCCTGGCGATCATCCAGACGCTGCAGGACGCAGGCGCGAAGGTTCGCGCCTATGACCCGGAAGGCATGGACGCGGCGCGCGGCCTGTTGAACGACATCGACTACGCCACCTCTCCCTATGATGCCGCTCAAGGCGCCGCCGCGACCGTCATCGTGACCGAGTGGGATGCGTTCCGCGGCCTCGATCTCGCCCGCCTGAAGTCGGCGATGGTCGAGCCGGTGCTGGTCGACCTGCGGAACATCTATCCGCCGCACAAGGCCCGGGAGGCGGGGCTTCGCTACGTCAGCATCGGGCGCCCGCAGGAGGACGAGTTCGAGAAGGACGCAGCAGCATCCGGCGAGCGCGAGGCAGCATGAGCGCCGGTGGCCCCGTCCTTGTGACGGGCGCCGCCGGCTTCATCGGCCATGCGGTGTCCGAACGACTCCTCGCGCGCGGCGAGCGCGTGATCGGGCTCGACAACTTCAACGATTATTACGACGTCTCGCTGAAAGAGACGCGCGCCGCTCGACTGGTCGTAAATCCCGAGTTCCGGCTCGTGCGGGGGGACATCGCCAGTCCCGAACTGCTTGCAGAGCTCGTCGCCAGGAACGGCATCCAGCGTATCGTGCACCTCGCCGCCCAGGCGGGGGTTCGGTACAGCCTCGAAAAGCCGTTCGCCTACGAACATAGCAACCTCAAGGGGCACCTTGCGGTGCTCGAGGCCGCACGGCAGGCGGGAGGCGTCACCCATCTGGTCTATGCGTCCTCCAGCTCGGTCTATGGCGACCGCCCGCTTGGGACCAACGGCTTCCGCGAGGATGAGCCCTGCACCGCCCCGGCGTCGCTCTACGCCGCGACAAAGCGCAGCTGCGAGCTGATGAGCGGGACCTACGCCTCGCTCTACGGCCTGCCGCAAAGCGGGCTACGCTTTTTCACGGTCTATGGCCCGTGGGGCCGACCGGATATGGCGTATTATGGTTTCACGCAGAAGATCCTGCTTGGCCAGCCGATCGAGGTCTATGGCGAGGGCAAGATGGCGCGTGACTTTACCTACATCGACGACATCGTCGACGGCGTGGTGGGCGTGCTGGACCGGCCGCCGGCCACGGGCGAGCATCGCTTGCTCAATATCGGCGACTGCCAGCCCGTGGGTCTGATGGAGATGATCTCGACCATCGAGCGCGCGCTCGGCCGTCCGGCGGTCAAGCTGATGCGGCCCATGCAGCCCGGCGATGTCACGGCAACATTCGCGGACATTTCCGCGATCCGGACGCTGACCGGATATGATCCCAAGGTTCCGCTCGCCCAGGGCATCGAGCGGTTCGTCGAATGGTATCTTAGCGAGATTGAACAAGGCGGGAGGGGACCGACAGCAGCAGTTGCCTGAACTGGGGAGTAATCCGGTCGAGCGACTGCGCAGGAGTCAGACAATGCTGCAACCGACAAATGCGCGTACCCGCGGTCGAACCCGATCGCTTATCATTTGCATAACCGGGCTGCGGGGATTTCCGCATGTCATGGGCGGCGTGGAAAGCCATTGCGAAGAGCTTCTGCCACGGATCAAGGCACTTTGGCCGGATCACCGTTCGGTGGTCCTCGGCCGCGCCCCCTATTTGCCGGAACGTCACACGGAGTATCGTGGCGTCGAGGTGGTGGGGATCCCCTGCCCGCGCTCCCAGAGCCTCGAGGCGATCGTCGCGACGTTCCTGGCCGTTCTCGCCGCATGGTGGCGCGGCGCCGACCTGATCCACATTCACGCGATCGGCCCCGGGCTGATGGCGCCCCTCGCGCGGCTGCTGGGGATGCGCGTTGTCGTCACGCACCACGGCACCGACTATCACCGCGCCAAATGGGGTCTGGTCGCTCGAAGCGCGCTGCGCGCGGGAGAATGGCTGGCGGTCACGTTCGCGAACCGTACGATCGCGGTGTCGCCGTCCCTTGCGGCACAGCTGCGCAAGACCTTTCCGTCGCGTGCGCATGTCATCGATTACATCCCGAACGGTGCGCCGGAACTCCCCGATGACGCCGACCCTGAGCGGGTGGTCGAGCGGCTGGGGATCGACGGCGAGTTCCTGCTCGCCGTGGGGCGGCTCGTTCCCGAGAAGGGGCTGCACGACCTGATCGCGGCGTTCGAGCGCTCAGAGTTCAAGGGCAAGCTGGTCATCGTCGGCGCCGCCGATCATCAGAGCGACTATTCCCGGCTGCTGCTCGAAAAGGCGGGTGACCGCGTGATCTTTGCCGGCGTCCAGTCCCGCGCCACCCTGAAACGCCTGTACGAACGGTGCACCCTGTTCGTGATGCCTTCCTACCATGAAGGCCTGCCGATCGCGGCGCTGGAAGCGGCAAGCTGCGGCGCGCGCATGCTGTTGAGCGACATTCCTGCGAACGTCGACATTGGCCTGGGGACTCATCATTATTTCCCCGTGGGGGACGTGGACGTTCTCACCCGGCGGTTCGACGCGGATCTCGACCAACTCCGGGTTGACCGGGAGGGCGTTCTCGCGCGCTTCTCCTGGGACAAGTCGGCGTACGACACGGCAGAGATCTATCGCGCCACACTGGCGCCGAAGCCCAAGCGGAAGCGGAGGGAGCCTGAGGTCTCCCGCCGCTTCGAGACCGAGGCGGAAGAGGGCTAGGCGGTCGATGAGGCCGCCAGCCATGCGCGGACGGCCTCGCGGTCCAGCGCAGCGATCCGGCCTGTCACGACGCGGGCTCCCCCCGGCGTAGTCGTGGCGTGTGCGACGACGGGTCGCCACGCGGAGCCTTCCAGTTCCCAACTGCGAATTCGCCAGCCATCGGCACCGTCCGGATCGATCGACAGCGTCGGACGGTCGACAGCGTCTCCTGCAGGCTCGGATCGAGCGAGTGCAGCCGCCGCACTACTGCCGGCAAGTAGCGGGACAAAGCTGAGAAGCGCACGACGATCCATGACAGTCCCTTTTCTTCAGAATAATCTTATTGGTCAGAAAATATTAACCAATTACGCTTACTTTAATCCGGTCAACACTCCGCTGTCCTAACGGTAGCATCGAGGGGGGTGTCGCTGGATTGCACCGGCCCACGCCGAGCGTGCGGATACCTCCCGGAATGCTCCCGATCGCGACGAACCTGAAGGCCAAGCCAGACGGCAGGAAGTGCTCGCGCACAAAGCCTTGGAGGGCGCCGGATGAGCAGTTTCTACGTTTCTCCCACCGGATCAGGCGACAAGAGCGGCAAGGATATCAACAACGCCGCGTCGGTCGGTTCTCTCAATACGTTGATTGGAAAGGCTGGCCCGGGCGGCGAAGTTCTGCTGATTGCGGACCAGGGCGACTATAAGGTCACCGGCATCATCGGGATCAACAAGGGCGGCGCCGAGGGCGCGCCGGTTACTATTCGCGGCATCGACCACAACGGCAACAGCATGGCCGCGCGCTTCACCGGGTCTCGCCCGACCGAATGGAAGGCAGGCGATGCGGCCGGCAACGAATTGTTCAAGCTGGGCACGGGCGCAGATCATCTCCAGTTCCGGGACCTGCAGATCGACAATGTGGGCAGCGCCTTTCGCGCAACCGCCGATATCAGCGACCTGCATATCGAAGACGTCGGGTCGAACAATGTGCGCCGCTTTTTCGAGAACTACGCAAGCGCGAGCGGCGGCACCGCGACGATTAATGGCCTCGTCATCCGCGACGTGGCGGTGAACGGCTTCTCGCGAAACGCGATCCGCCTCCAGTACGACACCAACAATGTGACGATCGAGAACGTTTACGCGAACGGCGGCGGCCAGGTAGGCGATGATCTTCCCGCCGGGGTGCATCTCGACGGTACGGTGCACCACGTCACGCTGAAAGGCGTCATCGTTGAGAATGTGCAGAGCATCTCCGGATCCTACCGGAACGGCGACGGGTTCTCGACCGAGCGGGGCGTGTACGATGTCCGCTTCATCGACACCGTGGCGCGCGGGAATTCGGACGGCGGCTACGACCTCAAGTCTGAGGCGACGACGCTTTTGAGGGCGGTCAGCGAAGAGAATGCGCGCAATTATCGCCTGTGGGGATCCGCAACCCTGATCGACTCGATCGGTCGGAACCCCGTCTGGCGCGGCGGCTCGTCCGAGCAGAACCAGATCTGGCTCGACACGGCTGCAAACGTCACCGTCATTCGGGGCAGCTTCGTGGACGCGGGATCGCGCACCAAGGTTATCTCGTCCGCCGGGAAACTGGCGCTGCACAACGTCAACATCACGCGTTCAGAACTGGCGACGGTCCTGACCCGCGACAGCCTTCCTGGACTCAGCGGCCTGGACGAGGTGCGCGAGATCGTCGCCCGCGACCAGGGTGAGGCGTCCGCTGGGGCGGATAAATTTGTGCCGGTCAAGCCGCCGGCATCCGAAGCCGTTGCCGACGAGATGATCGGCAACGCGCGGGATGACGTCTTCCTGGTGGATCATAGCGGCGACCGGATCATTGAGCCCCCCTATTCCGGCCGCGACCGGGTGGAGACGACGCTCAACGCATATACGCTCGGCTCGCACCTCGAAGATCTTCGCCGGCTCGGTAGCAAGGACTTCGTCGGAACCGGCAATGCGCTTGCAAACATGATTTGGGGCGCGACCGGCAACGACACGCTGAGCGGCATGGACGGCGCAGATACGCTCATGGGCGGACGGGGCAACGACACGCTGATCGGCGGCAATGGTGAGGACATTCTGAGCGGCGACGGGGGCGCGGATTCGCTCCTGGGTGGCTGGCAATCGGACACGTTGCTGGGCGGGCGCGGCGCCGATCGGCTGGTCGGGGACGTAGAGTGGCTGAACAGCCAGGGTGCCAATGACCTCCTCGACGGTGGCGACGACGACGACCTGCTGATCGGCGATGCCGCAACGATCTACGGCGCCGGTAAGGGCGGCAGGGATCGCCTGGTCGGCGGCGCCGGCAGCGATGTGCTGATCGGCGACGGCGACGTGATGAAGGACAATGCCAAGGGCGGCGCCGACACACTCGAGGGGGGCAGCGGCGACGACTCGCTCTACGGCGACGCGCGCACCTGGAGCAGCACGGTGACCGGCGGAGACGACAAGCTCTACGGCGGTGATGGCAATGACCATCTGATCGGCGGCGGCGGCGCGGACCTGCTATCCGGCGGCGCTGGAGCCGACCGGTTCGTCTTCCACCCCGGCTCGGGCTACGACGAGATCACCGACTTCTCGCGCTCAGAGCGGGACCGGATCGATCTTCGGGCTTTCGAGATCACCTTTGAGCGCCTGCGTTTCACCGGCGTAACAGATGGGACGACGATCCATTTCGGCTCGGACAGCGTCTATGTGCGAGGAGCGGAAAGCTTCCGGCCGAGCGACTTCCTGTTCGGTTGATCCCTTTGGCCCGCCGCCCCCGGGGGCGGCGGGCGGGTGCTAATCGGCCAAGCGCCCCTTTGCGACGATGGAACGGGTCGCGGCGTGGTGCACTGCAACAAAACCTCGTGATACCTGTGACGCTCGGAGCGAGATTCCGCGCGTGACGCAAGAGCGAGGGACGATGCCGGATCGGAAGAGAATACTCTTCATCATCAATTCGCTCGCGGGCGGCGGGGCGGAGCGCGTGCTCACCACCCTGCTGCGCGCGTCCGAACCCTGGCGCGCGCGCTACGACATCCACCTCGCCCTGCTCGACGACGAGCCGCGGACCTATCCGGTGCCGGATTGGGTGACGGTCGAGCAATTGGACGCCCGCTACAGCCTGCTTAGGAGCGTGCGGCAACTCCGCGCGCTCGTCGGGCGGCTGTCACCGGCCGCGACGCTCAGCTTCCTGACCCGCGCCAATGTCGCCAATGCCGCCGCGATGGCAGGCAGCGGCCGCCCGTGGCTCATCAGCGAGCGCGTAAATACCAGCGCCCATCTGGGGAACGGACGGGGCGCACTTGCCGCCAAGCTCATGGTGCGCGTCGCCTACCCGCGCGCCAGCCACGTGATCGCGGTGTCGTCCGGCGTCGTCGAGGACCTCGTCGCCAACTTCGGCGTCTCGCGCAGTCGCGTGACCGCCCTCGCCAATCCCGTCGATCACGAAAGCATCGGCGCGTTTGCCGCGCTTGAGCCCAGCTTTGTGCCTGCAGGGCGCTACATCATTGCCGCCGGTCGCCTCGTTCCCAACAAGAACATGGCGATGCTGCTTCGGGCCTTTGCGGCGGCAGAGCTTCCCACCCGGCTTGTCATCCTCGGCGAGGGCTCGGAACGCGGGTCGCTGGAGCAACTCGCCGCCTCGCTCGGCATCGCCGACCGGGTCGACATGCCGGGGTATGTCGACAACCCCTTCGCCCTTCTCGCCCGGGCCGAATTGTTCGCGATGCCCTCCAATGCCGAGGGCTTCCCCAATGGCCTGGTCGAGGCAATGGCCTGTGGCCTCCCCGTGGTGGCGACGAATTGCGCGTCGGGCCCGTCGGAAATTCTGGCCGGCCGCGCACGCGAGGACGTGACCGGGCCGTTGGATGTCGATGCCGGTGCGCTGGTGCCGACCGACGATGTCGAGGCCTTCGCGAACGCCCTGCGGAGTGTCCATGCGGAGCCGCGGCGCAGCGCCTGCGGGGCGGCGGCGCGGGCGCGCTCGCTCGCCTATGGCGTGGAGGAAGCGGCCTCGAATTACTGGGGCAGGATCGAAGCGGAACTCGCAGGACTGGCGGCCCCGAAGTCGCCTGCCGCGGGGAAAGAAGTTGCGTTGGGTTCGGGAGTAGCAGGATGAGTTGGCACAAAGGGATCGCACTTGCGCTGGCGGTCGCGCTTCTTTCGGGATGCACCGGACAGACGCCGGTTCAGGGAAGCGGCGCAGCGCCGCCTCCGGCTGCAGCCTTCCGCCTCTCGCCGGGCGACAAGGTGAAGGTCGTGACCTATGGCGAACCCTCGCTGACGGGTGATTTCGAGATCACCCCGGCCGGCACCCTCGCCTTCCCGCTGATCGGAGACGTCGTCGCCGCGGACCTCGAAACCGACGCGCTTGCCAGGGCTATCGAGGAGAAACTGGCCGACGGCTTCGTGATCGAGCCGAAGGTGTCGGTGCAGATGGCAAGCTTCCGGCCGATCTACATCCTGGGGGAAGTGAACAAGCCCGGGGAATATTCCTACACCCAGGGCCTCACGATCCGCGGCGCGGTCGCCAAGGCTGACGGCTTCACCTACCGCGCGAACGAGAAGCGCGTGTTCCTGAAGCGCGCTGGGGAGGCAGGCGAGCAGGTCTACCCGCTGACGGCCGACTTCCCCGTCCTGCCGGGTGACACCATCCGCTTCAGCGAAAGATATTTCTGATGGACGCAGTCGTCGCATCGCTGGCGCCCGGCGCCCCGACGGGAGAGTCGGAGAGCAACGAGACCGGGAAACCGCATCTGCGCGGCTGCCCCGTCAGCTTCGCCAAGCTGAAGGCGCTGCTGGCCGCCGATCTTTATCGCTACGCGGGCAGGGTCGGGCTGGGCCCGTTCCTCAAGCATTATGCGTTCACCCCGGGCTATAAATACACCGTCCTGATGCGGACGTGCGGATGGCTCAAACTCAAGCCGCTCAAGGGGTTCGGGCTCTATCCCATCTCGAAGCTGCTGCTGCTGCGGGCGCGCTACAAATATGGCTTTGCCATTCCCGAGTATCTGGAAGTCGGTCCCGGCCTTTTCCTCAACCGGTTCGGCGGCTTCTACTTCCACGGGGACACGGTGCTCGGCAGCAACGTCAACGTCACCCACGGCGTGGTGCTCGGCTATATGAACCGCGGCCGGAACCGGGGCGCCCCAGTCGTGGGGGACCGGACGTTCCTGGGGTCGGGCGCGAAGGTCATCGGCGGCATCAACATTGGTGCCGAAGCGGCGATCGGCGCAAACGCGGTCGTTACCAAGGACGTGCCGCCGCGGGGCGTCGTCGGGGGCATCCCCGCAAAGCTGCTCTCGGACCAGGGCTCAGACGGTTATGTGAACCGCCTCGCCCCGCCCGAACTGCTCGCGGCTTGCGAGGGCGCGCTCCACGGCTGGCGGGAGTCTCAGCCGAACAGGAAGTCCGCCTGATCGAGCGAGGTCACGCCGCGCACCAGGATGCTGTCCGTTTCGCTGAGCCTGACCGTCAATCCCGACGCATTCGCGGTGAAGCGCAGCGCCTCATAAGCGATGGCAAAGGCGCTCAAGTCGATGACATCGGCTTCGGCGCCACCGCGGGTGAAGTCGGTGATCTCGTCCGAGCCCGAGCCCGGCGCGAAGACAAACCGGTCGCTTCCGCCGCCGCCGGTCAGCTTGTCGGAACCACCGCGCGCGCCCGGCGCAAAGCTCACGCCGTCCCCATAGAGAACGTCGTTGCCGAGCCCACCGTCGAGCGTGTCTGAACCGCCGGTCGAGCCCGCGACCATGACGCGCCCGTCACCGATCAGCACGTCATCCCCGGCACCACCGCGCAGGATGTCGTTCCCGCCCTTTCCGGATGCGGTGAAGCTGTTCCCGTCGCCGATGAGGATATCGTCGCCGTCGCCGCCGTCGAGCGTATCCCGGGCCGCAAGCGACGAAATCCACTCCGTGTCGCCGATCAGCAGATCGTTCCCTGCCCCACCCTGGAGCGTATCGGTCTGCTGGCCACCGGTGAGGATATCGTCGCCGTCCTCACCATAGAGGCTGTCCTCGTTCTTGCCGCCATCGAGCCGGTCGAGGCCACTGCCGCCCCACAATGTGTCGTTGCCGTCATCCCCCGAAAGGATGTCGTCGCCGTCCCCGCCGCTCAGGACATTGGCTCCCGCACTGCCGAGCAGCGTATCGGCAAAGGCCCCGCCCTTGGCATTCTCGATGCTGATGAGCCGATCGCCCATGGCATCGGCGCCCGTCGCGGTTTGATAGCGCAGGTTCACCTGCACGCCGCCGAGCGAACCCGTATAGTCGACGGTGTCGAGCCCCGCGCCACCGTCGAGCACATCGCCGCTCGCTCCGCCCCGCAGCGTGTCGTTCCCGCTTCCGCCGGTCAGCAGATCGGCGCCGCCGCCGCCCACGATCAGATTGTCCAGCTCGTTGCCGGTCAGCGTCGCAGCGACGGTGCCGGTATAGACCAGCTCCTCGACATTGGCGGCCAGTACATAGGCGGTGTTGGCGGTGCGGACCCGGTCGCGTCCTTCGCCCGCGAGTTCAACGACTTGGTCGCCCCCCTCATACACGACATAGGTATCGTTTCCGGTGCCGCCGGCCATGATGTCGCTGCCCGCACCGCCGTCGAGCAGGTCGTCGCCCGCGCCGCCGTTCAATACATCGTTCCCGCCGCGGCCGTAGAGAGTGTCCCCGGCGACGGGGTCGTCGCTTCCCGTGATATGATCGGCGTAGTTGGACCCGACGACGATCTCGATGCCGACCAGCCGGTCTCCCTCCGCCTCGCCGCCCAGGTTCACGTTGGTCGCAAGGTTGACCGTCACGGCCGCGGACTTGGTATAGTCGACCTGGTCACGTCCGGCGCCGCCGTCGAGCAGGTCCGCGCCCATGCCCCCGACGAGCTTGTCGTCACCATCCATGCCGTACAACGCGTCGTTAGAGGCGCGCCCGTAGAGGCTGTTCGCGAGTGCATTTCCGATACCGGTGAAGGCGCCGTCGCCGGTGTAGCTGAGGTCCTCGACCCCATCGGCCAACGTCAGCGAAGCAAGGCTGGTGCGAACGATGTCGAGGCCGCCGTCGGCAGCCTCGAGCACTGCGTCCCCGGCATCGTCGACAACATAGGCATCGTCGCCTGCGCCGCCGATCATCATGTCCGCGCCCGCGCCCCCGTCGATGGTGTCGTTGCCGGCACCGCCTTCAATACGGTTCGCGGCGGCATTGCCCGTGAGGATATCCGCGAATGCGCTCCCCACCACCGCCTCGATCCCAAGCAGCCGGTCGCCCTGCGCATCCCCCCGCGATTGGAGTTCCGCGCCAAGGTTGATCGTCACCGCGCTGGCGCTGGACTCATAGACTGCCGTGTCGAACCCGGCGCCTCCGTCGAGCACGTCGGCACCCGCGCCCCCGACGAGCCACTGGTCCGCCGCATCGCCGACGATCGTGTCGGCATAGCCGGAACCGATGAATCGCTCCACGCCCTCGAACTGGTCCCCCTCAGTCTCTCCGCCCGTGCTGACCCCGGTGAGGAGGTTGATCGAGATAGCGGTCGCATTGGCGCTGAAATCGACGCTGTCGAACCCCTCGCCCCCGATCAGCACGTCGGCGCCCGCACCGCCCTGCAACAGATCGTCGCCGCCACGACCCTCAAGCCTGTCGGCGCCGGCGCCGCCCAGCAGCGTGTTGGCACCGTCGGTCCCGAACAGGGCATCGTCGAAGGCAGAGCCTGAGATTGCCTCGATGCCGACCAGCCGATCGCCCGCAGCGTCACCGCCATTGGCGGCAGTCTCCAGCGCGAGGTCGATCTGCACCGCAGCCCCGGACGTCGAATAGTCGGCCAGATCGAAACCCTCGCCGCCGTCGAGCAAATCCGCACCGCCGCCGCCCGTCAGGCGATTGTCGCCAGCGTCGCCCAAAAGAACGTCGTCAAAGGCCGAGCCGATGAGGTTCTCGATGGAGACCAGGGTCTCGCCGGCAGAGCCAGTCCCGCTCGCAAGGCTCACAGTAACAGCGGCGGCACTTCCGGAATAATCCGCGACGTCGGTTCCCTCGCCACCGTCGAGGCGGTCGAGGCCGCCATTGCCGACCAGCCGATCGTTCCCGGTTCCGCCGGCAAGCGCGTTCGCCCCGCCATCGCCGACCAGCACGTCATCAAACGCGCTGCCCTCCACATTCTCGATGCCGGACAGCAGGTCTCCCTCGGCATCGCCCCCCACGCCCCAGCCGCCCAGGGTGACGGCGACCGCGCTTGCGCTCGTCGAATAGTCGGCGGTGTCGACACCCTCCCCGCCGGTAAGCAGGTCCGAGCCTGCACCCCCGGCAAGCCAGTTGTTCGACCCGTCGCCGGTGAGGACATCATCAAAGCGCGAACCGACCAGCCGCTCGATGCCCTCGAGCCGATCGCCTTCCGCTTCCGCACCGAAGCCAAGCCCTTCGGCCAGGTCGACGATGACCGCGCCGGTGGCAGCGGAGTAATCCGCGGTATCGGTCCCCTCGCCGCCGACCAGCGTATCGGCGCCGGTACCGCCCACCAGCGTGTCGTCGCCGCCCCGTCCCTCGATGCGGTCGTCTCCGGCGGCACCGTCGAGGCGATCAGAGGATTCGCTGCCGCCCAGGAAGTCGGAGAAGATAGACCCGCTGACCGCTTCGATGTTCACCAGCCGGTCTCCGGCAGCGTCGCCGCCGCCGGCGGAACCGGTGGCCAGGTCGACGGTCACCGCGGCCATGCTCTCGCTATAGTCCGCCCGATCGAATCCACTGCCGCCGTCCAGGGAATCGGCGCCGGCGCCGCCAATCAGCACATCGTCCCCGTCCCGGCCTGCCAACGCATCGTCCCCATCACCGCCGGAAAGGCGGTTCGCGCCGGCGTCACCGGAAAGGCTGTCGGCGAAGGCAGATCCCTGAAGATCCTCGAACCCGTCGAACAGGTCGCCTTCGGCATCGCCCCCGCTCCCCGTAAGGCGCAGAAGATCGATGCGGACGGCGGCCAGGCTGCCGGCATAGCTGAGGAGATCGCGACCCGCGCCGCCGACCATGATGTCGGCGCCGGCCCCGCCCTCGATCAGGTCGTCGCCCGCGTCGCCCACCAGCATGTCATCGCCCGCCTCGCCGTACAGCGCGTCCCCGCCTGCGCCCCCGACAAGTATGTCCCGGCCGGCGCCTCCGGCCATGATATCGGCCCCCACCGTTGCCACCAGCAGGTCGTCGCCAGCGGTTCCTGCCGCGACCGCACCTCTTTCGCCCGACAGGGTCAGGGTCGAGCCGGTCCCACGCTTTGAAACAATTGTTCCCGCGCCGTTAACCATAGCAAGATCTGCGACAACCAGCTTGCCGTTCCGTTCGGAGAGGTTGAAGAGGAGCGGCGAACCGGGGTCGGAGAAGAGCGCGTTGCGGACAGTCGCGGCGGCACCCTCTGCCAGCCACACATGCTCACGGTTTCCGCCCGCCAGCGGTGCTCCCGCATCGAGGCTGACGATGTTGCTGAGTTGCGCGCCCGTCCCCCAGATCCGGATGTTGCGCCCGTTTCCAGACACGATCGCGCGGTCGACGACCACATTGTCACTCTTGAGGTCCAGTCCGCCGTCGCTGTTGCCCGTGGCGATCACGTTCCGCAGCGTCACATTGTACGTGCCCCGCTCGGTCGCGAAACCGTCACCGTTGCGATACGCATTCACCGTGTCGAGCGCGTTCCGCATGGCCACGCGGTCGATCACGACGTCATGCGCGGTTCCGGTGATGTGGACGCCGATCGCGAAATTGTCGCCATCCTGAAACTGGCTGTCGCCGCGCACATCCTGGATCAGCACATTGCTGCTGTCGTACTGGACCCGGATCGCGCCCTTGGAATAGCCGGCGACCTCGACATCGCGGATCGTCAGGCCCGCGATGCTCGCGCTGGTATTGGTGCCGGACGCGATGTCATCGAAGAATCGGGCGACATTGCGTGCGTCGACATGCTCGATCGTAAGGTTTTCGATGTCAGCGCCGACCCGGAACGGAATCCCGACGTTCTGGAACGCCAAGTCGCTGAAGCGGAGGTGATCGGCACCATCGAGCATCCGGAAGACTTCCTCACCGGACGGATTGGCGGGGTCGAACGACTCCGGCCGCGTTCCCACGATCGTTGCCGCCATCGCGTTCCCCGCCGAATCGACCCCGCGGATCGTGACCGGTGCCCCGTCCGTCCCGCCGGCGACAATCGATAGGGCCTGGGCGGGCGCGGTGTACGCACCCTGGTCCGCGATCAGCAGTACCTCGCCGCCTGGCCCCGCCGCCGCGATCAGCCGGGGCAGGTCACCCAGCGTTGCCGCGTTCGCCGCGCTGGATCCGTCGCCCGATCCGCTTCCCGTAGGAGCAATGTACAACGTGGGCATGCACGCGTCCCTTCATAGGCCCGAGAAAGTAACCCCCACTGAAATCCTGTTGTCGGCAAAGCTCCGCCCCGGAGTAGTGCCCGAACTATCCTGCGTGCGCCGCTGAAGATCGGCACGCAGCGCCATGCGCCGGCTGACGAGATAGGACGCACTCGCCCGCAGCCTCCAGCGGTCGTCCTTCCGATCGATATTGCCGAAGTCGCGCTTTTCGAACTCGGCGCCCGCACTCAGGATGAGGTTCCGCAGCAGTTCGTAGTCAGCCCGCAACGTCGCGTCCGTGGCCAGGTAGCCCGTGGCACTGGCGACCCCCGTTTCCCGGACGCTGCGGTCGATGGTGCCGGTGATCGTCACGAGCGACGTGAGAAAATAGGCGAGTTCGCCACGGATGAGAAAACCTGAAATGTCCTCGAACTGCGCGGGGGCGTAATCCTGCCGGAGATAGCCGACCCGCAGCGCTCCCCTCGCCTTTCTGCCGAGCTCGAAGCTCGAACCCGCAGCCAGTTCGAAGCCCGACGAATCCCGCGCTGGCACCGGGCCGGTCCGTTCGCGATAGTCGCGCTGGTTGATCGATCCGGCGACGAACAGCGCCACGCTTGGACTGAGGGCATATTCACCGATCCCCGTGCCGGTCAGCGTGGTGCGGTCCCGGAAGTCCTGATCGACTACCTCTCCGGTCGGGGTCTCGCCATCCGTATAGTTCCGGTTCTCGAACTCGAACACGCCGCGCACCCGCAGGCGGTTGAACACGTGCGTGTAGATCGCCGAACCTTCGGTCAGGTTGAACCGGTTCGGGCGCACGATGCCGGTCGGGGAGTCCGGCGACACCCGTTCCTCGCTGTAGCGGCCATGTTGCGCCGTGATGTTCAGCGTATCCGACCGGCTGATCGTATAGAGCGCGCCCCCACCGAGGGTGTATTGGGTGGCGTTCTCGCTCGATCGATCGGCGTAGCGGAGGAGATCGAGCTCGCCGCTCAGCGACAATCGCAGCGTCTGCGAAGGGCGGACCAGCGAGACCCGCGGCCGGATGCGGACATAGGCGTCCTCGACCTTGTCGGTCCGTTGCGCGAACAGGTTGTCGTCATACCCGGCAGCTATGGCAACGCGCGGCAACACCTCGAACGCGCCCAGCCGGACCGGCACGGGCGCATAATCGGGCCGGCGCCGGTCGAGCACGCTGGTGTTGCGGTCCCGGCCGAACGGGTTTTCGGTGGCGACCGAACCCAGGCTGTCGGTCGCATCGGACTGTTGCGCGAGCGCGGGCGGCGCCAGCAGGGTGCCGGCGAGCAACAGGATCCCGAAGTGCCGCTTCACGGACGCCCCAGCGTGATGAGCAAGGGGTAATGATCGGAGCCGGTTGCCGGCAGCCGCTGCGCGTCGACCAACCCCCATTCGGGACCGGCATAGAGCTGGTCGATGGGGAGCAGCGGCAAACCGCGCCGCCAGCTCGCAAGCGCACGCGTAACCCGGGTCATCGGCGCAAAGGCGCGGTCCTGTTGCCGCATCGCCGCCGACCAGGGTGTCAGGTTCATATCGCCGCCAAGGATGAGGGGATCGCGGTCGATCCGCAGCAGCGCCTGCGCCACGTCGCGACGGCGCTCGGCCTGCAGCTCGGACGTCGGCCACGGATAATGCATCGTCATCGCGGTAAAGGGCCGCCCGTCCGGTCCCACGATCTTCGCCCAAAGCAGCGGCGGCCCGAACGGACGCCCGCGCGAGTCCTTCAGGAAATAGTCGCTCTGCGCGATCGGCCAGCGCGAGAAGATGGCAAGGCCACATCCCGGCGGGCATTGCGTACCCTGGCCGAAATGCTGCCGCAACGCGTCCAGCATCGGCCGGAAGTTGCCGTCCACCTCCTGCAACATCACTACGTCCGGATTGGCGTCGATGATTGCCTGTGCGGTCTCGGCCGGATCGCTGTTGTCCCGCCAGACATTGTGCGTGAGCACGCGAACCTGCGCACCGGACCCTGGCGCTGCGGGGATATTGCGGACGAGTTCGGGCACCATCGCGATCGCGACGGGCAACAGGCCCACACCCGCCCCCACCAGCGCGAGAACGGGCGACCGCCAGCACAGGAGCGCGCCCAGCAGCGTCACCATGCCGAAGACCGGCATGAACGACGCGAGCGCATCCAGACGCGCGTTGAGGGTCCCGGCGAGCGCCAGCCACGCAGCGACAGCGCCTGCGCCAAGCAGCAGGCCGCCCAGGATCCGGATCAAGCTCACGCCCGTGCCAGCAGCCGGTTCCGCAGGGCATAGCTGCCCTGCCGGAGCGAAGCCGGGATCAGCTTGGCCGCAAGCAACAGGGCTGCGGTACGGATCCCTTCCGGCAGGTAGACGTCGCGCAGGCGGATCTCGGTCGTGCTGGGATACTTCATCGCGTAGCGCGCATAATGCGCGATTTCCTGGTTCACGAGCCGGCGGAGCAGCGCCACTTCGCGCGTTGACGCCTTTGACATCAGCGCGTGCGCCGTCGGCACCAGGCAGGGGAGCTCCAACGTCGTGGTCGATTTGCTGACCTTGTTCTCGGAGTCGCGGTGAAAGGCCGCGGTGGCCTGCGGTTCGTAGCGAAGCTTGCCGAGCGCCATCACGCGAAGCCACAGATCCTTGTCGCCGCCGCGAACCGCTTTCCCTTCGGGGAACAGCCCCGCCTCGAACAAGGCGTCGCGCCGGATGGCAATCGCGCCGGTCCACATCGGACACTCCCGTACCGCAAGCCACGCCTCCAGGAACCGGGCGAAGTCCAGTGTGCAACTTTCGGAGAGCCCGGCAGCGATCCGCTGCGCCTTGTGATGCGTTGCAAACACATGATCGAAGCGTGTCGCGGCGGCTGTGACCGTCGGATCGGCGGCGATGCCCGCGGCGAGTACCGCGAGGTGATCGGCGTACCACAGGTCATCGGCGTCGAGAAAGGCGATCCAGTCCCCGCTCGCCTCCCGGATGCCAAGGTTCCGCCCCGCGTAGCCGCCCGGCCCAGGCGTGGGGAGGTCCAGCAGGTGGATACGAGGATCCTGAAGGGCAGCCACGGCTTCGCGGCTGCCATCGGTCGAACGATTGTCGACCACCAGAAGCTCGTGGGGCGCGCAGGTCTGCGCGAACACGCTCTCTATGGCGGCGCGAACATGCGACGCCTTGTTGTAGAGCGGCATCACGACGGAGAAGCGAGGCTGTGCCATCAATCCCGCACCGCCTTGCGACCGCCGGCAAGATTGAAGAACTCGCTGGCCGCGACTCCCGCCAGTTCCACGGTCAGCTTCATCACGGCCAGGCGCCGGGGCACGCTGAGGCCGGGGGTGACGGCGGCCCTGCGAAGACGGCGCGCCGTATCGACCGCGGTCACGCCAAGAACCCGCGCCAGGCGGCGCCGTCCCTCGGTCCGGTCCCAACGCCCGCCGCTCAGCCGCTGGCGCTTGCGTACCAGTTCGGCGCGGCTCGCCCTGACCGGGTGGCGCACCACCATCTCCGGCACGTAGATAAGCGGCGCGCCCGCGTCGCGGATGCGCAGCGCCATCTGCCGGTCGCCGCCGGACTTGAGCGCCGCGTCGAACCCTCCCAGCCGCCGCAGCAGTGCGGTCTCGCTCGCCCAGTTCGCCGTCGCGCAATTGCCGCGCGCGGCATGAGCCTGGGGGAAACTGAACAGCCGCTCGTAATCGGCGAAGACCACATCTTCCTGCGCGATCTCGTCGAACAGGTCGATCTTTCCGGCAAGCACGCCGAAACCCGGATTTGCTTCGGCAGCCTTTAGCACCTGCTCCAGCCAATCCGGCTCCGGCACGCAATCGGCGTCGGTGAAAGCGGTGATCGGGGCCTGCACATGCGCGATGCCCAGGTTCCGCGCGGCATAGGAGCCGGGGCGCTCCTCGCTCAGCACTTCGACGCCTGGATAGCGACGCGCGACGGCAATGCTGTCGTCGGTGGAGCCATTGTCCACGACGATCAGCTGAAAGGTGTCGCGGGCAACTGTCTGCCGCGCGAGTGCATCGAGGCACCGTTCGAGCACGGCCTGGCCGTTCCATACCGGGATCACGACAGCGACTTTGAACATGAAGAGTTACGCCTGTTCGGGTGCAGTCGCTAGGAAACAGCCCCCTTCAGCACGCCGGGTCAACCATATGCTGCACCAGCGAAGATAGTCCGCCCGTTTAGAACGACGATCTGAGGCAAAGGCGGGTTCGCGCTCGCGCCATTGGCGGCTACCAAGATGATACCGGACCGATGCGGCAATGCTGCAGTGCGAAGGAAGCTCAACCCGAGCAGGAGGCGCGTAGACTTGGCCCAGTCGCTGCCCGAATTGGACGTCACTGCTGAAGTGCTGGTGGTGTCCCTCCAGTCTGCCGAAGTCAGGCGGGCCGCGTTCGCCGAGCGCGCGGCGGGCACGTCCCTGTCGTGGCGCTTCTTCGATGCGTGCACCGCGCCTGCCCCCGGCATGACCATCGACGAGATCGCGATTCGGCGGAACAAGGGCAGGCCCATGACCAAGGGGGAGATCGGCTGCTACGCCAGTCACTTCTCGATCTGGCAAGAGATGGTCGCGCGCGACATCCCCCAGGCGATCGTCCTTGAAGACGATACGGTGGTCGACTGGGCGTATCTGGAGCGGCTCGCGCAGGTCGACCTTCACGCCATCGGTGTCGATTACCTCCGCCTCTATGCGAAGCGCCCGACCTGGCAGCGCAAGGTCCGGGGCGACTTTCTCCAGCATTCCCGCACGATCGTGGAACTGATCGGTCTCGCCTACGGCACCCAGGCCTATGCAATCACGCGGGAAGGCGCCGAGCGACTGGTCGAGCACTGCCGCGTCATGCGCCGCCCGATCGACGACGCCATGGATCGTTCCTGGGCCCACGGCCTGCGCAACCTCGCGCTCTATCCCGCTCCCGTCCTTGAAGCGACGGTGCCATCGGATATCGGCGCCTCCCGTTTCATGGAGAAGTCGGCGCCGGAGTATCATTCCGTCCGACAGCAGGCTTGGCGTCACCTTGAACGTGCGCGGATGCGGCTTCTGAAGGCGAGGCGGCTGCTTGAACGCTGAGACGCCCGACCGCTTCGACGAGAAGCTCCGCGCCCGCAGCCGCAGTTCCATCGGCTGGACGGTTACCCGTTTTCTTTCCGACCAGCTCTTTTCGTTCGTCGTCTTCGTGGTGCTGGCGCGCCTGCTCTCGCGCACGGACATCGGCGCCTTCGCCGTCATGGCCGCCACTGCCGAAGCATTCCGCATCATCGCGACCGCCGGGCTGGTCCAGACCATCGCCCGGAAGCGCGAGGTCACGCCCGCCTTCCTCGACACCATCTATCGCTCGCAGCAGGTGCTCTCGTTCATCTCGGCCGGGTTGATCATGGCGCTCGCTCAACCGATCGCCGACTGGATGGGCGTTCCCGGCATCGCCCTTCCGCTTGCGGTCATGAGCCTGACGCTGCCCCTCTCCTCGTTCGGCAGCACCCACCTCGCTCTGCGCCTGCGCGAATTCGGCCACCGGACCACGGCGCTGCGCTCCGTCGTCGGCGGCGTTCTCGGGGGCGCGTGCGCGGTGGCTGCCGCCTTTGCCGGCCTCGGCCTGTGGAGCCTGGTGATCCAGCGCATCGTGACAGAGCTTGCGGGCGTGGTGCTGTCGCGCCGCTCGTACGACTGGAAACCGGGCTGGAACTTCGACTGGGGGATCCTGCGCGGCAATCTGATGCTCAATGCGAGCCTGATCTACGTCCAGCTCGTTTTTCTCGCGACCGTGCGCGTCCAGGAAGTGGCGATCGGTGCCGGGATCGGCCTCGCGGCGGTCGGCGTCTACCGGACGGCCTGGCGGACGGTGGAGCTGATCGGGCGCGGCGCGATCCAACCCTTCACCCAGGTCGCGGTACAGACGCTTGCGCGAGTGAAGAACGAGCCCGCCGAACTGCGCCGCGCCTATCAATGGATGATCGCCCAGGCGGCCGCCCTCTCCTTCCCCGCGCTGGTCGGGTTCGGGGCGCTGGCTCCGGTCGCGGTGCCCACCGTCTTCGGCGACAAATGGCATGAAGCCGGCGAGCTAGCACAGGTATTCGCGTTCATGGCGGTACCGTTCACGCTCAACTTCTTCGCGTCCCCGTCGCTCAGCGTGCTGGGCGGATCGCGGAGCCTGATCTCCCTTTCCACCACGCAGCTCGTGCTCGGCGTGATCCTGACGCTGGCGTCGCTCCCATACGGCCTGTTCGCGGTCGCGATCTCGTATGTCGGGCGCGCGTATCTGACGATGCCCTTGCAGGTCTTCCTCCTGCAGCGCGTCTCCGGCATCCGGTTCGCGGATACATTGCGCGCAGTCGGATCGCCGCTGGTCGCGTCCAGCGTGATGGGCATTGCCCTCGCGATCGCGATGCGCCTGCTTGAAGGCCGCATGGAGGGGTGGACGACCATCCTGCTGCTCAGCCCGCTTGGGGGCATCCTCTACGCGGCCGTGCTGCTGGCGATTTCACGACCCTGGCGACAGCGCCTCGCCTCGACGCTCAAGCGAACCAGAAAGTCCCGGATATGACCGACAAGAAACCCGCTCGCGTGCTCGTTGCAGAGCTTGCGCGTCAGTTCGAAGGCGTGCTCGACTCCGTGCTGCCGGCGGGCAAGCTCGCGCTGGTCGACTTCCCCGGCCACAGCAACGTCGGGGACTCCGCGATCTGGCTGGGGGAGATGGCCTATCTGCGCAAGCGCGGTCGGCTTCCGGTCTATTACTCCGCCATCAACGACTTTGATGACGAGGAATGCCGCCAGGCGATCGGCGACGGGCCGATTCTGATCCATGGCGGCGGCAACATGGGGACGCTCTGGCCCAAGCACGAAGCCTTCCGGCTGCACCTGCTCCAGAAGCACCGGGGCCGCCCCCTCATCCAGATGCCCGAATCGATCCACTATGCCGATCCCGCGGCAGCAGCCGAAATGGCGGCGGCGATCCGGGCCCACGGGCAATTCACGCTGCTCGTTCGCGACCAACGCTCGCTGGCCTTCGCCAAGGAGCATTTCGACTGCACGATCCGCCTCTGCCCCGATGCCGCGCTGATGCTCGGATCGCAGCAGCGCGCGCCGGCGCGGGTGCCGGTCTTCGCACTCCTGCGCACCGATCACGAGCGCGCTGCCGGCGATGCCGCGGCGCTGCCCGACGGCGTCGTGGCCGACGACTGGCTGGAGGAGGATCCCCGCCAGAAGCGCTATCTGCGCCTTTCGCTCAAGCTCGCGCGCCTGATCTCGCGCGATCCGATGGCGATGCGCGCGACGCGCCAGCGCCGTGTGGCGGAGTGGCGCCTGAAGCGCGGCCTCGCGATGCTCTCGACCGGCGAAGTGGTCGTGACCGACCGCCTGCATGCGCACATCCTGTCGGTGCTGCTCGACATCCCGCATGTCCTGCTGGACAACAGCTACGGCAAGGTCGCTGGTTTCGCAGACCAGTGGACGGGCAGCTACGAGGGGCTGGTCCGCGCGACCCACCAAGCCGAGGCCTTTGCCAAGGCGTTTGACGTCTATCGTGCGCGCGGTGCGCCGCGGATCGTCAACGGCTGAGGGCGGAAAGCTGGTGCGGAACCCCACCACACCGGCCCGACCGCTGGAGGAGCGCGACGCGCCTTCACCGGGTGATTTTGCTGGATCGTCCACGGAAACCGACAGCGGGCTCGCCGCGCTGTCCCAGATCCTTGCCATGCACCGGGTTGCCGTGAACCCGGGCCAGTTGCGCCACGACCTGGGCCACGAACGCCCGGCCGCGCCGACCGACCTGCTGCGCCTCGCCAAGCGGATGGACGGCGTGCGGGCGCGCGCCGTTCGCGCGGACTATGATCGGCTGCGCCGTCTCCCCCTGCCGGTGCTGGGTGCCGGACCGGACGGCTGGTTCATCATCGGCCGCGTCGGCGATGACGCAGCCGCCGTGCAGCGGCCCGGCCGACCGGTGGAGCGCTGGGATCGTTCAGCGCTCGAGGAGCGCTGGTCCGGCGAGCTCCTGCTGATCACGACCCGCGAGACGTCCAATGTCGCCGCCGTGGCGTTCGACATGACCTGGTTCGTGCCCCAGATCGTCAAGTACCGGCGCCTGATCGGCGAGGTGCTGCTGATCACGCTGGCGTTGAACATCCTCGGCCTCGCAGCGCCGCTGTTCTTCCAGAACGTCGTCGACAAGGTGCTGAGCCATAATAGCCTGGCGACGCTGCAGGTGCTCAGCATCGGCTTCGTGATCGTGTCGCTGTGGGAAGTGGCCTTCGGATGGCTGCGCACGCGCCTCTATTCAGAGACGAGCCAGAAGCTCGATGTCGAGCTTGGCAGCCGGCTTTTCCGACATCTGCTCCGCCTTCCTCTCGCCTATTTCGAGAACCGGCGCGTCGGCGACACGGTGACGCGCGTGCGACAGCTCGAAACCATCCGCGAGTTCATGACCAACGCGTCGCTGACCGTGCTGGTCGATCCGCTGTTCACGGTCGTCTTCCTGGCCGCGATGTGGCTCTATTCGCCCACCCTGTTCCTGATCGTCGCGCTGACGCTGCCGGCCTATGTCGTCGTCTCGCTGTTCGTCACCCGGCCGCTCCGGCAGCGGCTCGATGAGAAGTTCGCCCGCGGCGCCGCCAATAACTCCCTTCTGGTCGAGAGTGTCTCGGGCATGCAGACGCTGAAGACGGCGGCGGTCGAGCCGCAATGGCAGGAACGGTGGGAGCGGCAACTCGCCGGCTATAGCGTCGCCAACCAGCGGGTGATCGACCTCAGCAACACCGGCAGCCAGGCGGTACAGCTCATCTCCAAGCTCAGCCTGGCGGCGATCCTGTTCTTCGGTGCTCGCGAGGTGATTTCGGGAGCACTTACCGTCGGCGGCCTCGTCGCCTTCAACATGTTCGCGCAACGGGTTTCGGGCCCGGTGATCCGCATGGCGCAGCTGTGGCAGGATTTTCAGCAGGTCCGCCTGTCCGTGCAGCGCATGGGCGACATCCTCAATGTTCCACCGGAGCCGGGCGCAGGCTCCAGGACCAGCCTGCCCGCCATCCGCGGCGACATCCGTTTCGAGGCGGTCCGCTTTCGCTACGCCGCAGAGGGCCCCTGGACGCTCGACGATATCAGCTTCGAATTGCCGGCAGGCACGTCGCTCGGGATCGCCGGCTCATCGGGATCGGGCAAGTCGACCCTCACCAAGCTGCTCCAGCGCCTGTACCTTCCCGCAAGCGGCCGCATCCTCATCGACGGTGTCGATATCGCGCAGATCGATCCCGCCTGGCTGCGGCGTCAGATCGGCGTGGTGCTGCAGGAGAATATCCTCTTCAACCGCTCCATCCGCGACAATATCGCGCTCGCCGATCCTGCCATGCCGATCGAGCGGGTGATCGCAGCGGCTCGCCTCGCCGGCGCGCACGAGTTCATCCTCACGCTTCCGCACGGCTACGACACGATCATCGAGGAACGCGGCGCCAACCTTTCCGGCGGCCAGCGCCAGCGGATCGCCATCGCGCGCGCCCTGGTAACAGGGCCTCGCATCCTGATCCTCGATGAGGCCACGTCCGCCCTGGACGCGGAAAGCGAAGAGATCGTCCAGCACAACCTCAAGGCGATCGCCGCCGGACGGACGGTGCTCATCATCGCCCATCGGCTTTCGGCGATCCGCCAGTGCGACCGGATCATGACCCTGGAACAAGGTCGCATTGTCGAGACGGGCACGCATGACGAGCTGCTCCGTCTCGGCGGGCGGTACGCCGGCCTGCACAGCAAGCAGATCGGCATTCGTGAAGGGAGTAGCGCCGCGTGAAGGCGCTGGCACACCATTGGTCGGCGGTCCGCGACGCCCTCGAGAACGAGAAAGCGCGCTCTCGGCTGGTGCCCCGTACCGAGGAAACGGACTTTCTTCCCGCTGCTCTTGAGGTGATCGAGCAGCCGGTATCCCCCACGGCGCGGGCTACGGCGTGGCTGTTGCTCGCCCTGATGGTGGTCGTCGTGCTGTGGCTGACGCTCGGCAAGGTCGACGTGGTCGCTTCCGCCTCCGGCCGTCTTGTCCCGGCGGATGACGTGAAGCTGATCCAGCCGGGTCAACCCGGGGTCGTTCGCTCTATCCTTGTGCAGGACGGCCAGTCGGTCCGCGCCGGGCAGCGGCTCGTCGAGCTTGATCCGACCGTCTCGGACGCAGAAGCTGTTCAGGCCGCGGAGGCGCTGCAGACGGCTGAATTGGACGCGGCCCGGCTTCGGGCGATTCGGTCGGCGCTCGATGGGCAGGGCCTGCGCTTCACCCCCCCGCCGGGCACAACCCAGGAGGTGGCTGCGGCCCAGGTCGCACTGGCCAAGGCCCAGTTCGCCGAAATCCAGGCCGGCACCCAGACACGCGCCGCCGATACCGCGGCCGCCCGCGCCAGCAAGTCCGAAGCCCAGATCCAGGCCGCCAAGCTGGCCGAGACCATCCCGCTGCTGGACGAGCAGATCGCCGCCAACGAGACGCTTCTCGAAAAGGGCTATGTCTCCAAGCTGCGCGTCATCGAGATGCGCCGCCAACGGCTCGCCGCGACCCGCGACCGAGATGCTGCGCTCGCCGCGGCCCAGCGCGCAGACGCGCAGATCGCGGTCGCCGGCGGCAATTCGGTCCGTTCCTCAGCCGAGGCGCGCGCCCGCGTGCTGGCCGACCTCGCCAAGGCGGAGAGCGATGCACGGTTGCACAAGGAGGAGCTGGTCAAGGCGCAACGCCGCAGCAGCCTTCAGCAACTTGTCAGCCCGGTCGACGGGATCGTCACCCAGCTATCGGTACATACCATCGGCGGCGTGGTGGAAGCGACCAAGCCGGTCATGGTGATCGTCCCCAGCCGGGCGCGGCTGGTGGCCGAAGTGGCGATCGCCAACCGGGATGTCGGCTTCGTCACACCCGGGCAGTCGGTCGCCGTAAAGGTCGAGGCGTTTCCGTTCACCCGCTATGGCACGGTCCCGGGACGGCTGGAGCAGGTCAGCTCGGACGCCGTGCAGGATGAGAAGCGGGGCCTGATCTACACGGCGCGGGTGGCGCTCGACCGCGACCAGATTTCACGCGACGGCGTTCCGGTCCGCCTGACGCCCGGCATGGCGGTGACCGCGGATATCCGCACCGGGCGGCGTTCGCTTGCCGAATATCTGCTGAGCCCGATCGACGAGGTGCGATCCACCGCCGCGCGGGAGCGCTGACCGCTCAATAGGCGTTGCGATGGACCATGACCTGCGCCGTGCGGAACAGGATCGAGATGTCCCGCAACAGCGTCCAGCCGTGCTGATACTCAAGGTCGGCTTCCAGCCGGTTGAGAATATCGCGCCGATGGACGGTGGCGCCGCGGAAGCCCCGGATTTGGGCGAGGCCGGTGATGCCGGGCTTCAGCGCATGACGGTGCCAATATTGCCGGTCGACCCGCCAGAAGAGCTCGTCGCCAGCGGTCGATCCGAGCGCATGCGGCCGCGGGCCCACCAGGCTCATCTCACCGCGCAGCACGTTGAGGAGCTGCGGCAGTTCGTCGATGCTCGTGGCGCGAATGAGGCGCCCGACCCGCGTGATGCGGTCGTCATCTCGGCTCGCCGACCGCTCCCCTTTTCCATCGGTTGCCTCGGCGCGCATGCTGCGAAACTTGAAGATGAAAAAGATCCGGTTGCCGCGTCCCATCCGCTCCTGCCGGAAGAAGACGGGCCCGGGGGAATCGAGACGGATCGCCACCGCCACCAGGACCATGAACGGCAGCAGGAGCAGCAGCGTGGGAACGGTGATCGCCAGATCGAGCGCGCGCTTCTTGACCCGATTCGCAATGTTGAGCGGGCCCCAGGAGACCACCACCGTCGTCACCCCGTGCCACTGGCGGGTGGTCAGCGGTGCCAGCTCGGCAAGCTCGGCTACCACGATCTCGCCAACGATGTTCACGCCCTTCAACGCCTGCGCCCAGGCGGCCCTCCGATGCCCGGGGCACGTCACCACTACCCGGTCGTAATCGTGGAGCGTCTTGCCAAGGCGATCCAGCATATAAGGGTCGTCCAGGTCGGGGCTAAGCCCCACTGCGCGCGCGTCCAGGATGTCGCGGTTCAAATAGGCCCTTGGTACGTCCGCATCATCGACGATCATCAATTCGGCATCGAGGCGGCCGAAGACTTTGCGTACCAGATGGCCGATCAGGACTCGCTGGACGAGCAGCATTCCCGCACTGGCGATGAGCCCAAGGGCGAGCGCCAGGCGATGGAGGTCGCTGACCACGCGAAGAGAAAAGGCGACGAGGAAAAAGATCAGCAAGGTGGTGCCGAAGGACAGCAGCGCCTGACGGCAACTCTTAGTGGTTTGAGTGAGGCAGCGCGGATTATACGCCTGGTTCTGAAATGCGATCGCCGCATGCACCAGCAGCGCCCCGATCAGCGCGGGGATCAACCCGCCGGAGATCGTCTTTGGCTGCTCGACGGCGAGCCCTACGCTGAAGC
This sequence comes from Sphingomonas sp. 3-13AW, assembly GCF_049311085.1. Classification (NCBI taxonomy): domain Bacteria; kingdom Pseudomonadati; phylum Pseudomonadota; class Alphaproteobacteria; order Sphingomonadales; family Sphingomonadaceae; genus Sphingomonas; species Sphingomonas sp. 3-13AW. Next base: position 31,092 of record NZ_JASNVZ010000008.1, on the reverse strand, counting down.
CGATCAGAATGGCGAAGGCGTCCGCCACCATCAGGGCCAGGCACAGCCAGATCTTGGCGTCGCGTCGCCTTGGCTTCGCCAGAGAGGTCCGAGTGGGCGATCGGGTAATTGCGAAGTCGATCTTGGACATAGACGCCCGTTCTTCCTCACGCATGTGCTTGCCCCGGCAGGGCAGCAGAGCTTGTTGCATCGCAGCATGTCACGGAACGATCCAAACACAAGCGCGTACCGGGGGGTCGTGTCGGATACGGGACGATCCGAAAATCTCCCGACGTCACCCGCGCGTCGTACTGGCAGGAAGTGTCAATTGTAGCGGCCGTTCGAGCAAATCCGCGCGGCCACGATCACCGCGTAAGTACGGCTCCGGCGCTCGCTGGAGTTCGCGGCGAGGCTTGCGGATTTCTTCGGTTCGAAAGATGACCTTGGTTCTAGGGAACGTGTAACGTGACGGTCTTGCGAGCGCCTTTGGCTCCCCGTTCGACGCGTTCGATTGGCGGCTTGGCCCCTGCTAGGCGAGCCGAGAGCACATCCTTCAGAGGTACATCGATGACGGAACGGTCCGAGAAACAGAAGATGCTGGCAGGCGATCCGTATCACGCCAGCGACCCCGAAATCGCCGCAGACCAACAGGCTGCCGCCGAATGGATGCAGCGCTTTAACCAGACGTCGTCGATGGCGGAGCGGGATACGCTGCTGCGCAAGCGTCTGGGGAGCTTCGGCGCGGGCTCGACCATCCGGCCGCCGTTCCACTGCGACTATGGCAGCAACATTCACCTGGGCGCCGGCGTGTTCCTGAACTTCAACTGCGTCATACTGGATGTGGTTGCAGTGCGGATCGGCGACGGCACGCAGATCGGCCCCGGAGTGCAGATCCTGACAGCCGACCATCCGCGCGACCCGGCTGAACGTGCGAGCGGAATGGAGTGGGGCGTCCCTATCAAAATCGGCCGCAACGTCTGGATCGGAGGGGGCGCCATCCTGCTTCCGGGCGTGACGGTCGGTGACGATGCGGTGATCGGGGCAGGCAGCGTGGTGACGTGGGACGTTCCGGCCGGAGCGACTGTCGCCGGCAATCCCGCACGGGAATTGCAACGAGGGTCATCCGCGGAGAAGCAATCGTCCTGAGCGTCAGGAAGATGGTGCGGGTGGTCGGACTCGAACCGACACTCCTTGCGGAACCGGATTTTGAGTCCGGCGCGTCTACCAATTTCACCACACCCGCACGGTGCGCATTGCCCGACATGGGGCTGGTCGCGGCGCTATACGGCAGGCCTTTCGCAAACGCCAGCGCCTGAACACCGGTCGATCGACAGACTGTAGCCGCCGCGGCTGGAGGCACCTTCAGGCCCGCGGCGCCTGACGCCGGTAGCTGAGCGCCTCGGCAATGTGCAGGCGCCCGACGGTCTCCGCGCCCGCAAGGTCGGCGATCGTGCGGGCGACGCGCAGCACCCGGGTATAGCTGCGCGCCGACAGCCGCATCGCCTCTGCCGCCTGGGCGAGCAGCTTCGCACCGGCAGCGTCCGGCGTGGCGGTCGCCTCCAGGACCTCGCCATCGGCCTCTGCATTGGTACGGGCGGCAACGTCGCGGTAGCGGCTCGCCTGCACCGCGCGCGCAGCGGCAACGCGCGCGCCGACCTCCGCGGATCCTTCGGACGCGGGGGGCAGCGCGAGGTCGGCGGCGCTGACGGGCTGCATCTCAAGGTGCAGGTCGATGCGATCGAGCAACGGCCCGGACACGCGCGCCTGATAGTCGGCGGCGCAGCGCGGCGCGCGCGAACAGGCGAGCGCGGGATCCCCCAGGTGCCCGCACCGGCACGGGTTCATCGCCGCGACCAGCTGCACTCGGGCGGGGAAGCTGACATGGGCATTGGCGCGGGCGACGCTGACGCTGCCGGTCTCAAGCGGCTGCCGCAGCGAATCGAGCACCGCGCGCTGGAACTCCGGCAATTCGTCGAGGAACAGGACACCCAGGTGTGCCAGGCTGACCTCGCCGGGGCGAACACGAAGGCCACCGCCGACCAGCGCCGCCATCGATGCAGAGTGATGCGGCGCCCGAAAAGGCCGCGCCCGCGTCATCCGTCCGCCCGCAAGCGTGCCGGCGACCGAAGCGACCATCGATACTTCGAGCGCCTCTGTCGAATCGAGGGGCGGCAGGATGCCGGGCAGGCAGGAGGCGAGCAGCGACTTCCCCGAACCCGGGGGACCTACCATCAAGAGATTGTGGCCGCCCGCCGCCGCGATCTCCAGCGCGCGCTTAGCCGTTTCCTGCCCCTTCACCCGGCGAAGGTCAGGCCCGAAAACCAGTTCCTCCGCCTCGCCGGGGGCAGGCTCGGGCAGCAGTTGCGTGCCTTTCAAATGGTTGAGCAAGCCGATCAGGTCGGTCGCCGCGCAGATGTTGCCACCCGCCCAGGCCGCCTCGGAGCCTTGTACCGCGGGGCAGATCAGCCCCAGCCCCCGCTCCGATGCGTGGAGCGCCGCCAGCAGTACGCCGGGCGATCCCGCGATCCGCCCGTCGAGCCCGAGTTCGCCGACGACCAGATATTCGGACAGCGTCTCAGCATCCACCACCCCCATCGCGGCCAACAGGCCAAGCGCGATGGGCAGGTCATAGTGTGATCCTTCCTTGGGCAGGTCGGCTGGCGACAGGTTCACGGTGATGCGCTTGGGCGGGAGCGACAGGCCGATCGCGGCGATGGCGGCCCGAACGCGCTCACGGCTTTCGCCCACCGCCTTGTCGGGCAAGCCGACCACCACGAAGGCAGGCAGGCCCGGTGCCAGTTGCACCTGTGCCTCGACCGCTCGTGCCTCAAGCCCCAGATACGCCGCCGTCGATACGATCGCGACCATCACTTCCCCCCTGTCCCCGTCACCTGCATAGCCGGTTTGAAGCGGAGGGAAACAGCGTCCGTGTCTTGCATAGGCAACACACGTGGCCCACATGATGACGATGCTCGTTCCGTCCCCTGCCCGCGCCGCACACCGCAGAGCCGCGTTGACTTGGAAGGGCGGCTTGCCTATGGGCTCCGAGCACATTGCCGCCGGTCTGGGCGGCTTTTTCCGTTATTGTAGACGTTCGATATCCCGGGGAATGAGTGATGAAGCGGACCTTTCAGCCGAGCAACCTGGTGCGTACGCGCCGCCACGGCTTCCGGACTCGCATGGCGACGCCGGGCGGCCGCAAGGTGATTCGCGCCCGTCGCAGCCGCGGCCGCAAGAAGCTGTCGGCCTGACGCGCCTAACCCGTCGCAGCGAGTATCTCGCTGCGAACGGAGGCAAGCGTGCGCCGATGCCGGGCTTCGTGCTGCTGGTACGCGCACGCGAGGATGCCGATCCGACGATGCGGATCGGCATTACCGTATCCAAAAAAGTCGGCAACGCCGTCGCCCGTAACCGGGTGAAGCGGCGATTTCGTGCGCTTGCGCGCGAAATTCTGCCCGAGGCGGGCGTACCCGGCGCGGACCACGTGCTGATCGGGCGTACCGCCGCGATTGAACGGCCGTATGATTCGCTCAAGGCCGAGCTTGCCAAGGCACTGCGCAAGGTGACGCGGTGATCGCAGCGCGCCGCCCCCTCCTCCTTTATAACGGCAGCTCGAGGTGATTGCGCGCTTGCTGATCCTGGTCGCGCGCGGCTGGCAGCTCGGCCCTTCGCTGATCCTGCCGCCCAGCTGCCGCTACAGCCCCAGCTGTTCGGCCTATGCAATCGAGGCCCTTCGCCGCTATGGCGCGCTCAAGGGCAGCTGGCTTGCGGCGCGACGGATCGGCCGTTGCCATCCATGGGGCGGCCACGGATACGATCCGGTACCATGACGACCGAGCACACAGGGATTAGTTGGTGAAGAACGACCAGAAGAACTTTATCCTGTTCGCGGTGCTGGCCGCCGTCATCCTGTTCGGGTGGCAGCCGATCGCCAACCACTTCTTCCCGACCGCCAACCCGCCGGTGGCAAAGGTCGTGGACGGCAAGATCGAGGCGTTGCCGAACCCGGCCGCCGATCCCGCCGCCGACACTGCCACCGCCATCCGCGACCGCGACCTGGTGCTGCGCGAGACCCCCCGCGTCGTCATCGAAACGCCGCGACTGAAGGGCTCGATCAACCTGAAGGGCGCGCGCATCGATGACCTGGTGCTGACGCGCTATAAGGAGACGATCGCCAAGGACAGCCCGCCGATCCGCCTGCTGTCGCCGTCCGGTACGGCTGACGCGTATTTCGCGAGCTTCGGCTGGTCGGGCAACGGCCTCCAGGCGCCTGGCAGCGATACCGTGTGGAAGGCCAGCGGCACCCGGCTGACCCCCTCTACGCCGGTCACGCTGACCACGCAGGTCGGCAGCCAGCGCTATGCCATCGAGATCTCCGTCGATGACGGCTACATGTTCAGCGTTCGCCAGGTACTGGGCAACGCCGGCGCACAGCCGATCCAAACCGCGACCTACGGCCTTCTGAGCCGCCGCGCGCCGCCGCGCGACAAGGATACGTGGAGCATCCACTCCGGCCCGATCTATGAGGTCAAGGGCGGCGTGAACTTCGACGTGGACTATAAGGACGTCGACGAGGCACCGCAGAAGTTCGAGACGCAGGGCGGATGGGCCGGCTTTACCGACCATTATTGGATGACGACGCTTGTGCCGGACCAGGCCAAGAACAACGTCATCCAGTTCCGCAACACCGGAGACAATGTCCACCAGGCGGATTACCGGCCGACCACGTTGACCGGCGTGCAGCCGGGGCAGCAGGTCTCCACGACCTCGCGCTTCTTTGCCGGCGCCAAGGAAGTTGACCTGCTCGACCGCTACCAGGACGACGGCGTGGTCCAGTTCGGCAACGCGATCGACTGGGGCTGGTTCGGCATCGTCGAGAAGCCGATTTTCGCCTATCTCGACTGGCTGTTCCGCATGATCGGCAACTTCGGTGTCGCGATCATCCTGCTCACGCTCACCATCCGACTGCTGATGTTCCCGATCGCACAGCGCCAGTTCGCCTCGATGGCGGCGATGCGCGCGCTTCAGCCCAAGCTGAAGGTGCTTCAGGATCGGTACAAGGACGACAAGCCGCGCCTCCAGCAGGAGATGATGGCGCTCTACAAGCAGGAAAAGGTGAACCCGGTTGCGGGCTGCCTGCCGACGCTGCTGCAGATCCCGGTGTTCTACGCGCTGTACAAGGTGCTGATGCTCACCATCGAAATGCGGCATCAGCCGTTCGTTGGCTGGATCAAGGACCTGTCCGCGCCGGATCCGCTGACGCCGGTCAACCTGTTCGGCCTGCTGCCGTTCACGCCGCCGAGCTTCATCGCGATCGGTGTGATCCCGATCCTGCTGGGCGTGTCGATGTACTTCCAGTTCAAGCTCAACCCGCAGCCGATGGATGCCGCGCAGAAGCAGGTCTTCGGCCTGATGCCCTGGGTGATGATGTTCATCATGGCGCCGTTCGCGGTGGGTCTGCAGGTCTACTGGATCACGTCGAACCTGCTGACGATCGCACAGCAGCAGCTGCTCTATTCGCGCCATCCCGGCCTGAAGAATGCACCTGCGAAATGACCGATGTCCCCACCCCCGTCGAGGCATTCGCCCCGGAAGCGATCGAGGCGGCGCGCAAGCTGTTCGCCGGCCCGATCCACTTCCTGCGCTCGGCCCCTGCACTTGAGCACCTGCCCGACCCGACCGTTCCGGAAATCGCCTTCGCCGGCCGCTCGAACGTCGGCAAGTCGTCGCTGCTGAACGCGCTCACGGGCCGAAACAGCCTGGCGCGGACGTCGGTGACGCCGGGGCGGACGCAGGAGCTCAACTTCTTCGACGTGGGCGACCCGCTGTATTTCCGGCTGGTCGACATGCCTGGCTATGGCTTTGCCAAGGCGCCCAAGGACATGGTCCGCAAGTGGCGCTACCTGGTGAACGACTATATGCGCGGCCGCGTCGTGCTGAAGCGCACGCTGGTGCTGATCGACTCACGTCACGGCATCAAGGACGTTGACCGCGAGGTGCTGGAAATGCTGGACAAGGCGGCAGTCAGCTATCGCATCGTCCTCACCAAGGCCGACAAGATCAAGGCGACGGAACTGGCGGCCGTGCATGAGGCGACAATCGCCGAAGCACGCAAGCGCCCGGCTGCCCATCCGCAGGTGCTCGCCACCTCGAGTGAGAAGGGCATGGGCATCCCCGAACTGCGGGCCGCGGTGATCGAATCGATCATCTGACGCTGACGCGGTTCAGCTGCCCGACTTTGCACCGCCGCTGAACAGCCACCCGAGTCCGCCGCCAACGGCTGCGAGCGCGAGCGCGCATGCGACCGCCATCAGCAGGCCGTCGCGGACCAATAGGGCGAGGCCGAACGACAGGATCGCCGCCATCGGGAGCGTGCTCGCGAACGGCAGAAGTTCGAGCGGTGGCACTGTCGCACAAAGGGCGATGATCGCGATCGCCGCGATCTTGATCATCGGTCCCTTTGTCAGGGCCGGGAGCCGCCCGTGGAACCACCGGTCGAGCCGATCCGCCACCGGTCGCATTTTCTCCGCAGTGTTGACCAGCTTCTTCCCCTTCAGCCCACGTTTCCTGAGGACTCCCGGCAGCCAAAGGTCTTCGCGGCCGAACAGCAGCTGAAGCGCGAGCAGCGCCATCACAAGCGCGAGAGCAGTTGGAAGACCCGGAACGCCACCGGCCGGCGACATTTCGATGAGCGGCAGAAGAATGAAGAAGGGCCCATAGGCGCGGTGGCCCATCGCCTCCACAGCATCGCCCAGTCGGACTTTCTCGTCCCCCGCCTCTTCACCCAGTTCCTTGAGGCGATCGAGCACATCGCCGACACTCTGCGGATCACTTTTACCATCAGCCATCGTTACGCTAACGGAATTGCCCGAAGACGGTTCCGTTGCGGCCGGCAAGGCGCTAGACCGCGGCATGCTTAAGCTCATCCTCGGCAACAAGGCCTATTCTTCCTGGTCGCTGCGCGGCTGGCTCGCGGCGAAGCTCTCGGGCCTGCCGTTCGAGGAAGTGGTCGTTCCGCTCTACGATGCGGAATGGGACCGGCGCCGCGCCGGCGACGAATTCGCGCCGTCTTCCGGCAAGGTTCCGATCCTGTGGGACGGGGATGTCGTGGTCTGGGACAGCCTGGCTATCGTCGAATATCTCAACGAAAAATCCGGGGGTGACCGCTTCTGGCCGACGGATATCGCCGCCCGGGCGATGGCGCGGTCGATGGCGGCGGAGATGCATTCCGGCTTCCAGGCACTGCGTCGGCAGCACAGCATGAACATCCGGCAGGTCTATCCCCCTGCCCGCCTCGACAACGACGTCGTGCACGATGTCACCCGCATTCTCGAGCTATGGGCGCAGGCACGCGCGCGCTTCGGCGGAACCGGCGAGTTTCTGTTCGGCGACTTCGGCGCCGTCGACGCGATGTTCGCTCCCGTAGTGACCCGCTTCGTCACCTATTCGGTGCCGGTGCCGCCCTTTGCTGCCGCCTACATGAACGCCGTGCTGTCGCACCGCTGGATGCAGGACTGGATCGCCAGCGCCCAGGAAGAGGAGTGGGTGATCGAGCGGTACGAGCAGCCGGAGGTACTCTAGGCGCGTTCGGCGCCGCCGATGCGGTAGCCCTCCCCGGGCGTCAGGACCATGTCGATATCGGGATAGTGGCACCGGGTCTGCGACGGTCGTCCGACGGCCACGAACACGCAGTCAGCGTCGCTGCGGTTCTGGAGCACATGCCCGTTGCCGTCGTTCTTCGGAAACGCGGCGCAGTCACCCGCGCGCATCACCGTTTCGCCCGAATCGTCGACCAGCACCGCCTCTCCCGAAAGAACGGCGACGAATTCGTCTTCGCCTTCATGCCAGTGGCGTTGCGACGACCAGGCCCCCGGACGCAGCACCACGTGGCTGACACCGAAGTCCTCGATTCCCGATGCCGGCGCCAGCCGCCGGTACCACCGCCCCTCGACAGCGCCGGCGAAGGGCGCGGGATAGCCGGTCGCATTGGTTTGCGGGATTGTATCGAGATCGAGCTTGGGCAATGCCGCCTCCAACTTTCAAGGGATCGAGCGTGACAGACGTCGTTGAACTTACCAAGGCACTGATCGCAGCCGAGAGCGTGACGCCGGCGCGCGGTACCGTGTTCGACGTTCTGGAAGCAGCGCTCCGCCCCCTCGGTTTCGCAGTCGAGCGGTTTGTCCGGGGGGAAGCGCCGGATGGTCCTGTCGAAAACCTGATCGCGGTTCGCGGCAGCGGTGGCCGTCACCTCGCCTTTGCCGGCCACGTCGACGTAGTCCCTGCAGGCGAGGGCTGGGTTGGAGGCGCCTTCTCCGGCGAAGAGCGTGGCGGGATGGTCTACGGCCGCGGCGCCGTCGACATGAAGGGAGCGATCGCGGCCTTTGCAGCGGCCTGTGGCGAGGTCCCGGCAGAGGCGGGGACGATCTCGTTGCTGATCACCGGCGACGAGGAGGGGCCCGCGGTCTTCGGGACGCGCGCCATCATCGCGCGCATGGCGGAACGCGGGCTCGCGCCGGACCTGTGCCTGGTCGGGGAGCCGACCTCGGCGGCGCGCCTGGGCGACATGATCAAGATCGGCCGGCGGGGCTCGGTCAACATCTGGATCGACGTCCCCGGGCGCCAGGGCCATGTCGCCTACCCGCATCTGGCGGACAACCCGATCCCGCGGCTCGTCGCCGCGCTGGCGGAAATCGATTCGATCGTCCTCGACGAGGGCACGGACTGGTTCCAGCCGTCGAATATCGAAGCCACCGACCTCGCCGTCGGAAATCCGGCGACGAACGTCATCCCCGGCCATGCCTCCGCGCGCCTTTCGATCCGCTTCAACGACCAGCATCGTGGCGAGGCGCTCGTCGATCAGGTGCGGACCATCGTGGAGCACCACGCGCCCGGCGCCCGCGTAACCGGCAAGGTATCGGGGGAGGCGTTCCTGACGCCTCCGGGCAAGTTCTCGGAGCTGGTTGGGGAAGCGATCCGCAAACACACCGGCCTGACGCCGGAAATGTCGACCACCGGCGGCACCTCCGATGCACGCTTCCTTTCCCGGCTCTGTCCGACCGTCGAGTTCGGCCTCCTCAACGCCACCATGCACAAGGTCGATGAGGCCGTGGCGGTGGAGGACCTGCGCACCCTCGCGGCAATCTATGCGACGCTCGCGCGGCGGGTATTGGGCTGACGGCTTAGCTTGCCATCCGATGCTCGGAGGGGGCGTCGAGCCACGCGAGAAACGCCTCCTCCTCCATCGGCGCTCCGATCGCATAGCCCTGCAGCACATCGCAGCCGATCATAGTCAGTATCCGTGCCTGCTCGCTGCTCTCGATCCCCTCCGCCACGGCAGTGCAGCCGAGACCGTGGATCAGTCCGATCAGCGCCTTCGCGATCGCGCGGGTATCGTCGCTATCGGCCACGTGCAGGGTCAGCGTCCGGTCGAGCTTGACCCGATCGATGGGAAGCTGGCGCAGGCGCGCGATGCTGGAAAAGCCGGTGCCGAAACCGTCCAGCGCGATGCTTGCACCATCGCCGCGCAGCAGCGTCACGGCATCGAGCGCGTCCGGCCCGCACGCCATCAACAGGGATTCCTTGAACTCCAGCTCCAGCATGGATGCCGGTGCTCCCGCAGCCGCAACGGCGTCGCGCAACTTGCGCACGAACCGCGCATGGTCGAGCTCGCGCGCACTGACGTTGACGCTCAGCCGGTGGCGGATGCCGCGCGCATGCCAGCGCCCGATGGTAGCGGCGATCTCCTGGATGATGCGATCGCCAATTTCGACGATCAGGCCGCTCTCCTCCGCGCATGCCATGAAGCTGCCGGGGAGACGCACCCCATCGAGATGGTGCCAGCGTAGCAGCGCTTCGGCGCCGATGGCTTGGCCTGTGGTGGCCGACACCTGCGGCTGGAACACCAATCCGAAGTCGTCCCGGTCGATGGCGAGGCGCAGTTCCCCCTCCAGCTTCTGGCGCGCCAGCAACCCCGCCGTCAGCCCCGCGTGGTAACCCTGCACCTGCCCACGCCCGCTGCCCTTGGCTGCATACATCGCCGTATCGGCGGCGCGCGTCAGCTCGAGGAAGCTGGTCCCGTCGACCGGCCAGACGGCCACTCCGATCGAGGCGCCTGCGTGAACATCCTGCCCAAGGATGCGGTGCGGCGCTTCCAGCACAGCCAGGATCCGCTGGGCAGCGCGCTGCGGATCGCTCGCGGCGTGCCCGGAAAGCAGAATGGTGAATTCGTCACCGCCCAGGCGCCCGACGACGGGCTCTTCGTCCGCCCCCTCCCCCGACAGTTGCTCGGCGGCCTGTTGCAGCCTCTGACCCACCTGCGCGAGGAGCAGGTCGCCCGTCGCATGGCCATAGCTATCGTTGATTGCCTTGAAGCGGTCCAGATCCACGAACAGCAGTGCGGCGGGCGGGTTTGGCTGCAGACGCGCCAGGCGGGCAAGCCGATCCTCTACCGACCGCTGGAAATGCGAACGGTTCGCCAGTTCCGTGACGCTGTCGATCTGGGCGGCCCGCTCGACCGCTGCCAGGGTCGCGTTCAGTTGCTCGAACAGGGCCCGCATCGCGCGGGCGAGGGTCGGAACCGTTGACCAGACGCTGTGCGGGATCGCGCTTTCCAGGTCGCCGCGAGACGCCTTGCTCAGGCGCAGGATGGCATCGTCGACCGCACCCGCCGTCGTCGTCACATGCCGTTCGGCAGACGCCCAGCACAGGGTCGCACAGATGATGGCCGGGATGAGCGCGCTGGACGCGATCAGTGCATCGACACGACCATGGCTGGTAGCGAGCAGAGCCAGGAAAAAGCTCACTGCACCGGCGCAGGCTGCGAAAACGATCGCCCGACGATTGAGCGACTTTGCGTGCAGCAACCCTAAAACCTCCACCTTCGCACCGTTCGATGACACTTTGGCGGCAAAGTGTTAACTTTCAGCGTGCCCGAGCAGTCTGGCGTCGCAGCACCACATAGAGCGCGCCTGCGCCGCCGTGGCGCGGATGCGCATGGCGTACGGCGGCGATCCGGCCGGCATGGCGCGATGCCGCCAGCCAGTCCGGCACTGCCGCCCGGATAGCCCCGCGCGCGAATGGCCGCTCCGCCTCCGGCCGCGGCGCGCGGCCAGTGACCAGCAAAAGTACACGGTCGCCGCGCCCGACCGACCGCTCAAGCGCGTGGTCGAGCAGGGCATGCGCGGAGGACAGGCTGTGTCCGTGCAGATCGATCATGCTGTCCGGCGACACGAGCCCGCGCGAGATCCGGCGATCCCAGCTACCGTCCAGATGGTTTGAGGGCGCAGGCGCGGGTGTCGGCGCCGCGCGCGTGAGCGGTGCCGGCACGCGCCCGCGGGGGAGCTTCGCGGGTTTGGGCTCCGGTACGGGTGGCGCCGGGACGGCTGGCTTTGGCTTGGAGGGGACGGGATGCAGCGGGCGCAAACCGGCGGTCACGCGCGCCCAAAGCGCCGATTCGCCTGCGCTAAGGCGTCTGCCGGCCACCGCGCCCTGCGTTCAGCCGTGCCACTGCGCCGCGCGGCAACAGCACAAAGGCGGTGCCGCGTGCCGACATGCCGCCCGCGATCGCGCGCGCCTCATCCCCCGCACCCCAGAAGGTGTCGAAACGGTTGGGGCCCTTGATCGCACCACCCGTGTCCTGTGCCACCCACAGGCCGGTGGCGTCCGTGCGATCCATCGAGAGGAACACGGGCGCGCCCAGCGGCACGAACTTGGGATCAGCCGCGACGCTCGCCTGTCCGGTTACCGGAAGCCCGAGCGCGCCCAGCGGTCCCGGACCGGTCAGTTCGCGGAAGAACACGAAGCTCTTGTTCTCGCGCATGATCGCACGCCCCTCGGCGGGATGCGCGCGCAGCCAGGCGACGATGCCCTGCATCGAAGACTGACCGGGTCCCAGCAGCCCACGATCCTTCATCAGCTTGCCGATGCCGGTATAGTCGCGACCGTTCTGCCCGGCATAGCCGATCCGCATCACCGATCCGTCGGGCAGCCGTAGCCGGCCGGAACCCTGGACCTGGAGGAAGAAGAACTCGATCGGATCGGCGGCCCAGCCGATTTCCAGCCCCCGGCCTTCCAGCGCGCCTTCCTCGATCTGGGTACGATCGTAATAGGGCACGAAGCTGCTGCCCTCGACGCGGCCGCGAATGCGCTTTCCCTTGAGGTCGTTCGAAAACAGGCTGAGATCGACCTCGATCAGGTCGTTGGGCTTGGCATAGACCGGGACGTCATAGCCGCGCTCGCGGCGGCGCGATCCGGCGATTTCCGGCTCGAAATAGCCGGTAGCAAAGGCGCGGCCCTCGCTGACCTGGACCGGCTCGAACTGCGTGGCGAAGAATCGGGCGGCGCCGCCCGCGGGAACGGCGGCAGCCGCGTTGCAGGCCGCCGTCCAGTCGCCCGGCTGCGTAAGGCCGCTCGTGTCCGTGCGGCGGACGAGCGAGGGACAGCTGATCCGAAACGCTGCGAGAGCGCGTTCGGCGCCTTCCGGCGTGATCGGGAGCGCGGCAGGGGCCGCGACGACGCCACCGGCCAATGCAGTTGCGGCACCTGCCGCAGCGGCGACCGGCACGGGCGCGATCGGCGTCGCTGCGACCGGTTGCCGGACCGGCACCGTCGTCGACGGCGGCGGCGACGTGGACGGACGTGCCGGCGACGGCGTCTCCACGCCGCGCGGCACCAGGGTATTCGAACAGCCTGCGAGCAGCACCGCCAGTGCCGCCGCCCCAAACATCCGCATCGAGGTCACGCCTCGTCGGTGTCCGACAGCTTCCAGTTCGGATCGCCGCTCTTGAGCGTCCGCGCGAACGTCCAGACGTCGTGCGTCTCGACCGCGTCGGTGAGCGAGCCCGCGATGACATTCCCTTCGGCATCCCGCGTGACGGCGGCAATGTCGGCGTCGAAGCGGACGGTGATCCGCGCAATCCCGGCCGCGACCGAAGCGTCGGAGATCACCGCGCGCTCGATGGAGACCAAGCGGTTCTCCAGCGTGTGGCCCGCGGCCTCCCGTGCGTCGATCTCACCGGTGAAGGCTGCCTTCACCTCCGCATCGGTGAGCCAGTCGATGGTCTGGCGATCGCCCTTCCAAAAGGCGTCGAGAATCATGCCATAGGCAGACTTCGCGCCTTCCAGGAACTCCGCGACGTCGAACGTCGGGTCGCTGGCGATGATGGCACGCAGGCCATTTTCTGCCGCAGGCTCGACATGACGCTGAGAGACGTCGCGCGGCTCCGGCTGCACGTCGATGGTGCGGGGCACGGGGGGCGCGCCGACCCGCTCCTCGGCGGGGCGGACGAGGGGCTGTTCGTGGCCGGTGCGTTTTCCCAGCACCGCGTAGAGACGCAGTGCGAGGAACCCCGCGACCATTCCCAGAAGAACAACAACCAGCACTTCGCCTCCCAAATCTGACCCCATCAACATAGGAGCAAGCGTCGCCAGTTTCAAATGGCTGCGCGCCGTCTATCGCACCGGCGCCGCCGTTGAACTGGCGCCGATCGCCTGCTAGGCGCCGAGCCGAAAACGCGGCTGGCCGCAAAGCTATCCTTCAACGAGGAAATTCCTATGGACGACCAGAACGACGCCGGCACCGGCGATACCTTCGCCAACGGTTCCGACACCCAGCCGCAGGTCGGCGTCCTCTCGCAATATGTGAAGGACCTGTCGTTCGAAAATCCGAACGCGCCGGGCATCTACCAGGTGCAGGGCCAGCCCAAGCTGGACGTGCAGTTCAACATCGGCGCCACCACCCTGGGTGACGGCGTGCATGAGGTCGTCCTCAAGATCGAGGCACGCGCCGACGTCGAGGGCCAGGCCCTCTACCTGATCGAGCTGAGCTATGCCGGCCTGTTCGGCCTGCGCAACATCCCCGACGAGCATCTCCAGCCGTTCCTGCTCGCCGAAGCGCCGCGCATCATCTTCCCGTTCGCGCGCCGTGTCCTCGCCGACGCCGTTCGCGACGGCGGCTTCCCGCCGCTGATGCTGGAGCCGATCGACTTCGGCGCGCTCTACATGCAGCAGGCAGCAGCCGCTGCGGGCGAGCTTTCGGGCAACGCCGCCGGCACGATCGGGCACGCCTGATACTGATCCGCGGGCGAGCTGACCAAGGCGACTGACCGGAATGAAGCTCGTCCGCACACTCGGCTCGGTAGGCGGGCTCACGCTCGCCAGCCGGGTGTTGGCGCTGGTGCGCGATTCGCTGCAGGCGCGGTACGTGGGGGCGAGTTTCGCCTCCGATGCCTTCACCATCGCCTTCCGCCTTCCCAACATGTTCCGGGCGCTCTTTGCGGAGGGCGCCTTCAACGCCGCCTTCATCCCGATGTTCAATCGCAAGGTTGGCGAGGACGGCAAACTGTCCGCGGCGATCGACTTTGCCGAACGCGCTCTATCGGTGCTGTTCGCGGTGCTGCTGGGCTTCACCGCCCTGATGCTGATCGCGGCATGGCCGATCACCTGGGCGATGTCGCTGGGCTTTCACGACGCCAGCCGCGAGCAGTTTGCCTTTGCGGTCCAGCTGTCGCGGATCACCATCCCCTATCTGATGCTGATCTCGCTGGCCTCGCTGCTGGGCGGCATCCTCAATTCCATCGACAAATTCTGGGTCAATGCCGCGGCACCGATCCTGCTCAACGTCGCGATGGTCACCGCCCTCCTGTTCTTCAACGGCGACCCTTATGAGACGGCGCGGGCGCAGGCCGTGGCGGTGCCCATCGGCGGGCTTTTGCAGCTCGGATGGCTGGCAATCGCGTGCCGCGCTGCTGGCGTGTCGCTCCGCCCGCGCCTCCCCCGCATCGATCCGGAAGTGAAGCGGCTGATGAAGCTCATCCTCCCGGCTGCAATGGGGGCCGGCGCGTCACAGGTGAACCTGCTGATCTCCAGCGCGCTCGCCGGCGGCCTGCTCGCGTCGGGGTCGCTCTCCTACATCTATTACGCAGATCGCCTGAACCAGCTGCCGCTGGGCCTGATCGGCATTGGCCTGGGCACGATCCTTCTCCCCACCGTCTCGCGGTTGCTGGGCGCGGGGCGTGACGCCGAGGCGATGGAGACGCAGAACCGTGGCACCGAACTCGCTCTGTTCCTCACCCTGCCGGCAATGGTCGCGCTGATCGTGGCCGCCGAACCGATCGTGCGCGGGCTGTTCCAGTACGGCCAGTTCGACGCTGCCGACACGCGGGCCTGCGCCTGGGCACTCATCGGCTTCTCGATCGGCCTGCCTTCCTACGTCCTCGTGAAGGTACTGACGCCGGGCTATTATGCCCGTCAGGACACCCGCACCCCGGTCCGCTACGCGATGTGGTCGATCGGCGTGAACATCGCCGCCAATATCGTCCTGATCCCGCTGCTGGGCCACGTCGGCCCGCCGCTCGCGACTGCGCTGGCGTCGACCGTCAACGTCGCGATGCTGTACCGAACGCTGCGTGCGCGCGGTCATTTCGCCACGGACGCGCAATTGCGTCGCCGGATCCCCCGCCTTGCGCTTGCCGCAGTGCTGATGGGAATCGCGATCTTCGCGCTCGAAGGATTGCTCGATCCTTACCTCAGCGGCTCGATGGCGATGCGCTACGCGGCGCTCGTGGTGCTGGTCGGGGCCGGTTGCACGATCTATGGGCTAGCCTGCTTCGTCACCGGCGCGTTCCGCCTGGCGGACATCAAGGCGCTGATCCGGCGCCGCAGCACCAACTGATCGGCGGCCGCTGCACCGCCCAACTGCAAGGACCACAAGATGCGCGTCGTCTCCGGCATCCAGACCACCGGCAATCTGCACCTCGGCAACTATCTGGGCGCCATCAAGCAGTGGGTGGCGATGCAGGATGCGATGCAGCCCGGTGACGACTGCCTGTTCTTCCTGGCCGATCTCCACGCGCTGACGGTCACCCAAGATCCCAAGGAACTGGCGGCCAACACCATCGGCATGGCGGCGACGCTGCTGGCGGCCGGGATCGACCCCGATCGCTCGATCCTGTTCAACCAGGCGCGCGTCCCCGCCCATAGCGAACTCTGCTGGCTGCTGCTGGGCACCGCCCGCATGGGCTGGCTCAATCGCATGACCCAGTGGAAGGACAAGGCGGGCAAGAACCGCGAGGGCGCCAGCGCCGGTCTCTTCACCTACCCCGTGCTTCAGGCCGCCGACATTCTCGCCTACAAGGCGACGCACGTGCCGGTGGGCGAGGACCAGAAGCAGCACCTTGAGCTGGCGCGGGACATCGCGACCAAGTTCAACGCCGACACCGGCGTCGAGCTCTTCCCCCTCCCCGATCCGCTCATTTCGACCGCCGCGCCGCGAATCATGTCGCTTCGGGACGGGACCGCAAAGATGTCGAAGTCCGATCCGTCCGACATGAGCCGCATCAACCTGATCGATGACGACGACACGATCGCGACCAAGTTCCGCAAGGCGCGAACCGATGCTGACCCGCTGCCCGACAGCTTCGACGCGCTGGCCGGTCGTTCGGAAGCGAGGAACCTCGTGACGATCTACGCCGCCCTCGCCAATGCGACGCCGCAAGCGGTCGTGGAGCAATTCGCCGGCCAGGGCTTTGGCACATTCAAGCCGGCACTGGCCGAGCTTGCGGTGACGGTGCTCGGGCCGATCCGCGATCGGCTGACGCGGATGCTCGAGGATCCGGCGACGGTGTCGGCTGCTCTTGAGAAAGGTGCAGGCCGGGCGCGCGACCTGGCAGCTCCGACACTGCGATCCGCGCAGGAGGCGCTGGGCCTGCAGGTCTGAACCGCGCGGCCTCCTTTACCACACAAACGAAAACGGGCGGCCGAGGGGCCGCCCGTTTTTGTATCCGGAGCCGCAGGCAGCGCGCTGGGCGTCAGGCGCCTTCGAGCTGCCGCATGAGCTGACGCACCGCCCCGTCGATCTCGCCGTCCAGCCCGCGCAGCGACTCGATCCGCTTGACCGCGTGGATCACCGTCGAGTGATCGCGGTTGCCGAACTTGCGGCCGATTTCCGGCAGCGAGCGCGTGGTCAGCCGCTTGGCGAGGTACATGGCGATCTGACGCGGCCGCGCGACCGCGACGGCGCGGCGGGCGGAGATCAGGTCGAGCTGCTTTAGCTCGAAATGCGTCGAGACGGCGCGCTGGATGTCATCGATCGTGATGCGCTTCTTCGGACCCTGCAGCATCTCGCCCAGCGTCTGGACCGCAAAATCCATGGTGACCGGCTGGCCGATCAGCTGCGCATAGGCGACGACTCGGTTGAAGGCACCTTCCAGCTCGCGAACGCTGCCGTGGATCCGGCTTGCGAGCAGGTCCATCACATCGTCCGGCACGGGCACGGCCGGATTCTCGGCCAGGCGGCGCGACAGAATCGCGTGGCGTAGTTCGAGTGCCGGCGGCTTGATGTCGGCCACCAGGCCCGCGCCAAGGCGCGAAACCAGCCGGCTCTCGACGCCGTCGAGCAGATGGGGGCTGCGGTCGCACGCGATCACCAGCCGCTTGCCGGCGTCCATGAACGCGTTGACGGTGTGGAAGCACTCCTCCTGCGTCGCATCCTTGCCGGCGACGAACTGAAGGTCGTCGATCATCAGCAGGTCGACGGCGCGCAGCCGCGCCTTGAAGCTGTGGGTATCGCGGGCGCGGACCGCGCTCACGAATTCGAACATGAAGCGTTCGGCCGGCATGTAGATCGCCGTCGCCTGCGGATTGGCCGCGAGGAATGCGTGGCCGATCGCGTGCATCAGGTGCGTCTTGCCCTGGCCGGTGCCGCTGTGGAGATAGAGGGGGCTGAACCGCGGCACGCCGGGCTCGGCAAGCAGCCGGGCGGCATTGCGCGCGACCCGGTTCGAATCATGCGCCACGAATCGATCGAAGGTGAAGCGCGGGTCGAACTGCGACCGCTCCGGCGCGCCGATCGGCTGCGCGGGAACGGACGGCTGCTCGGCTTCCGGCGCCACATCCGACGACGCGGCCGAATCGGCCAGCAGCGTGGCACCCGGGACCGGCGCGGCGGGGGCGATCGATTCGCCCGTCAGCACCCGCGCAGGTTCCAGCCTGCTGGAGGTCTCGACCGAAACGGTGCGCACATGGGGCAGGCATGCGCGGAACTCGAACAACAGCCGATCCGCGTAGTGGCTCTTCACCCAGTTGGTCATGAACGCCGACGGCAGCCCGAGGCGAACCATGTCGGCATCGCTGTCGGGAAGCAGAACCATCGGCTTCAACCAGCGGTCGAACAACCGCTGCCCTGCGGACAGACGCAGGTTGTGGCGCACGCGCCCCCACGCGGCTTCCACGGATGCTGCTGTCCCTTCCCCCGTTCCCGTCACGTGAACACACCTCTCCCGCGGTCGGAAGCAGTGCTTTCCGACCCATCGATTCAACTAGCGATAAGCTCCAACGGTAACCCGGCCATGAAGACGGAAACCGTACGCGAAACTACGCGACACTTTTGCCCCGGAGCCGGGGCGAGCGACTGTTTAGGAAGCACGCGGATCGAAGATCAAGAGCCGGTCGCATCCAAAAAAATAATATAGAGCATTGACACCCCGAACCCCTCGGAATTCCGCGGGTTTCCACTTTTGTCCAGTGAAAACAGATACTTAGCGTTGGCGCCGCTTCGGCACCGGACTCGAATCGTGACAAATCCGTGACTTGGGGTCTCGTACTTGATTCGTGCTCACGCGATGGCGAGCGCGCACGAAAAAGGGGCTCCGCCGAAACCGGCGAAGCCCCTTTTTATCCAGGTACTGCGTGCGCTCAGGCGAGCGTCGACACAGCCTTGGTCAGGCGTGCGAACTTGCGCGACGCGGTGTTCTTGTGAAGCACACCCTTGGCGACGCCACGTGCGAGCTCCGGCTGTGCCGCGGTCAGGGCAGCCGAAGCCGCCTCACGATCGCCCGATGCCAACGCCGACTCGACCTTCTTGATAAAGGTACGAATGCGGCTGACCCGCGCGCCGTTGATTTCCGCGCGACGGTCGTTGCGCCGGATACGCTTCTTCGCCTGTGGCGTGTTCGCCATGTGCCGTCCTGATCCTGTGCTGCATGAACGGGCGCAGAAACTCCACGACCCGGGAAAGCGGCGCCTCTATCCCGAGGCACCCAAAAGGTCAAGCTTTTCAGCGCTGGCACTTGGGGCACCAGAAGGTGGAGCGCCCGCCCTCCGTGCGCCGTTGGACGATCCCGCCGCATGGGCAGTGTTCGCCTTCGCGCCCATAGACGCGCCACTGCTTGGAAAAATAGCCGAGTTCGCCGTCCGGGCGCGCATAGTCGCGCAGCGTCGAGCCTCCCGCCTCGATCGCGGCGAGCAGCACGTTGCGTACCGCCTCCACCAGCCGGTCCAGTCGGACCCGAGAGATTTGCCCGCCGGCACGCGCGGGGGCGATTCGCGACAGGTTCAGCGCCTCGCAGACATAGATGTTGCCCAGACCCGCCACGACGCGCTGGTCGAGCAGCAGCGCCTTGATCGGTGCGACTCGGCCCGAAAGCGCATGGGCAAGGTACGCGCCGGTGAACTCAGGCCCGAGCGGCTCGGGGCCCAGCGCCCGGAACGGTGCCCAATCGTCCAGCACATCGGTGCGTAGCAGGTCGAGCGACCCGAATCGGCGGGGATCGTTGAGCGCCAATGCCCGCCCCGCCTCCGTGTCGATCAGGAGATGGTCGTGCGGCAGCAATTCGGTCGGGTCGACTCGCCACCGCCCGGACATTCCCAGGTGGAACACCAACGTGTCCCCCCGATCGGTATCGATCAGGCCGTA
This sequence comes from Sphingomonas sp. 3-13AW, assembly GCF_049311085.1. NCBI lineage: Bacteria > Pseudomonadati > Pseudomonadota > Alphaproteobacteria > Sphingomonadales > Sphingomonadaceae > Sphingomonas > Sphingomonas sp. 3-13AW. Next base: position 11,423 of record NZ_JASNVZ010000008.1, on the reverse strand, counting down.
TTTGGCCCGGCGGCCGAGCGCCGTCACCGTCGCCCCGGTGAGCCGCTGCCCAAGATCCTCAGGGATCGCGCGGCGCAGGTCAGCACGGCGGGGCACGACGCGCGCAATGCGCTGTCCCTCCAGCACGGGCCTGAGGCCGCGCACGGTGGTTTCGACTTCGGGGAGTTCCGGCATGGTGCTGACGAGCTAGGCAGGGTTTGCCCGGGCCACAAGGCTTGGCTAAGGCGCTTGCCATGACCAACACCGTCTCGTTCGGCTATGAAGAAGTCGCCCCCGAGGAAAAGACCCGCCGTGTCGGCGACGTCTTCGCCAGCGTCGCCTCCCGCTACGACCTGATGAACGACGCCATGTCGGCGGGCATGCACCGGCTGTGGAAGGATCGGTTCGTGCGCCGGGTGAAGCCCCGTCCGGGCGAGGAGATCCTCGACATGGCCGGTGGCACGGGCGACATCGCCTTTCGCATGGCGGCCAAGGGCGCCTCGATCACCGTTGCCGACATCAACCCGGCGATGCTGGAAGTCGGCATGGAACGTGCCCAGCAGCGCGGCATGGACGGGCTGGTGTGGACCGAAGCCAATGCGGAAGTCCTCCAGTTCCCCGACCGCTTCTTTGACGCCTACACCATCGCCTTCGGCATCCGGAACGTCACCGACATTCCCAAGGCGCTGCGCGAGGCCCATCGTGTCCTGCGCCGCGGCGGACGCTTCTTCTGTCTCGAGTTCTCGACCACCCAGTGGCCGGGGTTCGCTGACCTCTATGACGCCTATTCGCACAAGCTGGTCCCCAAGCTCGGCAAGCTGCTCGCCGATGACGAGGACAGCTATCGCTATCTGGTCGAGTCGATCCGCCGTTTCCCCGACATGCCGACGTTCGAGCGGATGATCGGCGAAGCCGGGTTCGTCCGGACCAAGGTGGAGCCGCTGTTGGGCGGACTGGTCGCGATTCACAGCGGGTGGAAGATCTGAGCACCCTTCCCCGCTGCATCGAGGATCGGGCATGACCTCCACTCCCACGCATCTGTGGCGCCTGATGAAATGGGGCCGCACGCTGGCGCGTCACGGCGCGCTGCGCGGCATCGAGCGCGACCCCAGCACGCCGCCGGGCGTGCGCCGCGCTGCCAGGCTGCTGCGGTTCGGCGCAAGGGTGCCCGCGGTGCCCCGCTATGCCGAGGCTCTGCAGGCCCTGGGCCCGGCCGCGATCAAGCTGGGCCAGACGCTGGCGACTCGCCCCGATCTGGTCGGCGAGGGCCCTGCGCACGACCTGCTTGCCCTGCAGGACGCGCTTCCGCCGCTTCCGTGGTCGGTGATTCATCCCGCGATCGAATCGGGTCTCGGGCGGCCGATCGAAAGCGTCTTCGCCGAGATCGAGGAAACACCGGTAGGCGCGGCTTCGATCGCGCAGGTCCATCGCGGCATCACGACCGACGGCCGTACCGTTGCGGTGAAGGTGCTGCGCCCCGGCGTCGAGTACGAGTTCAACCAGGCGATCGACACCTATGAGTGGGCGGCCGCCCAACTCGAAGCCTATGGCGGCGAGCTGAAGCGACTGCGCCCCCGCCTCGTCATCGAGACGATGAAGCGGTGGACCGCGCGCGAGCTCGACCTGCGGCGCGAGGCCGCATCCGCGTCCGAACTCGCCGAGGCGATGCAGGCGGAACCGGATTTCACCGTCCCCGGGATCGACTGGCAGCGCACGACCAGCCGAGTGCTCACCACCGAGTGGATCGACGGCATCAAGCTGTCGAATCGCGCCGCGCTTGTCGAGGCGGGGCACGACCTGCCCGCAATGGCGCGCAAGCTGGTGCAGGCATTCCTGCGGCAGGCGATCGCCGAGGGCTTCTTCCACGCCGACATGCACCAGGGGAACCTGTTCGCGCTGCCGGACGGGCGGATCTGCGCGATCGATTTCGGCATCATGGGCCGGATCGACCGGCGCGCGCGCGTGTGGCTGGCCGAGATCCTCTATGGCCTGATCACCGCCAATTACCGCCGCGTCGCCGAGATCCATTTCGAGGCGGGCTATGTCCCGGCGCACCATAATGTCGCAGAATTCGCGACCGCATTGCGTGCCGTCGGCGAGCCGATGCGCGGCCTGGCGGTCAAGGACATGTCCGTCGGCATGATGCTGGAGAGCCTGTTCAACATCACCCGCGACTTCGACATGCAGACGCAGCCCCATCTGCTGCTGCTGCAGAAGACGATGGTGATGGTGGAAGGCGTCGCCACTGCGCTCGATCCGAACATCAACCTCTGGGAAACCGCCGCACCGTTCGTGCGCGGCTGGATTCGCGACGAGCTTGGCCCTGAAGCAGCCGTTGCCGACCGGATCGTCACCGATCTGCGGACCTTTGCGCGTCTGCCGCAGCTGATCCGCAACCTGGAGGCGCGCTATCCCACGCCGGGCGGCGCGCCCCCCGCTCCCCCGCTGCGCGAGATCGAGGTGATTCGGGTCCGCGGCGGCTGGCGCTACATGGCGGTTGCAGCGACGAGCGCAGCGATTGCGGTGGCGGCGACACTGCTCGCGACCTGATGCTGCGGCCGGCGAGTCCGCTGTGGCTGGTGCATCCCAGCCGCGTCGCTGGCCTCTCGGCCAAGCATGCGCTCGCGTTCGCATTGTTCCTGGTTCTGATCCTGGGCGCGACCGTCGCCAGCGTGCGCGGCGGGCCGGTCCCGGGGCCGCGGGCGGCGATCGAAGAAAGCGACATCAGTGTCCACGACGGAGTCGTCGGCGCGCTCAAGGGTGGTGAGGCCTATTACCCCGCCACCGCGCGCGTGCTGCGCTCGGGGGACTATCCGCTCAAGCCGTTCCTGGCGTTCCGCTTGCCGACGCTTCCGGTGGTGCTCGCCGCCCTGCCCGCCGGCCTTCCGACCCTGATGCTCCTGCTGCTGGCTGCGGCCACGCTCTATGCGTGGTGGCGTCGGTTGCGGGTAGCGCTTGCGCGACCGCTCCCAGTGCTGGCGGGCATGCTTCTGCTGGCGGCGGGCGTCCTTGCCCTGCTCGCACCCGACGTCGCGCTGTTCGGCGAAAGCTGGGCGGGATTGCTCGTCGCGCTCTCCCTCGCCGTCCGGCGCGAGGACCGATGGGTGGAGGCGGTCGCCATCGCCACTATCGCCATGCTGATCCGCGAGACCGCCGCATTCTATGCAATCGCCATGGGACTGCTTGCCTTTGCGGAAGGGCGCCGTCGCGAGGCGCTGGGCTGGGTCGCAGGGCTGGCTGTGCTCGCGCTGGTCCTCGTTTTTCATGCGCAGGCCGTGGCGCAGGTGGTCGGTCCGCTCGATCCCACAACCTCCGACGTCGCGGGCCTCCACGGCTTCGGCTTTTTCGTGCGTGCCGCGATGACCGCGACCGCGCTCCACCTGCTGCCTCCTGCCTTGGGGGCGCTGTTGGTGGCGCTCGCACTTTTTGGCTGGGCGATGTGGGATGATCCGGTGGCACTGCGAGTGACGGTGACGCTCGCTATCTATGCCGCCGCGATCGCCGTGTTTGCCCGGGCCGACAGCTTCTACTGGGTGTTCCTGGTGTCGCCGCTGCTTCTGGTCGGGCTCGCCTTTGTACCCGACGGGTTGCGCGACCTGGTCCGTGCGCTGCTCGACAGGCGGCGGGTTCGGGTGCAGAGGGTCACGCGATGAAGCGCATCCTGCTGATCGTCGGCGGCGGCATCGCGGCCTACAAGGCGTGCGAGCTGATTCGCCTGTGCCGCAAGGCGGGCATCGCGGTGCGCTGCGTGCTGACCGATGGCGGCGCCCATTTCGTGACCCCGATGACGCTGGCCGCCCTCTCCGAAGCGCCGGTCCACACCAGCCTGTGGGACCTCAAGGATGAGGCGGAGATGGGGCACATCCAGCTCAGCCGGGAGGCGGACCTGGTGGTCGTGGCCCCCGCCACCGCGGACCTGCTGGCGAAGATGGCAGCGGGAATGGCCGACGATCTCGCGACGACGCTGCTGCTTGCGACCGACAAGCCGGTCCTCGCCGCGCCCGCGATGAACGTGCGCATGTGGCAGCACGCCGCAACGACCCGCAACGTGGCCCAGCTCCGGCGCGACGGCGTGACAGTGTTGGAGCCGGACGAAGGCGCCATGGCGTGCGGGGAATATGGTCCGGGCCGGCTACCCGAACCGGCGGCCATTCTTGCCGCCATCGAGCGCGCGCTCGCGCCAGAGCCGGAGCCGGCGCTTCTGGCGGGCCGCCACGTGCTGGTGACTGCCGGCCCGACGCAGGAGGCGATCGACCCGGTGCGCTACATCGCCAATCGATCCTCGGGTCGCCAGGGCTATGCCATCGCCGGCGCCCTGGCAAAACTCGGCGCGCGGGTTACGCTGGTATCCGGGCCGACTGCCCTCCCTACGCCGCAGGGCGTGACTCGGGTCGACGTGGAGAGCGCGCAGCAGATGGCGGACGCCGTCGAGGCAGCCCTTCCCGCCGACGCCGCGGTGATGGTGGCGGCGGTCGCGGACTGGCGCGTGAATGCCGCGCCGCGCAAGCTGGCAAAGGGCGACATGGAGAGCCGGCTGGAGCTGGTTCCCAACCCCGACATCCTCGCGACCCTGGGCCACGGACCGCGCCGCCCGGGGCTGCTCATCGGCTTTGCAGCCGAAACGCATGACGTCCTTGCGCATGCCGCCGAGAAGCGTGCACGCAAGGGCGCAGACTGGATTGTCGCCAACGACGTGTCGGGAGACGTGATGGGCGGGACTGCCAACGCGGTCCACCTGGTGACGGCAAACGGCGTAGAAAGTTGGGAGAGAATGGACAAGGAAGTGGTGGCACAGCGGCTGGCCGAGAGAATTGCGCATGCGCTGGCATAGGCTGCTCTCCGTAGCGCTGGGTCTGGGGCTGGCGGGATGCGCCGGCAGCGGCGCCGGTGATGGCACGCGATCTGCCTCCATCACGGCGGCCGACGCGGGCGTACAGGAGCAGGCATTCGGTGCCAGCGGCCGCCGTTCGGTCAAGGCGCTGGTCTATGTCCTTCATCGCGACCGGACCGGAGCGCAGGCGGAGGAGAGCGACCGCTTCGCCCGCGAGCTGGCGCAGGCGTCACCCGGGGCGCGTGTCATCGCCCTGACCCAGTCGGAGAGCATCGGCGACGCCGAAAGCCGCGGGTTCACGCGTGAACGCATCAACCGCCTGGCCGACTATATCGAGGCGCGAAGCAAGCGCTATCCGGGTGTGCCGACCGTCCTCGTCGGCGACGGCGGCGGCGCGGCCCTGGCTGCCAATCTTGCGGGGCTTCGGCCAAAGCTCGTCGATGGACTGGTGCTGGCCGCCTGTCCCTGCATGCTGCCCGAATGGCGCAAGCACATGGAAAAGCGGATGCCGCGCGGCACGTTCAAGCCCGCGGCCAACAGCCTCGATCCGCTGATGACCGTAGGCGGCGTCCGTTCGGAGACAAAGGCGGCGCTGCTGGTCGGCGCGAACGACCCGATCACGCCCCCCAAATTCTCGCGCGGCTATGCCGAAGCGCTGGCGCTGCGCGGCATCGCCACGGATTTCCGCGTGTTGCCAGGGAAGGGAAATGACATCCTGACCGATCCTGAAGTGCTCTCCGCAACCACCCGGATGCTCGCCGCACTGCAGGCACCCCGATGAGCGGCGGTCCTGTTCGCATCGCGGTACTTCGGCTGGAACATGGCCGTGATTTGCCGCTCCCCGCCTATGCCACCGCTGGTGCCGCGGGCATGGACGTCGTCGCTGCGGAGGATTGCATCCTCGCCCCCGGCGCGCGCCATGCGGTTGCGACCGGCTTCGCGCTCGCGATTCCGGAAGGCTATGAAGTGCAGGTTCGTCCGCGCTCGGGCCTGGCGCTCAAGCACGGCATCACCTGTCTCAACACCCCCGGCACGATCGACAGCGATTATCGTGGCGAGGTGAAGGTGATCCTCGCCAACCTCGGCCAGGAACCGTTTGCGGTGCGTCGTGGTGAGCGCATCGCCCAGCTCGTACCTGCACCGGTGCTCCACGCCACGCTCTCGGAGGTGACAAGCCTCGATGAGACGGCGCGTGGCGACGGCGGCTTCGGATCCACGGGACGATGACCGGCTTGCCTGCCGTGCTGCTGGTGGCGCTCGCCGCACAGGTTGCGGCGGCAGTGTCTGCACCGGCGGAACCGGACCGGCGGCGGACATCCCCGATCAATTGGGAGGCACTCGACGCGCTGCCCTATCGCGTGCAGCCCGAGGTCACTCCCCAGATGGTGGAGTTCGTCAGCGGAGAGATGCACGAGGGCCGCTGCACGGCCCCTGCCCCGGTGGCGGGGAAGCGCCGGGTCCACACCGACGTAGCCGTCCTGGTCGGCGCCGGCGCCAGCGTGCGCGCGACCATTCCCCGGGCGATCAATTGCCCGACGGTGGAGCAATATGCGGCCGGACTGGTGCTCGGCTTCGCGCGCGGCAACCTCAATCCCCGCTTTGCGGTCGAGGGAACCTGGTACCGCGTCAGCATGACCTTCGACCTGCCCGAATGACGCTGTCGGACGCGGAGCTGGAGCGCTACGCGCGCCACATCGTGCTGAGGGAAGTCGGCGGCACCGGGCAGGCTCGTTTGGCCGCCGCGCATGTCGTCGTGGTCGGAGCCGGAGGCATCGGGTCCCCGGTCATCCAGTACCTCGCCGCGGCAGGGGTCGGGACGCTCAGCGTGATCGACGACGACCAGGTCGACCTTTCCAACCTGCAACGTCAGACCCTGTTCGGCACCGCCGACGTTGGCCGGCCCAAGGCTGAGGTCGCGCAGGAAGCAATCGCCCGCCTGAACCCGCATGTTGCCGTCACCGTTCACCAGATCCGCGTGGACGCAGGCAGCGCGGCAAGGCTGATCGCCGGCGCTGACGTCGTCGTCGACGGCACCGACAATTTCGCGACGCGCCTTGCCGTCGCCGACGCAGCGACGGCGGAGCGCGTTCCCTTGGTGGCGGCCTCGGTCGGAGAGTTCGAGGGGCAGTTGGGCGTCTTTCGTGGGTGGGAGCCGGACAAACCCTGCTACCGCTGCTTCGTCGGGCACGACCCGGAGCGCCCGGACCGCAGCTGTGCCGACACGGGTGTCCTGGGGGCGCTCACCGGGGTCGTCGGCAGCCTGGCAGCGCTGGAAGCGATCCGTGCCATCACCGGCTTTGGCGAGGATAGCGCGGGCAAGCTGCTGCTGATCGACACCTTGGCGCTGCGTTTCCGGACTCTTGTGCTTCCAAAGGATCCCGGGTGCCCCGCATGCGGGGGCTGACGATCCTGGTCGCCACTGCCGATCCCGCGCGCTTTCGCGCCGCCCTTTCCACCGCCGCGGCGGCCGCTGCCCTCGGGTCGTCGGCGCGCGTGTTCCTGCAGGAGGAAGCGGTGGCGCTACTGGAACGCTCCGACGATCCCGACGCCGCGCGCCTGCATGCCGCCGGGTTGCCGGACGAGTCCGAGCTGCTGGCGATCGCACAGGAAAGCGGCGTGCAGCTGGTCGTCTGCCAGTCCGGCCTCGCGCTCGCGGGCCTGGAACTACACGCCCTTCCCGCCGGCACCGAGGCCGGCGGGTTGGTCAGCGTGCTGGCGACCCTTGGCGATGATCGCCTGCTGGCGTTCTAGGCGGCCCGGCACGCCGGCCGGGTCGGTTCGATCAGGCGAGCAGATCCTTGGCGAAGGCGCGAACTGCCGGTCCCACGTCGTCCCGCGACAGCGCCGTCGCCAGATTGGCCTGGAGGAAGCCCGCCTTGTCGCCGCAGTCATAGCGGACGCCCTGGAAAGTCACGCCGTGGAACGGCTGGTTGCCGATCATCTGCGCCATTGCGTCGGTAAGCTGGATCTCACCGCCCGCACCCTTCTCCTGGGTTTCCAGGATGCGCATCACTTCGGGCTGAAGCACGTAGCGGCCGATCACCGCCAGGTTCGAAGGCGCGGTGCCCGCCTTGGGCTTCTCGACCAGGCCCTTCACCTCGGTAAGCGTTCCGTCCCGCGAGCCGGGGGTGATGACGCCATATTTGTCGGTCTGGTCGTCGGCCACTTCCTGCGCGCAGAGCAGATTGCCGCCGACCTTGTTATAGGCTTCGACCATCTGCTTCAGGCAGCCCGGCTGGCCCACCATGAAGTCATCGGCGAGCAGCACCGCGAACGGCTCGTCCCCGACGATGTCGCGCGCGCACCAGACCGCATGGCCGAGGCCCATCGGCTCCTGCTGGCGGACATAGGCGACGCGGCCGGGCTTCAGCCGGGTCGCATCGAGCACCTGGAGCGACTTGCCGCGCGCGGACATGGTCGCTTCCAGCTCATAGGCGATGTCGAAATGGTCCTCGATCGCAGACTTGCCGCGGCCGGTGACGAAGATCATCTGCTCGATGCCGGCCTCGATCGCTTCTTCCACCGCATATTGGATCAGCGGGCGGTCCACGACGGGAAGCATTTCCTTCGGCATGGCCTTGGTCGCCGGCAGAAAGCGGGTGCCGAGACCCCCGACCGGAAACACTGCCTTGCGAAGTGGCTTGATTGTCATGCTCGCTCCCTATGATTGATTTGCAGCTGAACGGCCGATGGTTGCTGCGCCCCCCAGCTCCTTAGCCACACGGGAATTAGCACTCCCGGTGTATCCGCGATAGAAGGCGGCCATGGTTACGCTCCCAAGCCGACGTATTCTGGTCGTATTCGGTACACGGCCTGAGGCGATCAAGCTCTTTCCTGTCCTGCAAGCCCTTTCGGCACGCCCGCAACTGGAGGTGCGCAGTTGCGTCACCGCGCAACATCGCGGGCTGCTCGATCAGGTGCTGTCGATCGCGGGGGTGGTGCCCGACATCGACCTCGACCTGATGGAGCCGGGCCAGTCGCTCGACCGGCTGACGGCGCGGCTGCTGCTGGCGCTCGGCGAGGTGATGGACCGGGAGAAGCCCGACCGGGTGGTCGTGCAGGGCGACACCGCAACCGCGATGGTGGGGGCGTTGGCCGCCTATTACCGCCAGATCCCGGTCGCCCATGTCGAGGCCGGGCTCCGCTCGGGCAACATCTATCAGCCCTGGCCCGAGGAGGTGAACCGGCGGATCGTCGCACCGATCGCGGACCTGCATTTCGCCCCCACGGAGACCGCCGCCGCGGCGCTGCGGGCCGAGAACATCGCGCCTGCCTCCATCCACGTGACCGGTAACACGGTGATCGACGCGCTCCACGCCACGCGAGACCGGATCGCAGGCGATCCCACCCTCGCCGCCGGGATCGCGCCCTTGGGGAAACGATACGCCGGAAAGCGGATCGTCCTGGTCACCACCCACCGCCGGGAGAACTTCGGCGACGGCATGGCAGCGATCGCCCGCGCGGTCGGCCGGATCGCCGATCGGCCCGATGTCGCGGTGATCTTCCCTGTCCATCCGAACCCCAATGTCGTTGCCGCAATGGACGCGGTGTTGGGGGATCGGCCGAATGTGGCGCGCATCGAGCCCCTGGATTACCCGAACTTCATCCGCGCCCTGGAACTCGCCCACATCGTCTTGACCGATTCCGGCGGGGTGCAGGAGGAAGCACCCGCGCTGGGCAAGCCGGTGCTGGTGATGCGCGAAACCACCGAGCGTCCGGAGGGCGTCGTCGCCGGCACCGCGCGACTGGTCGGCCCCCACGAAGACCGTATCGTTTCGGGAATTTCCGAACTGCTGGACGATCAGCAAGCCTATGCGGCCATGGCCCGCGCGCATAACCCGTTCGGCGATGGCCGGGCATCGGCAAGGATCGCGGAGATCGTGGCACGTGATTTCGGACACTGAACTGAAGGTTTGCATGTTGGGGCTGGGCTATATCGGCCTGCCCACCGCCGCAGTGATCGCCCGCTCCGGCGCCACAGTTCTCGGGATCGACGTCGACCCCGCGGTGGTGGAGACGGTGAACTCGGGGAAGGTCCACATCGAGGAAATCGACCTCGATGGCCTGGTCTCCGGCGTGGTCGCCCGCGGCCTGTTGCGCGCGTCGACCGAAGTCGAGCCGGCCGACGTGTTCGTGATCGCCGTGCCGACGCCCTTTGGCCCCAACCACGCCCCGGACATCACCTATGTGCTGGAAGCGGCGGCGGTCATCGCCGGCGTGCTGAAGCCTGGGGACACCGTCATCCTCGAATCCACCTCCCCGATCGGGACGACCGAGAAGGTCGCGGCGCTGATCGCCGAGCGCCGTCCGGACCTGGCCGTGCCGGGCCACTGCACCGGCACGGCCGACCTCGCCATTGCCTATTGCCCGGAGCGCGTGCTGCCCGGCCGCATCCTGGTCGAACTGATCGACAATGACCGCGTGATCGGCGGCATCACCCCGCGCTGCGCCCGCAAGGCACTCCACTTCTACCGCCGCTTCGTGAGAGGCGCCTGCGTCACCACGACCGCGCGCGCGGCCGAGATGACCAAGCTGACGGAGAACGCGTTTCGCGACGTCAACATCGCCTTCGCCAACGAACTGTCGGTCGTCGCCGACACGATGGGGATCGACGTGTGGGAGGTGATCCGCCTGGCCAACCGACACCCGCGGGTGAACATCCTGTCTCCGGGCCCTGGGGTCGGCGGTCACTGCATCGCGGTCGACCCGTGGTTCCTGGTCCATGCCGATCCGGAAAACACGCAGTTGATCCGCACGGCGCGCGAGGTCAACGACGCCAAGATCGAGCACACCATTGCGCAGGCCGAGGCGCTCGCGAACGCGGTGCCGGGCGCTCCGATTGCGTGCCTGGGTCTGGCGTTCAAGGCGAACATCGACGATTTCCGCGAGAGCCCGGCCCTCAAGGTTGCACTCCACATGGCCGAGCGCTTCGGTTCGCGCGTGCGGATCGTGGAGCCGTATGCGGCCAGACTGCCGGAGGCGTTTGAGGGCACCGGCGCCCAGCTCATCGACCTGGACACCGCGCTGGAGACCTGCCCCGCCTTTGTCGTGCTGGTCGACCACGACATCTTCCGCTCTGTGCCCCTCGACGAGCGTGCCGACAAGAGCGTCCATGATTCCCGCGGCATCTGGCCGGACCAGCCGAAGGCTGCTCCGGGGAGGCCGCGACTGCGTATCTCGGGCTAACCGTTCGCACCGCCGAACACCCGCCCCGGCGCGCGGTTTCGCCGCGCCACTCCTAGCCTAGGACTTTCGCTCGGCAGAACAGAGCGACGTTTTATCAAAAGTTCGGCGACAGCATGAAAAGCAATGACCCGGCACGCCGATTGGCATGCCGGGTCATTGGATCTCGAACAGCCGAACTAGAGCGGTTTTCGAGCGAGCTGAATCGAGAGGGATTCACATGGCCGTGGTTTTCTGATTCACGATCCCTGCCGGCAAGGGAGGCCGGGATGGATGGGTCGAGCCTTGTCGCGTGATCTGCGAGACCGTGTGGTCGCCGCCGTTGAAGGTGGGGTGTCGTGCCGGCGGGCGGCCGAGCGGTTCGGGGTCAGCGCGGCGAGCGCGATCCGGTGGCGACAGCTGGCGCTGCGCCATGGCACGCCGGCGGCCA
>NZ_JASNVZ010000007.1:0-166369 GCF_049311085.1 Sphingomonas sp. 3-13AW | reverse complement strand
GACGGTGATGCCGTGCGCGAAGATCTACTCTGCCGCGGTATCCTGCCAATTATCCCACCCAAGGCGAACCGCCGTGAGCCGTCCGCCTGCGACTTCCGGCGCTACAGGGACCGCAACCACGTCGAGCATCTCTTCAACCGCCTTAAGCAGTCCCGACGCATCGCAACGCGTTACGACAAAACCGCCACGTCGTTTCTCGGCTTCCTCTCGCTCGCCGCCGCCAAGCTTTGGATAACCGACTATGTCAACAGGGCCTAGCCAACTCGCGGCGGAGCCGCTCAATCTCCTGCTGCTCGGGCTTCAGCACCCCGTGTCCGGGAAAACGCCCATCCCGGGTCAGCCGTCTGTTCGCGCACCCACTTGCGCAGCACGTTCTCGTGCAAGTCCAGATCGCGAGCCGCTTGCGATACCGATACTCCGCGTTCCCGCACGAGCTTCACTGCCTCGAGCTTGAACTCGCGGCTGAACTTCCGTCGTTGCATCTCCATCCTCCGGTTCCAAAAACACCTTATCTCGGTGTCCACGGAACCGGCAGCAGCTCACTAAGTCCTGACTTCCGGCGAGAGCCGCCTGGCATTCATCTCCCACGATTTGGACCTCACCGTCGAACGTCGCGCGAGCGATGGATTACTCGAGACTTGGTAGCTCCGACTGTGGGCCCGGCCGAGTTCGCTGCCGAGGCACTGGAGGCGATGGACACTATCCCGAGCACGACCAGGACGATCCCGCTCGGGGAGAGCGACCATCCCGAACCGATGATCTCGGGTCTGTAGAGAAGGCACCTCGAGCCCTACGGCGGTGCGGTGCGGGCCAAACGATCCAGCCCCGGTAGCTCGGCGCCGCTACCGCAAGCCCAGACCGATGATCTCGGTGCGCTTCGCTTGCCCAAAACCGAACTCACCGCGTTGCGGGAGTACCGCCCCTACCATTATCGGCGATGATCGGCTGGAGGTGATCGTCGGGCACGCCCGATAGCAAATCTCCTGACGATCAAGCACACCGGGCAGCGAAGCTCCGAGACGGCTCGATCAAAGGATGAAAAATGGAAACGTACGGCTTCGCGCACGCGGTTATAAGCAAGTCCAAGAACCCTGATGATTTCGAGTTCATGATCCATGCCTCTAGGTCTGGAGAAGATGATCGGCCCCTCGGCGAACAGTTACTGATCGCCACTGTCGACGACGACCGTCCAATACTCGCTGTGCGCATCCTTCGCATGCTGCGCGATCTGGGTCTCGCCGTGCAGGGAACCGAGCTCAACATCCACGAGCTTGAAATCTCATACCTGACCCTGCGCGGAGCCATTCACGAAGATGACAGCGAGTGGACGGACCTCGAGGTTCGTTATGTCGACGGGCAGAAGACGGCGTCCGCCTCCTTCCGCGACCAGTACGAAGCCTTCGCCGACGGTATGCTTGAACTCTTCGGTCCCAAGGAGCCGGCTTACCGGCGCTTCGCATTGTTCGCCTATCGGGAATATGAAACATCGGGCGGCTGGAACGACTTCGTAGAGTGCTTCGACACCGTGGAGCAAGCGAGGTCGCACTGCCGGGTGGACGACAGCGGCTACTCATAGCGCCACTCATGTCGAGATCGTCGATCTCTCCACTATGACCAGTGTAGAAGAGAAGATCATCCCAGCTCGTCACTCCTGACACTCACCTACTGGCAGGCCAACACTGAGCGGCCTGACCTGACTCATGCGCTCTACCGCTCGGTCGTGGAGCTCGACAATGCGGCGCTGATCGAGGCGTTCGCCGGGCGCGTTGATGCGGCAACCGCCGCCATGCTCGCCCGCGCAGTCGACGCATCGTTCGCTGACATCCAGGGCGTAAACCTGACGCTTGTCACCGTCATCTTCGGCGCGGTGCGCAACGCCTTCGAGCGGAACCTGACTGCGGCTGCGAATGCTGCCTTGCAGCTCCAGCTGCTGGTGATGAGCCGCTCATATCTACGGCAGCAGCGGCATGAGGAAGCGATCTGTTGCAAAAGCTTGGACTGGGCACGCCCACGTATGAGTGCCTGCTCACAGGTCTCGCGGCTGAGGCCCAGACGGCACCGAGATCATCGGTCAATCCTCCGACCGATTTGCCCGACGCTCCGCATAGCTGATGACAAAAGCTTCCCATACACGCAGCCACTCGGCCTCAGCCCGCGGGCGCTTGTAGCCCGGGAACCCCTTGCGAAACGCGTTCGCCATTTCGTCCACCGACCACGGATGGCCCTTGCTCAGCCCGATAGCCCTGAACGCCTTTTCGCGCTCGCCATAGGACAAGGACCCCTCAGGGAATGCCAGAAGCGGCTCTGCCCCCTCCCCCGGATTTTTCCGGACTCGTTCCTTCCTGATGACCGATGATCTCGGTGCCTTTTCCGTACTCGCCCCTACGAGGCGGAGGTGCGGCCCGACCAGCTTGCGCTCCATCGGCGCCGGGGAAGGATGCAGCACGACCTTTCGCCCGGACATGTCGACGTTCGCCGTCGGATATACCGCCGATACGAGCTGCATCGTCTCACGCACCGTCTGGCGCAGGCGCTTGCTGTCCGCCGCGTTGCCGAGATGCTTGGCAAGCTGATCCCAAGAGATCACCTGACCCTTTTCTTCCGTGATGCGAGGAAGACGATATGCCAGGTAGGTATATAGATCGAGTGCTGTCGGCGTGGTCTTCAGTTCCCGGATCGCAACTTCATTCAGCGGCACGGCATGGTCGATCAGATGGCTGTAAAATGCTTCCGACAGCCGGATTTCACGCGCAAACGAGCCGTTCTTGCTTAGCGAGCCGGCGTACTCGTTGGACAGCTTCACATCGCGCACCGCGAACGCGCTGTCGGCGGCGTCGCTTTCGTCCCACCGGATCTGCCATTCACAAGCCAGCAAGCGGTCGACTTGCTCTCTCATGCGGTTCGCGGAACCGCGTGGACCGTACGACACTGTCTGGTAGCCTAGACGCCGCATCCACTCTGTGAAGTTCCGGCCCAGATACACGTCGCGCGATTTATTCAGCACGGCCTGGGAAAGCAGATAGATCAGCGCGACGCGCGGATAGGAGCCATAGGGTACGCCCAGGCTCCGCATCACAGACTTGCCATTGATGTTCTGGAGCACCGGACGCGGATTGATCGCCAGCGCGTATTTGCCATCCTCGCGAACGATCGGCTGCGTGTCGTCCTCTGGCTGCTTGGTCGGCAGCGACATCGCACACAGGGCCGAGTGCAGAAATGCCGGCACCGGTTCCTCGTCCTGAACCCGGAGGAACACGTCGGCCGTGACCTTCGAACCCGCCGATGCGGCAAGTTCCCGCACGCGATCCACGCCGCCGTCGAGCATGGCGAGGGCATATTGGTGACCGATTGGCCTATGTTCCCCCGTCATCTGTCCCCTTCCCGATTCGTCGGTCTGACCCTGGGGGAAGGTTCAACAGGTTTCGCGCCTCAAATCAACCGGGTTGGCAGTTTTACGACGAAACGAGCCGCGAAAGTTCCAAAAACACCGATGATCTCGGTGCGGTAGCCGGGTTTCACGCCTTCGCCTTCCCAATTCAAGCCAAAGCTCAAGCCGATTTCCGAATCGGTTTTTGATATAGGGATTCTAATTATAGGTCTGTGCACTGAGATCATCGGTCGTCGCGCACCGACTTCATCGGCAGACCGCACCAAGATCATCTGAAGGCACCGACTTCATCGGTTTTACCGCGCGATGCTCGAGTTTGCATCTGGGTTTTTGCTGATTTTGACCTACCGCGCGTGGCCTCGGCCTTCGCCGTTGGTTGTGGGCACCCGGGGCGTGCGTTCGCTGCAACGGCACCCAGATCATCGGTCAGAGCGCTTGAGGCGGCTCAAGCGACCTTGTTCGTACCGCTTCCGCAGCTCGGGGTGACATCAGACGGCCTCTCCCACGTAAAATGGCACCGAGATCATCGGTTTTGCCCACTTGGCTCGCGCAAACTGCACCGAGATCATCGGTCGGAATGTCACTGCCTGTGATTTGGCCGAGTCCGATCCATGCTTCCCAAACCAGACGGCTCGAAGATCATCGGTCAGAACGAGGCGTCCCCCCTGCCCCCCTCGGCGGCCCGCCCGGAGATCGAAAGGGCTCGGACATCATCGGTCCGTTTGTAACTCTCACAGGGGCATCGTTGCTCACAACTTCCAAGAGCGCTAACGTCAGGCCTCAAACATTCAAAAGCGGACAAAATGGCAACCGAACCCTCGCATTCGCCTGCTGACGACCTGCTCGATGGCGGCCTTGACGTCCTTCACCGAAAATCGCTTACCATCCTGAAGCGGATCCGGGACAGCGCACTCGATCCCGAGACCGGGCAAAAGCGGGGACCCACCTTCCCTATCTCCAAGGCAGCGAAGCTTGTGGGGCGGACTTCTTCCGCAATCCGTGAAGCAGAACGCGATGGCCGGTTGCCCGCTCGTGGCCGCACCGCGTCAGGCCATCGGGTACAGTATAATCTCGAGGAGCTCGATAACATGCGCGAGGTCTTCGGCACGCGCCCCTGGCGCCAACCCGAGGACCCCGCGGCCGTCATCTCGGTCTGCAACTTCAAGGGAGGCGTCGGCAAATCGACCATCGCGCTGCACCTGGCGCAGCATTTCGCGATTCAAGGATATCGGGTGCTCTTCATCGACTGCGACAGCCAGGCATCGTCGACGATGATGTTCGGCTACCGGCCTGATGTCGACCTCGGGGAAGACGACACCTTGTATGGGCATTTCCACAACCCCGAGCTGCTCGGGCTTAAGAAGATCATCCGGAAGACGCATTTTCATGGCCTGGATCTGATCCCCGCCAATCTGCGCCTCTACAATCTGGAATATGAAATCGCCGGCTATCTGGCACGCACCCAGAGCGCGGCGATTATCGACCTCATCAGCGACGCGATCGAAACTGTGGTTGATGATTACGACGTGGTCATCATGGACCCACCGCCCGCCCTTGGCATGGTCTCGATGGCTGTACTCCAGGCTGCGAATGCGATGGTGATCCCAGTTCCACCGAGCCTGGTAGACTTCGCTTCGACGGTGTCGTTCATCGATATGGCGAACACGACGATGAAGCAGCTTGAGGAGCTCGGCGGACGCGGCCGCCCTGCGTACAACTTCATCCGACTGGTCGGCAGCCGCGTAGACGACAGCAAGTCGATGCACCGAGAGATTCTTTCGATGATGCGTCAGGTTTTCGGTGGATCCATGTCGTCCTCCGTGATGGTGACGAGCGCGGAAATCGACAACGCGAGTTCCAGAATGAAAACGGTATTCGAACTGGAAAAGCCCGTCACTTCCCACGAGGTTTATAACCGTTGCATGAAGCACCTCGTCGAAGTGTGCAGAGAAGTCGAAAATGACGTCCTTGAGACTTGGACTAGCAGCAGGGGCGGGAGGCGGCCTTGATCGGCTTCCTCGCAGATTTCGGGGAGATTCCCTCCTTGTTGCCACGTCGCAACAAGCGCGGGGGAACTCCCAGACTGGCAGGTTCGGCGCTTTGTTGCCACGTGGCAACAATCTCCCGCGACGGACCGAAGGCCACTCATTTCGGGGTTTGTTGCCACGTGGCAACAAGCGGGGTTCGCGCGCCGAAATTGCCTGGTTTGAGGCTTTGTTGCCACGTGGCAACATCGCGTTCTGAGCTCCAGATCGGGACGCTCGTCCGAAGTCACACCCCAGGCTTTTGCCCACCGGCATTCGCGATCCATGCCTCCCGAAGGCCCACAGATACTCACCTAGATCGGCGATCGACCGCCGCCCAGATGATCACAGCGCCAGATGCAGGGCGCCTCACGATAGAAGGAATGCTGCGATGAGCATTGGCAACAAGGGCTTTGGCTCGATGTTCACCAATAACCTCGATGATGAGAGTGAACTCGATAAGTTGAGTCCCTCCGAGGGTATCATGGCAAGCCGCAGCCAGACCCTCGCCCGCATCGCCACGGGTAAGGCGGTGACCGACCGAACCGAGTGGGTTGACCCTGCTCGCTGCCGGCCGTGGCGTCTGCACAACCGGGATCTGGATCATCTGACGGAGGAGACTTGCCGAGATCTCATCGACGCGTTTCTGTCCGCGAAGAAGCAGCGCATTCCCGCGATCGTTCGCCGTTTGAGGGACGATCCCGATCACGACTTCGAGATCATTGCTGGCGTTCGGCGCTGGTGGACCGTGGAGTGGCTTCGCGCCAACCACCACCCGGAGTTCGAGTACCTCGTCACGGTTCAGCATGTCACAGACGAGGAAGCTTTTCGGATCTCCGACATCGAGAACCGGGCCCGGAAGGACATCTCGGATTGGGAGCGTGCTAAGGAGTACGCGGGCGCACTGATGGAGTTCTACGACGGCAACCAGTCGCAGATGGCAGAGCATCTCAACATCTCGCGTTCGTGGCTCAGCCGGCTCCTGGATGTCGCTCGTCTCCCGGATGAGATCGTTGCTGCATTTTCGGATACGCACGATATCACTATTCGGATCTGCCGCGACATCAAGCCGCTTACCAATGACGCCCGTGCATTTGAACTTATGCGTTCTGAAGCGGAGAAGATCGAGGAGGAGCGCCGTGCTACGGGTACGAAGCTCGCTGGCGCTCTCGTTGCAAAACGCTTAATCGCCGCTACCATCGAGAAGGAGACTCCGCGGGCGGCTGAGCAGGAAGTATTGGGAGCCCGTGGCAAGCCGATCCTACGGTACAGCAGGGGCAGGGCAGGGGCGATCACCATCAAGATTCTTCCCAAGGCAGACGCCAGCCGCGACGAAATCCTCAAGTGCATTGGCGCTCTGTTGCCCAAGTCATAGCGGAGCCCTTAGCGGGACTCGGGGCGAGAAGCAGACGGGACCGGGCAGCTCTGCTGCCCGGTTAGCTTCCGCCGCTTAGCGTACAGCCACACTACTCCACGGGTCGGCCAGACGTTTTTCGACGCTGCGACCACTCGCTACCAGCCGTACCGCCGCAGCGGTCGCCTACGCCGCAGGCACGCTCGTCGGCACCAAGCTCACCTGACGGGGCCGTTCGTCGATCATGGGGATCATGGCCTGCGCTCTTGCCCGCGGTTGTTGATAGGAGGGCGACATGAGCAGTGTTCAACCCGAGAAAGGATCCGGCCCGGGCTCGGGAGCCAACCCCCGGTTGGGGCGGCCCTGCAACGGAACAGATCGTGAAACCGCTAAAATCGCCGTTTTAAGCCCCTCTGAGGGCTCGCAGCCCTTTCCGTGCCTCGACATGTCCGTAAGGGCTCAAATCGCGCTCTAAGGGGCCTTTCCGGGGGCCGCTTTTTGACACCTTTCGCTCCCAAAAACGCCCGAATTCCCGGTCGATCTCCAACATCTCGTCCTCGAACCGCTTGAACACGACAGCCATCGGTTGGGAGACGGACTCATCACGAGCTCGGCCGATCATCTCGTCGGGCGCAAGCGCCAGGCCCGCCGCTCGTCCAGCCGACGCGCCGCGGGTTCGGAGAGCGCGCTCATAGAGGCTGTTGAACGAGACCGCGGCGTTGAGCGTCGACTCTCGGGCTCGCGCTCCGTTTACCGGCACATGCCTCCTGGTTCCCCACGGAGCGATAAGCCCTGCATCCACCAGGCGCTTCACAAAACGTCGCGTCACCCGCTCGTGCAACTCAAGCGACAGTTCGAGCCACTTCGCGTCGACCGCCGGCAGTACGAGATGCGCGTACACGATCTCGGGCAGGGCCGATCGAGCATCCGCAACAACGGCCGGACTGCGTGCGAACTCGAGGAAGACCGTTTCGAGGCCGTCGAGGAGGGCGAGGCCATTGCGCGCCTCTTGCGCCAGGCGCCGTAAGAACCCCAGTTGGGCCCGCTCGTCCAGCCGGCCCTCCATCCTCAATCTCTTCGTTGCCCCGGTGAGGCAGGTCAGCCGCGATCGCGTGAAGCCGAGATCCTGCAGCCGATCGGCGACGACACCGAACACTGCGCCGAACTCGTCCGGCCGGTCCCACTCGATCGACGCCTTCAGATCCGCCGCGGCGCGCCTGATTGACTGCTCGCCGTCCAGGGAAGGGGAGGGGAGGGCGGCGATGGTTCGCTCGGCGTCTTGGTCGATCCGCCGTTCAACCATCCGCCGCAAATCCCAGGTACGCTGAAGCCTGCGAGGATCCCTCGCGGTAGTGATCGCCTCACGCAGTGCTGCGGCCAGCCCCAGCAGGCGAGATCCCTTGGGTTCTATGCTTCTGAGGACCGCTAGCGCGCGAGCGGCATCACGCTCAGCATCTTCATCGATGCTAGAGAGGGGAGCGAGGTCCGCAAGCGCACGCCGGGCCCTGCTGCCCATAGCGTCTTCTGCGTCCCAATCCTCCTGCTGCTCGATCGCAGCCAGCGTCGCCGACGGCTTCCGTCCGACGAGGCGGGCGGCCAAATCTCCCAGTTCGGCCCGAGCGAGGCACCGACGCCAATGCAGCAAACCGGTGCGAGCAGGTGCGTAGCTGTTGGGGGAGGGGAGGGGTGACCCCGTCATGAGGCTCAGAATATCGCCTTCTTGCGTTGGCGTCCCATCGACAGCTGCCAAGGCGACGCCCGCCTGTATCGCCGCTCTGACTTGCCAAGCCTCGGCCAATGGACTGGCCGAAACCCTCGTATCCAGGCGACCAATCAGCAGCGATGCCTCTTCGACGCCGGCGATCAGAGCAGCGTTCGTCATCTCTCTGCTGCCTCCCTTGTACCAACCGGCCACTCTAAGCGGACGGAAACGGGGCATGTTCAGTCCGCGTCCGGCTTCCCCGATTTCAAGTATCGGCCGTCGACTCTCCGGCGTCAATTCCACCGCCACGGACGACCGCGCCCTGGCAGCTTCCGGGAGCACGATCCGCGGATTTTCAAGAGATGTGGCCGTGGCGCAGGACGCGGCCACCTTGTCTAGACACGCGACCGAAATGGACGTTATGGTCGGTCATATGGATCTGACGTTACGCCCTCGTTGCTGAAAATAGGTCGGCCCTAATCGTGCGCGTCGGCTACGCCCGCGTCTCAACCGACGATCAGGACACAACCTCGCAGCGCCAAGCGCTGACAGCGGCCGGCTGCGAGATCGTCTATCAAGATATCGCCTCTGGCGCCGACCGCGCTCGCCCAGAGCTTGCGCGGTGCCTCGGACGGCTGAAGCGCGGCGACACACTCGTAGTTGCCCGCCTGGACCGGATCGCTCGATCCTTGATGCACCTGCTATCCATCGTCGAAGACCTTGAGGGTAGGGGGGTCGCGTTCAGATCGCTCGCGGACCCATTCGACACCGGAAGCGCTCAAGGCCGCCTCATGATGCAGATCCTAGGGGCGTTCGCTGAGTTCGAGCGCCATCTGATCCGGGAGCGCACCAAGGCCGGTCTCGCGATTGCGAAGTCGAAGGGCAAGGTCGCCGGCAACCCGAGGATGCGCGCCAACGACCCAACTGCCATAGCGAGCATGCGTGCCAGCCAGGCTGACACCTACCTACAGCGTTCCCGTGAAGCATCAGTCGAATGGATCGACCTCGTTCGACGCATGCGGCCGCATGCCCCTTGGAACCGGGTCGCAGCGACAGTCTTTGCTCGCTCGGAAGCGAAGCATGGCCGGGGAAAGGGGAGGGGTATCGCTGTCGAGACCCTCAAGGCCCATGTGAAGCGCTTGGTCAAAGCCGGAGATCTCCCGCCGGCAGTCCTAGATCGAGCTCCGATGCCCGGCGCCGCTGATAAGGATGCGGCACGCATCGCCCTTCGTGAGATCCGGAACGCCAATCCAGATGCGAGCCTTCGGCGCTTGGCGCTGCTTCTCACCGAGGCCGGCCACCTCCCGCCACGCGCTTCAGCCTGGTCCGCAGGCACAATCAAGGCCATGCTCGATCGATGAGAAACGCCGAACCCGCCAGTCTACCAACCTAGGTTGCTTACAAAGCGCTGCGTCAGCCTGTTCGACCGTCCATCCGGAGCAGTGAGCAACACCCTTCGAACTGGGGCGTTGGATCTCTTCACAGGATGGTGGGTTCCCCCATGGCTGATTCCGATACTACGCGCCGCTACCGGGCCAATTTGCGCAGCGAAGTCGACGGGGCGTCGATCTATGAGGCGTTGGCGGCAAGCGAGCAGGACCCAAAGCTTGCGGAAGTGTTCGGGAAGCTCGCGGCGGTAGAGCGGGCGCACGGGGAGTTCTGGCGGAAGCGCCTCGCCGATGCTGGCGAGTCCTTCGCCCCAAATCCATCCCTGCGCGCGCGCATCCTTGCCGGCCTTGGCAAGCGCTTCGGTCCATCCTTCGTACTGCCGGCGCTGGCGGCGAGCGAGACACACGATAGCGCCGGCTATGACCGTCAGCCGGAGGCGAAGGCGGCCGGCCTTCCGGCAGACGAACGGTCCCATGCGATGCTGATGCGCGCTGCAGCGGGAAGCGGCGGCCTGCCTGGACCGACCCTGTCCCTTCTTGAGGGAAGACACCGGGGCGGGGGAAATACGCTGCGCGCGGCCATCTTGGGCGCGAATGACGGTCTGGTTTCCAACCTCAGCCTCGTCATGGGGGTAGCAGGCGCTGCGACGAACCAGAGCGCGCTGGTGTTGACCGGCATGGCCGGGCTTGTTGCTGGGGCTTGCTCGATGGCGATGGGGGAATGGCTTTCCGTCACCAGCTCCCGAGAACTCTATCAGGACCAGATCGCAACCGAGGCGCAAGAACTGCGGGAGGTGCCTGAAGAGGAGAAGGAGGAACTCGTCCTTATCTATCAGGCGAAGGGTATCGCCGAGCCACAGGCGCGAGCCCTGGCGGAACGGCTGCTTGCCCAAAAGGATAGCGCGCTTGACACATTGGCGCGCGAGGAACTGGGCATCGATCCGAACGACCTCGGAGGGTCGGCTTGGGCAGCGGCTGCCTGGTCGTTCATCCTCTTCTCGGCCGGTGCGATTGTCCCGGTCGCACCTTTCCTCCTGCTGTCGGGAAAGGCTGCCTTCATCGCAAGCGTCGTGGCGAGCGGGGTCGCGCTGGCGGTGATCGGTGCGGGCACCAGCTTGTTTACAGGGCGTGGCGCAATTTTCTCGGCCATTCGACAGCTTGCGATCGGCCTTGCGGCGGCTGCGGTCACCTACGGCGCGGGCGCCCTGGTAGGCGCCTCGCTCAGTTAAACGGGGCGCGTCCGGCCGATTCCGGGTGATTGTGGGCTGCGCTCTTGCTGTGCGCTTGAGTACAGGGGGAGGTGCGGCTCTGGCCGAGTGTTCAAGCCGCGAACGCGTCCGGCCCCCAGCTCGCGGGAGCTCACTCACGCTTGGAGCCGCGCCCATGAACGGAACAGATCGTGAAACCTCCTAAAATGCCGTTCTAGGCGTCGGTGAGCGTGTGCGACCCGCTTCGGGTCACCGCGATAGCGCCTCCTGCCGAGACTTTTGCGAAGGGCCGCGACTTTGCTGCCTGGCTGGGGCTGGTCCCCAAGCAGGCATCGACCGGCGGCAAGCAGAAGCTGGGCGCGATTTCGCGGAGGGGAGAACGCACGCTGCGGCGCCTGCTCATCATCGGCAGCAGCGCGGTCGTGCTCCAGACGAGCAAGCGCGGGGCACCCGCGGGTTCCTGGCTCGAAGGCATGCTTGCCCGAAAGCCACGCATGCTGGTGACGGTCGCACTCGCCAACAAGATGGCGCGCGTCGTCTGGGCGTTGCGGGCGAAGCAGGAGGATTACAGAGCTCCGGTCGCAGCCGAGGCGTAGGCCAGAGCGGACCAGAGGCGTCGGAGGGCGCAGTCGTTCGAAGGAACGGTATGGCGCAACAGTCGGCGAGACGGGACCGGAAGAACCAGGGCTTTCCACCGTGCCATGAGCACGCTTTGGGTGAAGTGGTTCCGGTCCGCGAACTCCCACACGGGCCAGCAGTTTACCGCTGCATCAAAGGCCGGACAGATGGCAGCATCCGACTACGCGTCACAACTTCCAGATACCGCTTGCAACCAATGGGCGACCACAGATGGGAAGCTGTCAGGCGGCTCATCCGCAAGCAGAGCAGGAAAGCCCCCGTTCTGTAGCTTTGGCAGATGTTACGTCATTCGACCCATTGCAGTCACTCGCGGAGCGTCCAGCTTTTAAGGATGCAAAACTGCCGCGCCCCAGTCGCCTGTCTGTTCGCAGCAGGGCTCCTCGTCTCCGCAATAGCTGGACGAGGCTACGCCTCCGAGAAGAAGCGGGAGTGGGATGCTACCGCGGCCGCCCGGTATTTGGATCAGCGGCTCGAGTGGTGGCGCAAGTGGCCCAAATCGCAACGCGACCATGATACGCGTTGCATTTCCTGCCACACCGCGCTGCCGGTGGCATTGGCGCGACCTGCATTACGCGCGAGCCTGGGCGAACGATCGCAGACCCTCACCGAGCAGGCGATGTATGCGGACATTGTCAAGCGCGTGCAGATGTGGCGGGATGTTGAGCCTTTTTACCCCGATCAGCGGTCTGGCCTGCCGAAGAGCAGTGAGTCCCGCGCCGTTGAAGCAGTGCTCAATGCGCTATTTCTGGTCGCCCGCGATAACGAGAGCGGCGGTCAAATGAGCGCTGTCACCCGCACGGCATTTGCGAACATGTGGCCGCTCCAGATGCAAACTGGAACCTTGAAGGGCGGCTTCGCTTGGCTGATGTTCAAGCTCGAACCCTATGAGTCCGAAACCGCCACTTATTGGGGGGCTACGCTCGCCGCCATCGCCGTGGCTCGGGCGCCGGATGGCTATGCTGCGTCACCCGAGATCGCAGCCAATGTGGAGGCGCTTAAAGCCTATCTGCGCACCGCCTACACGGGCGAATCCTCGCTCTTCACCCGGGCTCTTGTCCTATGGGCTGACGCCAACCTCACCGGCATCCTGGACGTAACCCAGCGCAAAGCGACGACCGACGCGCTGCGCACGGCGCAGGGCCTGGATGGCGGTTGGGCGCTAAAGAACTTGTCCTCCTGGCAGAGACGCGATGGCAGCGCCTTGCCCGATGCAAGCGACGGCTACGCGACCGCCATCATCGCCATGATCTTGCAAGAGGCGGGTCTTCCACCGAGCGCAAAGCCGGTGAAAAACGCGCGAGCGTGGCTCGTTGAGCATCAGAGCGCCGACCATGGCGGTATGCCCGCGACATCAATCAACAAGTTGCGCGAACCGAACGCGGACGCCTACCTTTTTATGACCGACGCCGCGACCGGCTTCGCCGCTCTGGCGCTCGCAGAGGCACCCACCCGAGCGCAATAAGGCGCAATCTCAGAAGCCCGTTAAGAGCGTTATGCTGGTGCCCGCGTATAACCATCCGGCGTCGGGTATTGAGGGGGGGGTGAGACCGACAGCTTAGCGGCGGACAGAGCGGAAAGGGGACCTTTGGCCGGGGAACAACGATCCTATGATTGAAAGCATCGCTGCATCCGGAATAATTCCCGCCGATATGTTGGCGACCATCCGCGTGCCCCCCCGCACCACAAGAAGAACCAGGGTGACATAGGCAACGATGAAGCCCCCAGAGGCCGAACCCACGCTTATCCCCGCTCGTACGAGGCCTGTTGATCGTCCCGCCCACGCAACGAACATTGAACCCGCCTGATGGTATCCGCGCAGTCCGCGCGCTCCGACGAGCGTGTTCCACCAGTCGAAGGCTTGGTTGGCTTCCTGCCTATCCATACGGCACTCTGTCGCTGCCGGAATCACGGGACCGAGGGCGCGAGCGCGCTGCTTGAGGCGTCGTCGCGCTGAAAAGGGCCCTCTTCCCTGGCAAGCGCGTAGCCTCAGATGGACTCCAGGCGTCCTTCGTCGTCGATCAGTTCGAGGTCGGATGCCCCCCATTTCCAGAGCACCAGGTTGGGTTCGCCTTCGTTCGCACCGCGTACAAAACTACGGACGAGCAGCCCCTGGTAGCCAACCGCGATGAGCGCTTCGGCAAAGATCTGGGTTCTCGATTTGCCGTCGGTTCGCATCTGGTCGCGCCAGCGGTCATCGGCCAGCCCGGCCTGGGTCATGTCGAAGGGGGCAAGCGCGGCGGGATCGCGGGTGTCGAATACACGCGCGATGTTCGCGTTGTACGAGACGATGGTGGTCGGCTGGAGGTCGCCTGCCTGGTTGGCTTCCCGGATCGCCGTCAGGACGGACGTTGCGGTGTAGAGCGCCTTGACCCCTTTGGGGTTGAAGCGGCCTCCGTAAAGCTTTGCCCCTCGTCCTGAGAACGGCTCGCGGGCGTAGACCGGGTTCAGCGCCCGGAAGAGCTTGCCTCGATACTCCATGAACCGGCGTCAGGCGTGGACGCCGGCATCGACTGCGTCGATATACTCAAGCACTTCCTCTGCCCGGCCGTCGCGCACAAGTTGCATCGCCGTGTGGCCGGAAAAGCCGGGAAGGGGCTCTGACCGATACCAGGCGAACGCCATCAGATCCGATCCGAAGCGTGGGCGGACCTTGTTGATGACCTCTACGAGTTCCCTCAGGCGCCGTTGCGTCTTGTCCGAGCGGATGCGGTCCTTCCGCTGGACCGCATCGCGGCCGAGGCCCGCCGAGCGAGCGACTTCCTCGCTTGTCGTATGGAAAGCGCTTGCGATCTTGTTGGGGGCAAAGATGCCGCCATCTGCATATTGCGCCAGGCCCATGTGTCGTTCCTCGTGCCGGTATTTGTGACGCTATATAGCGTCAACCAATGCGGCGTTCAAGAAGCGGCCCGAGCCATTCGGCGCTCAAATCACCGTCGGGCCCGGGGGCTTTACGACACGAGCAGCACGTGCAGGAACCGCGGGCCGTGCGCGCCGCGCACATACTCGCCTTCGATATCCGTCGTCCCGGATACCCCGGTGACCCAATAATGCGCCCGTACTGCGGCGAGATCGCGCGGAATGTCCTCCAGATAGGCGACGATCGTGCTTTCCTCGACCACCACCAGTTGATGGAGCGTCAGGAAATTGGGGAGCATCGGCGATCCCGGCCCGGTCTCGAACACCAGCGACCCGGTTTCCGCGACCGCAGCCCGGGCGCGGGCGATTGCCACCTGCTCGTCGGCAGCACAGGCATCGCTCAAGGAGAGGTCACCCCATTCGAGCCCAGCCAGCGGTAGGTCGGGGGGACAATAAAGGGCAGGGGGGAGTGCATGGTCGGCGAGATATTGCGCGACCGCCCCCGGCACCTCAGACCAGGCCGTCAGCCCCTCCATCGACGCTCCCACGCCGGGAAGTGCGAGCTGGGCTATGAACCGGTCGAGCCGCCCTTCGGGCGGCACATAGGGTCGCTCGGGAGCCGCCAGCAGCGCATCTGCTTCGGCCGCAATCGCATCGGCAGCGGCGCTGTCCTGCAGCCGTCCGAGGATAGCATCGCGGGCGTTCATCGGCGCTTCCCCCGGGCATATTGCTCCATGAAGGTCTTGCCTTCCGGTGCGGGGAGGCTGCGATGCCGCGTCCAGGCGCCGGCAAACGGTAGCCGCTCTATCCAGCCTGCCCGGGCGCGCAGGCGCATCGCGCGCACCGCGAGCGCACTGCCGATGCGATAGAGCCGGGGGTGCTGCACGCCCCACCGCCACAGAGCCATGCCCTGGCGCACCGTCTGCGGCTCGAGCCCCTCCCGCCAGCTCTTCTCCCGCCACCCGCGCAAGAGGGTGGGAAGCGGAATCGTGACCGGGCATACCTCCTGGCATTTCCCGTTCATCGTGCAGGCGTGAACGAGGTCGCGGTTGGCCGAGAGGCCATCCAGGGCAGGGATCAGGACCGCGCCCATGGGCCCCGGATAGGTGCCGCCATAGGCATGCCCGCCGATCTGACGGAACACCACGCAATGGTTCATGCACGCGCCGCACCGGATACAGCGCAGCATCTCGGCAAGCCCGTTCTCGCGCATCTGTGTGCGGCCGTTGTCGACCAGCACGACGTGCATTTCCTCGGGCCCGTCCAGGTCACCGGGGCGCCTGGGGCCCGTGTAGAAGGTCGTGTATTGGGTGAGTGCGGCCCCCGTGGCGGAGCGGGCCAGCAATCGCAGCATGTGAACCGCATGGGGCATGGAGGGGACCAGTTTCTCGATCCCTGCCGTCACGATGTGAACCCGGGGCGGAACAAGGGACAGTTCGGCATTGCCCTCGTTCGTGACGGTGCAGACGCTGCCCGTGTCGGCGAGCAGGAAGTTCGCTCCCGAAATTCCGACGTCGGCGCCCAGCATCGCGGTGCGAAGGTGCCTGCGCGCGCTTTCGGCCATCGCCGCAATCGTCTCCTCGGCGTGCGGCTCGCGATGGCGCTCGCGGAACAGGGCCGACACCTGCTCGCGGGTCTTGTGCATCGCTGGCCAGACGATGTGCGACGGTCGCTCCCCGGCGAGCTGGATGATGTGCTCGGCGAGGTCGGTCTCGATCCGCTCGATCCCCGCCTCCGCGAGCGCGTGCGGGAGGCCGATCTCCTCACCCAGCATCGACTTCGATCGCGCGACCGTTCGGGCACCGGCGCGGCGGCAGATGCCCACGACAATGTCGCATGCCTCCTCGGCGGTGCTGGCCCAGTGGACGGTGGTACCGGCGGCCTGTGCGTTGGCGTCGAACTGCCTGAGATAATGGCCGAGGTTCGCAACGACGTGGTCCTTGATCGCGGCCGCCCGGGTGCGCGCAGGCTCGAAATCCGGGAACGCTTCCACTGCCAGCGCGCGCTTCGCCTCGGCGGTGCCGGCGGTGCGCTCGACGGCCAGCTTCAGGACCGGATCGGCCAGCGCCTCTTCGACCCGGGCGTCGAAGTCGCTCACTCGCTTTCGCCGATCGCAGGGCCGTCGGCCATCCCGGCCAGTACCTCCACCGTGTGGAAGACGCGGGTGGCAGCGCCGCGGCGGTGCAGCTTGCCCGCCATGTTCATCAGGCAGCCGAGATCGCCGGAGAGCAACAAATCGGCGCCACTCGCTTCGATCGCCTGCGCCTTTTCATCGACGATCGCGTTGGAGATGCTCGGGTATTTGACGCAGAAGGTGCCGCCAAAGCCGCAGCATGTCTCTGCCCCCGCAAGCGGGACCTGCCGCAGCCCCTCGACACACCCGAGCAGCCGGCGCGGCTGCTGCTTGATGCCGAGTTCGCGCAGGCCCGAACAGCTGTCGTGGTAGGCGACACTCGCGTCGAGCGCGGCGGTCGGGCGCCATCCACGGACCTCGTCGAGATAGGTCAGGATCTCATGGGTGCGCCGGCCGACGGTTTCCGCGCGGGGCAGCCATTCCGGATCGTCGGCAAGGAGTTCGGGATAGTGGCGGATGATCGTGCCGGCACAGGACCCGCTCGGCACCACCACGGCCTCATAGGGCTCCAGCAGCGCAATCGTCCGCCGCGCGATCGCAGCTGCGCCCTCGCGGTCCCCGGAGTTCAGCGCGGGCTGCCCGCAGCAGGTCTGGCCGGCGGGCACCACGACCTCGCATCCCGCATCCTCAAGCACCGCCAATGCTGCAAAGCCGATCCGCGGCCGCATGGCGTCGACCAGGCAGGTGACGAACAGCGCGACGCGGGGGGGCGGGGCGGTCGTCATGCAAGGCCGTGGCGGGCGGCAAAGGCCGCGAACAGGCCCGGCCAGGGGAGGGGGGCGCGGGCACGATCCTGCAGCCCGAAGCCATGGCCGCCGATTTCGGGCAGATAGGCCTCTGTGGGAACGCCGGCGCTGCGTAGGGCGGAGAGCATCGCGAGGCCGTTTTCCGCTGGAACCACCCGGTCGTCGAGCGCGTGCGCAAGGAAGGTGGGCGGCGTCCTGGGCGACACCGCCGCAGCAGGGGAATAGCGTTCCGCCCTCGCCGGGTCGGGTGACGGGCCGAGCAGCTCCTCGCGGGAGGGGCGATGGACGTGTGCACCGGTCATCAGGACGACGGGATAGAGCAACGCCGAGACCTTGATCCCGAGCGGCTGCCGATCGATCGCGTCCACGGGCGCATACGTCGCACCCGCTCGGCTCGCGAGCATTGCCGCAAGGTGCCCGCCGGCCGAAAACCCCATGGCGCCGATCCGTTCCGGGGCATGGCCTGCCGAAGCTGCCCGGGCGCGGATGTGCCGGAGGGCGCGCTGCGCATCCTGCAACGGTGCGTCGGGTCCGGCCGCCCAGCCATCGCCTGGCAGCCGGTATTTGAGGAGATAGGCGGCGTACCCCTGGTCCGCGAAATGCTCCAGCAGGGCACGGCCGCCGTGGCCGATCGCCACCCGTTGATAGCCGCCGCCGGGGATCAGCAGCAGTGCAGCGCCGTTCGGGCGGACAGGGGCAAGATAGGTGAGGGTGGGACGCGTGACGTGCAGGAAGGCGGTGTCGTCCGCGGGGCCGGCCGGTGAGCGCGGGGCTTCCTGCTCCGTGACAGGACTGCGCGGCGGCCCGGGCGGGTGTGTCGGCCAGATTTCGAAGCTTTGATGCCTCGCACGCTCGGCGCGCGCGGCGGCCGGGATCAGCCCGGTCGCAGCGCCCGCAGCGATCAGGGTGCGACGGTCCAGCATGGTCAGCGGCACGCCACGCTGCCCAGCGGCGTGGCACGAGTCAGCTCGGGTCGTCCCGGGTGAACCTTGCTCGAAACCGGCAGGTCGAGATTGCGGAGGCCCTGCGCCACCAGATCCGCGACCCCGCGTGCGCCCACCTCACTGAAATGTGTGTCGTCTGCAATGCCGTCCTTGAACGCTGCGTATTTCCCCTTGGGATAGTGCAGGAAATAGGGTGCGGAGCCGGTCTTGCCGACCCGGTCGATCCACGCACGGGACAGCGCCTCCAGGTCGATCAACCGGGTGTCGGTGGCGGTCGCAACCTCCCGGACGACCGCCGAATAGCTCGGGAAATCTGCTTTAGCGCGGCCGCTCTCGTCGAAAGAGCGGCGGGCGACCGGGGTGATCAGGACCGGAATGCCGCCGGCTCCCCGCACCTGCCAGACGAAGCGGAGCAGGTTGTCGCGATAGCCGGTTGCTGCCTCGACGAACCGTTCCGGCTTGTTCCTGCTCGCATCATTGTGGCCGAACTGGATCAGCACCGTGTCGCCCGGCTTCAGGTCGGCCATCAGGCGATCCCAGCGCCCTTCGCCGATGAAGGTGCGTGTGCTGCGTCCGCCCATCGCGCGGTTTTCCACCCGCACGTCCGGATCGAGCGCGCACGGCAGCATCTGCCC
Source organism: Sphingomonas sp. 3-13AW (assembly GCF_049311085.1). Lineage (NCBI taxonomy): Bacteria > Pseudomonadati > Pseudomonadota > Alphaproteobacteria > Sphingomonadales > Sphingomonadaceae > Sphingomonas > Sphingomonas sp. 3-13AW. The sequence continues at coordinate 147,351 of NZ_JASNVZ010000007.1, read as the reverse complement.
CCATCCGGTCTGCGGGTACCGCTCGGCCTTGTAGGTCTGGGCAGTTGAATCACTGGCGATGAAGATGGTCTCGGCCGCTGCCGGTGCGGCCAAGGCCATGGCGAGCATCGCCGCCGCCAGCACCCTCATTGCAGGTTCACGTACATGCCACCGTCGACCAGCAACGCGGCACCGGTGACATAGGCGGCCATGTCGGAGGCGAGGAAGACGATCGGACCGACCAGGTCCTCGGGGCACCCCAGGCGCCCCAACGGCGTGCGCGCTTCCATGTACGCGCGCTTCTCCGGGTCGGCGAGATCCTCCTTGTTGATCTCCGTGAGGATGGTCCCGGGCAGGACTGAGTTGCAGCGGATGCCATGCTTGCCGAGCGCGATCGCGGTCGATTGCATCAGCGAGTGAACGCCCGCCTTGGTGGGCGTGTAATGGGTCTGGAACTCGCCGCCGACGAGCGCCGAGATCGAGGAAACTGCCACGATCGCGCCGCCGTTACCCTGCGCGACCATCTGCCGCGCCGCTGCCTGGACCATGTAATAGGCGCCGTGCAGGTTGACCCGGAAGGTCCGCTCCACCGTCTCGGCCGGCATATCGAGGAAGGCGTGGAAGGGGCAGATCCCGGCATTGCTGACCATCACGTCGACATGACCGAAAGCCTCCACCGCGCGTGCGACGAAATCGGTGGCCGTGGCCGCGTCGGCAACGTCGCCCTTCACGGCAAGGCCGCGCTGGCCGGTCGCCTCGATCGAGGCGATGCAGCTGTCGGCGTCCTCGTCGCGGCTGTGATAGTTGATGACCACATTGGCACCGTGCTGGGCGGCGCCGATTGCGGCGGCGCGCCCGATCCCGGTCGAAGCTCCGGTTACGAGAACGGTCTTTCCTTCGAGCAGCTTCACGGTTCCGCGATCCTCTTCGTGTCTAGCGGCGCTTCTGCGGGCGCGCGTCGGGGGTCCAGCCGAGATCCCGGCTGATCTGTTCTGCGGTGCCGCGCACTTCATCACTGAGGGCGACCATCCGGTCGTCGTCCATATATTGCGCGGCGCTGGAAAGGCTGATGGCGGCGACGATCTTGCCCGACGCATCGCGGACCGGGGCGGCCACGCAACGGATCAGATCCTCGTTCTCCTCAAGGTCGAACGCATGGCCTGCGGTGACATAGCCCCGCATCCGCGCCAGCCAGGTGTCATAGTCGATCGAGGGTGCGCCATTGCCCTGTTCCTGCTCGAAAGCGCGCTGCCATTCGGCCTCCGTGGAGTCGAGCAGCAGGGCCTTGCCGAGGCCCGTCGAGGTGAGCGGCTGCCGGTCGCCGACGCGGCTGGAAATGTCGACGCGGCGGCGGCCGGGGATCTTGTCGAGGTAGAGCGCGAGGTCGCCGTCGAGGCGGCCGAGATGCACCGTGTCCTCGCTTTGCGCTGCCAGCGCCTCGATCTGCGGGCGGGCGATCCGGACCACGTCTGCCTGGTTCTGCGCCAGGAAGCCAAGCTGCAGCAGCTTGGGGCCGAGCTGATAGCCCTCGCGCGGAAGGAAGGTGACGAAGCCGCGATCGATGAGCGCGTTCGCAAGTCGGTGGGTTGTCGACCGCGTGAGGCCCAGCCGCGCGGAGAGTTCGGCAAGCCGAACCGGGCCGTCGATCACTTGGTCGAGCAGGTCCAGGCCGCGCAGCAAGGTCTGGCTACCCTGAACCTTCGGAGCTGCCTTGCCCTCCGGCAAATCTTCGTTTGACGAGGAATTTTCCATCTCGTAACATCCTATCCCACAAATTGAGAATGTAAATGGGCGCCGGGGTCTTGGCGCAGAACAGACGATCAACTCATATCATCGAGCGCGGTGCCAGATAATGGTACCGGTAACATGTTTTTGTGAAAGCCGTAAAAGCGGCGGCGAGTAAGGGGATGGTGCGAATGGCCTACACCGGTCTGCCCAGGATCAAGCACGTTCGAGCGTTCACGGTCCGCGGGGGCGGTGCCGATTATCACGACCAGGGCGAAGGTCACTGGATCGACGACCACATCGCCACGCCCATGGCCCGCTACCCGGAATATCGGCAGTCCCGTCAAAGCTTCGGGATCAACGTGCTGGGCACGCTGGTCGTCGAGATCGAGGCCGAGGACGGCACGATCGGCTTTGCCGTCACCACCGGGGGCGAGCCTGCCTGTTTCATCGTCGAGCGGCATCTCGCGCGCTTCCTCGAAGGACGCAATCCGGCCGAATATGAGAAGATCTGGGACCAGATGTACTTCTCGACCCAATATTATGGGCGCAAGGGGCTGGTGGTGAACGCCATCTCCGGCGTCGATCTCGCGCTGTGGGACCTGCTCGGCAAGCTGCGCGGCGAGCCGGTGTATGCGTTGCTGGGCGGCGCGGTCCGCGACGAGCTGCAATTCTATGCGACCGGCGCCCGTCCGGACCTTGCGAAGGACATGGGCTTTATCGGCGGCAAGATGCCGCTCCACCACGGGCCGGCCGAGGGGATCGAGGGTCTGCGCAAGAACATCGCGGAGCTGGCGACGATGCGCGAGCGCGTCGGTCCGGATTTCTGGCTGATGTTGGATTGCTGGATGGCCCTGGACGTCGACTATGCCACGCGTCTCGCACTCGCTGCGCACGAACACGGCCTCAAATGGATCGAGGAGGCGATCAGCCCCGATGATTATTGGGGCTATGCCGAGCTGAAGCGCAACGTGCCCCGGGGCATGCTGGTCACCACCGGCGAGCACGAGGCGACGCGCTGGGGCTTTCGCATGCTGCTCGAGATGGACTGCTGCGACATCATCCAGCCCGATGTGGGCTGGTGCGGCGGCATCACCGAGCTGCTCAAGATCTCGGCGCTGGCCGATGCCCACGGCAAGCTGGTCGTGCCGCACGGTTCGTCCGTCTACAGCTATCATTTCGTCATCACGCGCCACAACTCGCCGTTCGCCGAGTTCCTGATGATGCATCCGGGGCCGAGCGAGGTGGTGCCGATGTTCCATCCGCAATTGATCGGCGAGCCCGTTCCCGTGAACGGCCGGATGCGCGCGAGCGTGCTCGACAAGCCGGGCTTCGGCGTCGAGCTCAACCGCGACCTGCCGATGCATCGCCCCTACGCGCGCTGATCCCTGCTACCCTGACCCAAGGAAAGACGTTCCCCATGAAATTCTGCCGCTTTGGTGCCCGTGGATCCGAAAAGCCGGGCGTCGTGGACGCGAACGGCGTCCTGCACGATCTTTCGGGCAAGGTAGACCGGCTGACGGTGCAGGCGATCGCGTCCCTGGGAGACGTCGATGTCGCGAGCCTGCCCGCAGTCGAAGGTTCGCCCCGCTATGGCGTACCGGTCGAAGGTATCGGCAAGATCGTCGCGATCGGCCTCAATTACGAGGATCACGCGATCGAATCCAACCTGCCGATCCCGACCGAGCCGGTGATGTTCATGAAGGCGCTGTCGAGCCTGACCGGACCGAATGACGAGGTGATGATCCCCAAGGACTCCACCCACACCGACTGGGAAGTGGAACTGGGCGTGGTGATCGGGAAGACCTGCCGCTACGTCGAAGAGGCGGATGCGCTGGCGCATGTCGCGGGCTTCACCGTTGCCAACGACGTGTCGGAGCGCTTCAACCAGAAGGAGCGCGGCAGCCAGTGGTCGAAGGGGAAGGGCCACGATACCTTCTGCCCGGTGGGCCCGTGGCTGGTGACGCCGGACGAAATCGCCGACTGTCAGGATCTCGACATGTTCCTGGACGTGAACGGCGAGCGCATGCAGACCGGCAATACCCGCACGATGATCTTTAACGTGAAGCAGATCATCAGCTACGTCAGCCGTTACATCACCCTCTATCCCGGTGACCTCCTGATTACCGGCACGCCGCCGGGCGTCGGCGAAGGCAAGAAGCCCGAAAAGATCTTCCTGAAGGCCGGCGACACGATGCGGCTCGGCATCGCGGGCCTCGGCGAGCAGCAGCAGCAGGTCGTGGCATGGCGCAACCTGGGCGACGAGGTGCTGGGGTGAGCGTATTTCCGGATCGGTTCTCCGGCCGGACCGCCGTCGTAACCGGCGGCGCCTCTGGCCTGGGGCTCGCCTCTGCCCGCCGCATCGTCGCCGAGGGCGGCCGCGTAGCGCTGTGGGACGTCAATCCCGAGGCCCTCGCCGCGGCGCGCGACGCGGTGGGTGACGCCCATATCGTGGCGCTTGACGTGTCGGATCAAGCGGCGGTTGAGGCTGCTGCTGCCGACACCTTCGCTGCGCTCGGGCGGATCGACGTGCTGATCGCCTCGGCCGGCATCACCGGCGCCACCGGGCCGGTGCAGGACTATCCGATCGATAGCTGGCGCCAGGTGATCGACATCAACCTGAACGGCATCTTTTATTGCTCGCGCGCCCTCGTGCCCTTCATGCTGCGGCACGGCTATGGCCGGATCGTCAATGTCGCCTCGGTTGCGGGCAAGGAAGGCAATCCCAATGCCTCGGCCTATTCCGCATCGAAGGCAGGGGTGATCGGCTTCACCAAGTCCCTGGGCAAGGAGCTGGCGGGCAGCGGGATCATCGCCAACGCGCTGACGCCCGCCACCTTCGAAAGCCCCATTCTCGCCCAGCTCCCGCAGAGCCAGGTCGATTATATGCGATCCAAGATTCCGATGGGCCGGCTGGGCGAGGTCGAGGAGAGCGCCGCGATGGTGTGCTTCATGGCCAGCGAGGAGTGCAGCTTCACCACGGCCGCGACCTTCGACACCTCAGGAGGACGCACGACCTTCTGAGCCCGCCCCGGTTCGGAATGCGCGACCCCCGCAAGAGGCGGCGCGCGATGCGAGAGGAGATCCATGGAAGCCGTTCCGTTTGTCGATGCCCATGTCCACCTCTGGGACCTTGGCCATATCCGTTATCCCTGGCTGACGCCGCCCTTCAGCGAGGGGCCGGCCGGGGTGACCGAGCCCATCGCGCACGACTATCTCATCGACGACTATTGCGCAGATGCCCGCCGGTGGAACGTGAAGGGCATTGTCCACATCGATGCCGGGGCCGATCCCGCCCAGGCGCTGGATGAAACGCAGTGGCTGGAAGGGTTGGCCCAAGAGCGCGGCATGCCGAACGCCATCGTCGCCTTTGCGCCGTTGCATGACCCGGGCGTGGAATCGTTGCTTGAGGCGCATGCCGCCCATCCGCACGTCCGGGGCATTCGGCAGATCGTCAACTGGCATACCAATCCGCTGCGCACCTACACGCCGAGCGACGTTACCCAGGACGATCGCTGGTGGGCAGGCTTTGGCCTGTTGGCGCGCTATGGGCTCTCATTCGACCTGCAATGCTATGCCGGGCAAATGGCGGGGCTTGCTCCGCTGATCGAACGCCATCCCGACATCCCCGTCGTGATCAACCATCTGGGCATGCCGATCCCGTCCGAGGCCGAAGGGCTGACCCGCTGGCGCCACGGATTGCGGACGCTTGCACGGTCCCCACACGTGTCGATCAAGCTCTCGGGCGTCGGCTTCATCGACCGCGACTGGACGACGGAGAGCATCCGACCCTATCTCCTCGAGGTGATCGATCTGTTCGGGACCGATCGCTGCCTGTTCGCGAGCGATAGCCCCACCGACAAGCTGTTCGGGCCGTTCGACCGGCATATGGAAGCGTACCACGCGGTCGTGGCGGATTTTTCGGAGGACGAGCGGCGGGACCTGTTCGGGCGCAACGCGAACCGCGTCTATCGCCTCGCGCTGGACCTGTAATGGGCGCCAATCCCCTGATGGGGGTCCTGTTCCACTGGCTCGGGGGCCTTGCCTCGGCGAGCTTCTATGTGCCCTACCGGAGCGTCAGGCGCTGGAGTTGGGAGATCTACTGGCTGACCGGCGGCGTCTTCTCGTGGCTGCTGGCTCCGTGGTTCTTCGCGGCGATCCAGACCGAGGATCTTCTGGGCGTTCTCTCGCGCACACCGACGCCGACGTTGCTGTGGCCGGTGTTCTTCGGCCTTTTGTGGGGGTTCGGCGGCCTGGGCTATGGCTTGGTGATGCGCTACCTGGGCCTGTCGCTCGGCATGGCGGTTGTGCTGGGACTGTGCACGGTGTTTGGGACGCTGATCCCGCCGATCTTCGCAGGGGATTTTCGGCAGAAGCTGCTCGACAGCCCCTCGGGCAACATCATCCTCGTGGGGCTCGGGATGACGCTGGCCGGGATCGTGATCGTCGCCCTGGCAGGCGCGCGCAAGGATGCTGCCCTGTCGGCCGAGCAAAAGGCGGCGGCCGTCTCAGAGTTCGATTTCCGCAAGGGGATCGTCGTTGCGATCTTTGCCGGCATCATGTCCGCATGCTTCGCCTTCGGCCTTGCCGCGGGCGAGCCGATCCGGCCCGTTTCCGCCGCGGCCGGCACCGGTCCCTTGTGGACCGGGCTCCCGGTGTTGTGCCTCGTCATGTTCGGCGGGCTCATCACCAACCTGGCATGGTGCGCCATGCTGATCCGCCGCAATCGCAGCGCTGGCGAGTGGCGGGGCGGCGGCCGCGGCACCGGGGCACCGTTGCTGCGCAATTACCTGCTGTGCGCCGTCGCGGGCATCGCCTGGTATTTCCAGTTCTTCTTCTACACCATGGGGGAGAGCCAGATGGGAAGCTTCGGCTTCTCGTCCTGGACCCTGCACATGGCCAGCATCATCATCTTTGGAACGCTGTGGGGCTTTGCCCTGCGCGAATGGAAGGATGCCCATCCTCGCGTCCGCGCGATGGTGTGGGCCGGCGTGGCGATCCTGGTCCTGGCGACCCTGGTGATCGGCTACGGCAATCTGTTGGGAGCATGAAGTGATATCGACGGCGCTTGCACTCGTTCTGCTGAGCATGACCGGGGGAGGGCAGGGCGCGCAGCTTCCGCCCCCGCCGCCACCCCCGTCCGCTGCTGCGCAGGCACCGCTGCTCCTGCCGCAGATGCCGCTGCACGACCCCTGGATTGTCGCCGATGAGGCGAGCCGCACCTATTATCTCTACACCCGCAACGAGCCGGGGATGACCGGTGACGCGCGGCTGGGCACCATGGTCTACACCAGCCGCGACCTGCGCCACTGGACCCGCCCGCGTGTCGTCTTCGCGATGCCGGAGGGCCGTTGGGCGACGGCGGGAAGCTGGGCGCCCGAGGTACACCGCTGGCGGGGTCGCTGGTATCTCTTCACCACCTTCCACAACCCGGACTTACCGCTATCCTCGAATGGCCCGCGGCCGCTGTACCGCCGGGGTACGGTGCTGGCCGTCGCCGACAGGCCCGAGGGTCCGTTCACGCCCGTGCGCAATGCCGAACCAGTCGCGCCGGCCGACCGCATGACCCTGGACGGATCCCTTTACGTTGACCGCAAGGGGAAGCCCTGGATGGTCTATGCGCACGAGTGGCTCCAGACCACGGTCGGCACCATGGAGGCGGTCCCCCTGGACGCGAACCTCAAGGCGATCGGCAAGCCGCGGTTGCTGTTTCGTGCCGACGAGGCGGATTGGGTGAAGGGTCAGAAGCAGCCCGATGGCTCCGTCGTCTATGTGACCGACGGGCCGGAGCTGTTCCGGACGAAGACTGGCACCCTGCTGATGCTCTGGTCCAGCTATGGCGAGCGCGGGTACGTCCAGGCGCTGGCGCGCTCGCGGTCCGGCGAAATTGAGGGGCCTTGGGAGCAGCTAGGCCCGCTCGTGAAGCGCGACAGTGGCCATGGCATGCTGTTCAAGGCGTTCGACGGGCGGCTGATGATGGTCCTCCACCGCCCGTTCACCCATGCCCTCGGCAAGCTCTACGAGATGCGCGACACTGGCGATCGGGTCGAGGTGGTGCGGGAGGCGACGGAGCTCGATCTGGAGGCGTATCCGACGCACCCCTGCCTCACCCAGGAGTCACCGACCGGAAGCCCACTCAAGGACTGCTGACGTCGGGCGGCGGGGACAGGCGGACCTTTGTGGGACGGTTGCGGTCTGCGGACAGCACGCCGTCGCGTTCGTGCAGCTCGGTGATCTGGAGCACGCTGCGTCGGCCCCAGCGCGGGTCGCGTGCGGCCTCCGGCTCACCCTCCTGCTGGACGAAGTAGACGAGATAGGCCCGGTCGCCGGCTACGATGACATCGGGGTGCTGCCCTTTGGCGCGATCGGTTGCGGCCTCGCCGGGCTCGCCGAGCAGATACCCCTCCTGCCCCGTCCAGCGCTCCCCATCGTCGGACCGCTGCACCAGCAGCCCCTTCCAGGCGTCACTGACGAGCCACCAGCGTCCCCGCCACCGGAACAGCTTGGGCCCCTCGCCGGGGGTCTCGACGATGGTCTTGCCCACCCGCCAGTGAACCAGATCGGCGCTGTCTGCCTGCCGGACCGTCTTGCCGGCACGCTCGTCGTTGAACAGCATCCGCCAGCCGCCACCGGGAAGGGCAACGACGCTGGCGTCGATGACCCGATCCGACCCGAGCTCCACCCGCTCCCCGCAGGACCAGTTGACGAGATCGGGGCTGGTCAGGTGCACCAGGAAGCGTGGCGCGTTCCAGTCGCGGAACACGCCCGGAACTACCGTCACCCAAAGATGCCAGACATCGCCAAAGCGCTGCACCTCCGGCGCCCATAGGGTAGGTCCGGTGCAGCTGGACGGGATGGCGGCGGTACCGCCGTATCGCCAGCGGCTGCCGTCCTTCGAGCGAGCAACCCCGATCGCGGTACCGTGTACCCAGGATACGTCCTTGGGGTCTTCGAGCGGCAGGTCGGCGCGCCGGTTGGTGTAGAACATCAGCCACTCGCGGGTCGCCGGATCATAGACGGTAGAAGGATCGGCTGCGCCGTCGCGGACCGGGTCGCGGAACAGCGGCTTGGGCGCCACCGCGCCCTGGCCGGCTGAAGCGACCAGCGCCAACGCCCATGCCAGCATCACGGGCGAGCGGCCGCGACCGGGTTGTTCCCCCAGAGCTGGTCGTAGCGCCAGCCCGTCAGATCCTCGACCACGGCGCGGTGGGCGGGGTCGGGCGGGCTGGTATCTCCGCTACGCAGCCGCTCGATCTCGTCCATCAGGATCGCATGGGTCGCCGGCGTGAGGCGGAAGCGGAAGGAAACGAGCACACCGGCGATCAGAACGCCCACCGTCCCCACGCCCAGGATCGCGGCAAGTGTCGTGATCGCCTGCGGGCTCTGCGTGGTGGCACCCGAGACGAAGCCGCCCAGGCTCATGATCGCGGTGACGCCGGCGACGGCAGCGGACTGGGTGAGCTTGCGGACCAGGGTCATCACGCCGGCGAAGGCACCTTCGCGGCGACGGCCGGTCACGATCTCGTCCACGTCGGCCATGTAGTTGTAGGTCGCCCACGGGATATAGTTGAGCGCTCCGCGGCCGAGGCCGGCAAACACGATGGGGACCCACAGTAGCAGGTCGCCGGACCGCGCGCCCGCGTTCCACATCAGCAGGAGCACGATCGCGCCGATCGCAAAGCTTGCAGCGGCCAGCCGATAGGCGAAGGCGGGCGAGGTGCGCAGGGCAAGGTTGATGGCGATCATCACCGCCACGAACTGGACGACGTACATCGTGCCGAGCAGCGTCGAGGCGATGCTGACAGAGCCGGCAAGCGCGAACACCACGAAAAAGGTGAAGGCGGCGTTGAAGACGTCCTGGCTGATATAGCCGCCCAGATACATGCCCAGGTGCAGTCGGAACGCGCGGATGCGGAAGGTCGACAGGAGGTTGCGGTACAGCCCGCGGATCGCGGAGCCGACCGATGCCCGGCCCTCCGTGTTCGCACGCAGCGCCGCCACCTCAGAGGGCGCGCGTTCCCAGCTGAAGAAATAGAGGAACGCCGCGGTGAGCATGAACAGGGCGGAGAACAGGATGCCCATGTAGAGGAAGGTGTCCGGGCTGTCGGGTCCCAGCGTCTGGATCAGCATTGCGGGCAGGAAGCCGGCGAGGATCGCCGATGCCTGTGCGAACAGGATGCGGATGCCGGCGAACTTCGCCTTGGTGCGATAGTCACGTGACATCTCTGCCGCGAGCGTCTCGTACGGGATGATCTCCATCGCGTAGACGAGCTCGAACAGCACATAGGTGGCCAGATAGTACCAGAAGCTCTGGCCCGCGACCCACATGATGGCGAAGGACGGCAGCAACGGGATTGCGGCCAGGATGAAGAAGCGCCGTCGCCCGAAGCGCCTGCCAAGCGGCGTGTCGCCCATGTTGTCGGAGATATGACCGAGGATCGGAGACGCGATCGCGTCCAACACCCGTGCGATCGTGAAGATCAGGCCCGCCTGCCAGGCCTCAAGACCACAAAAGGTCGTGTAGAAGAACAGCACCCATCCGGAGATGACGGCCATCGAGCCGGCGCCCAGCACGTCGTTCGAGCCGTAGGCGAGATAGTTGACCAGCCGGACCGGGCGGGCCGGGGGGTGGGTGCTGGGTGCCAAGTGAGATCCTCCTCCCGCCGCGCAGGCTTGTCCCGCCTGTCGCTTCGTGCTCATATCATGAAGAGCTATCATACAATGTGGAAAAACCACAAGCGTTCGGGGAGGAAAGAGCGATGCGACCCTTGCTGTCCATGCTGGCGGCCGCAACCATGTTGGCGATGCCCCTCGCAACACCGGTGGCGGCAAGCGCGGAACCGGCCGCACAGTGGACCGACGCGCTCACCGGGCACCGGGTCGTGCGGATCAGCCGGGTTCCCGACAGCATCAGCCTCTATTTCCACCAGAACAGCTACACGCCCCAGGGCGACAAGATGGTGATCGGGGTACCGGATGGTCTCGCCGTGGTCGACCTGAAGAGTTGGGAGGTCACGCCGCTGGTGAAGGGCAAGGGGCTCGCGCTCCTGTTCACGGGCCGAAAGACCCGAACCGCCTATTACAGCAATCGCGCGCGGGACGACGCGGGCGGAACGATGACGATCTATGCCGCCGACATCGATACCGGCAGAACCCGCAAGGTCGCGGTCGTTCCCGGCGGGACGATCGGCTCGATCAATGCGGACGAAACGCTGCTGCTGGGCCAGCTGACCAAGGCGGACGGGGCGCTGCGCGCCGACGGAACGCTTCGGTCGCAGGCAGAGCGAAAGCACGGCGGCCATGTCGTCGGCCCGGGGGAGACCGACTATCGCGCGACCCGCCCGGACGGGACGCCCTACAGCTTTGCCGAGGCCAAGGAGATCCGCCTCAACGAGCGGCTCGAAGCGAAAATCCCGATGGAGATTTTCACCATCGACATCCGCACCGGGGAGCGGCGGGTGGTGACCGCGTCGACGGACTGGCTCAACCACATCCAGTTCTCGCCGACCGATCCTCACCAGATCATGTATTGCCACGAGGGGCCGTGGCATAAGGTCGACCGCATCTGGACGATCCGGACCGACGGCACTGGCAAGACGCTGGTGCACAAGCGCACCATGAACATGGAAATTGCCGGCCACGAGTTCTTCTCACCCGACGGCAAGACCATCTGGTACGACCTACAGACCCCGCGCGGGGAGGTGTTCTGGCTTGCCGGCTACGAACTCGCGACGGGCAGGCGGCATTGGTACAAGGTCGATCGCAACCAGTGGTCGGTGCATTTCAACCAATCGCCCGATCTTCGGCGTTTCTCTGGCGACGGCGGCGATCCGGAAATGGTCGCCCGCGCGCCTGACGGCAAATACCTCTATCTCTTCACGCCCAGGGCCATCCCCGACGTCGCCGACATTCATGCGGCCAACGCCGAGACGCTGGTGATCCCCGGAACGCTGGACGCCGAAAAGCTCGTCGACATGCGCAAGCACGACTATCGGCTGGAGCCGAACATGACCTTCACGCCCGATGGCAAGTGGATCGTGTTCCGGGGCAATTTCGAAGGTGCCACCCACGTCTATGCCGTGGAGGTAGCCAAGCCTAGCACGTGATACTGCGCTGCGGCCTCGGGCGGGAAATTGTCCGCCCATTGCGCGTTCTCGGGCGTGAGTTGCGGGAAAGGGTGCACCGTGAGGCAGTTTACCGGGGGATGCTTGTGCGGCGATGTCCGGATCCACGCATGGGGCGAACCGTACCGAGTCGGGATCTGTCATTGCCTGCATTGCCGCAAGCATCACGGCGCGCTGTTCTTCGCCGCCGCGATCTTTCCGGAGGAAGCCGTCCGGGTCGAGGGCAAAACGCGCGTGTACGGGGGGCGGAATTTCTGCCCTCGCTGCGGCTCATCCATTTTCTCCCGTTACGGCGACGAGGTCGAGGTTCACCTGGGGACGCTTGATGCGCCTGACCAGCTGACGCCCACTTACGAGAACTGGACCATCCGGCGCGAAACGTGGCTGCCGGAGTTCCCGACGAAGCGGCACTATCCGCGCGACCGCGAGGGGGAGGGTCGCTCCGAGGATTGAGACGGGAAGCCAGAGCGCGGGCCTGATCCGCGGGCGTCCGCCCGCTTCAATGTCCGAACTCGAGCCTGAACGATCCAGCTGGCACCTTTTTCAGCAGAATTGGGTGGGCTACGGACAAGCCGCTTTCAAGGTGCACGTCGAGCGACAATGCGGCCATGATCCTGCAGGTTCGACTTCAACAGTCTGGTGAACTGAACCGCCCCGGATTTGTCGGAGGCTCCAACTCCTGAGAAAGTGGAGCCTGTATGAGCAAGAAGACCAACAAATTTGCGCCTGAGGTCCGCGAGCGAGCGGTAGGGATGGTGTTCGATCACGAGCGGGATCATCCATCGCGATGGGCGACGGTGGTATCACTCGCTGAGAAGATCGGCTGCGTTCCGCAGACGCCGCATGAGTGGGTAGGGAAGGCCGAGATCCACAGCGGCAAGCGCGGCGGTGTGCCGAACGAGGTGGCCGACAAGGTGAAGTCGCTGGAGCGCGAGGTCCGTGAACTCCGGCAAGCCAAGGAGATCCCGCGTAAGGCGTCCGCGCATTTTGCCCAGGCGGAGCTCGACCGCCCGTTCCGGAGATGATCGCTTTCATTGGCGATGACCGCGATGCCTATGGCGTCGAGGCGATCTGCCGTCACTGGGATCGGGAACAAACGGTTTGAGCATGCAGCTGGAAGGTCAAGGGATTAAGGTGATCGGCCTGTATGTCAGTGTGGTCGACACCCGACACCCGATGACGGTGCAATACGATCTACCGGAGATCAGTCTGGCCAGCGTTGTTGCCCAAGCGTATGACAGCATTGAGGAAGGCGCGCTTGAAGTGCTCGCCGATGCCCAATCACGTCAAATAATATCCACAATGGGTGCAGAGGCGGAAAAGTTCTAACCGCCGGTCCATGAACAACTTCGACCTTCGCTCGCGTAAAGGTCTGATTGCGCTACCGGTGACATTGACGCACCGTCACAGTCCACGGCGACGCTGCTTGTTAGGAGACGCGACCATTCATCATGCTCTGCTGTCTCACCGCCCTTCGCCATTCAGGGATGGCGCGGCAGCGTGATTGCACCCGAGGATCAACCTTGTTCCCGGTCTTTCCGCATGCTCGCCGATAGCTGTCATTCCACCTTGCAAATGGCTCATAATGGCGCGCGCATGGCCGATGCAAGTATGTTGAAATGCATCTGTAACATCGGTGGGAATACGACCGCGGGGGATGGCAAGTGCGGCCTCGGCGACCATAAGGGGCAGAGATAATCAGGAAAAATGAACTCAACCGGAGCTTATGAAAAATGGGTCGCTGGACATGTGATTCCGTTTACGGAAGATTCAGACCCCTGGATTCTGATACAGAATTCGGGTCTAACATTAAAGTCTCTTTCAAGATGACTTACCATCCCTCTTTGCTGCGCAGTTTTGTCGAAGCACCAGAGTTGGATTGGCACGAAAAGACCGTCTTTATCGATCACGATGAAAGAACACGATGGGTCTTTGAGCACAATATGTATTCACTAAAACCTTTGAGTGCTACCCTTAAAATCTGGCCATCACGATATTTCTCTGCTTACGACCATGCCCGGAAGGCCATCCCTACTATGCTAGGATCATCAAGGCTTTTTGATAAAAAAGGTCACCCCGTTCCTTTGCAAGACTTGCCGAAGCCGAAAAATGACAGCAACTACGAGAAGACACGGTCTGTTCAAAAATACTTGAAAGAAAATGGGGGTACTATATTCATAGAGATTGAAGATCGAGCCAATTTGTCAATAATAGAAGGTGGAAGAAACGTCGAACGGCTCATATTATTCAGGTGCGGATCTATGGGCGGTGGGGCAAAGTTTACTGCGATGCAGCATATACGTACTTACAAGGAATTACCCAAGAGTAGGTGGGCCCGAGAAACAAAACGCGGACTTCCCCGTATAGACATCCCGCTTCCGCAAGGCTATCGCGATGTTGTTGCACCAAAGTCAATAAGCCAAGGCATGCCACCACTTTGCTTACCGGGGGAAGTGCTTTAGCTTTGAATCAGTTGATACGGTACTTTCAGTGTCCATGCGGCATGCACGAGCGCCACCGCCCGCCCCGTCAAGAGCGACCGTGACTCCATGCCATGATCAACCTCCCCGCCCTAAAATCGCTATGCGCTAAATATCCATAGGCCGTAGCGTGCCAATGGCAGTTTTACGATACTGCCATCCGAGACGCAGCCGAAGTTTACTCCTTCGCTAACCTCGAGACCAGCGGTTGCATTGACCTTGATGCGACGCGTCTGGTTGAACTGCCACAGATCGACTTACTCGCCGAGATGTTCTCGCTGCATAATCGCTCCTTGCCCGCGCTATATCGGCCGCTGCGGCCGTTCTGAACCGGACCGACAAAGAACGCGTCGTACCGTAACAAACGGATAAGCGATTCGGGAGCGTGGGTGACAGCCGCAACGCCGCGCGCTCGGCGGCATGGTGACGTGTCACATCCGTCGTCGAACGGCGCGGCCATGAAACCGAAGGGTAACACGCATCTTATAGCACGATTGCGCGGCGCTCCCCCACCGCCCGCCGCGGCCATATCGCCCGGAGAGCCGATCACCATGACCCCGACCCATCATCGCTTCGAATGCCGCCGCGACTGCGTCGGCGAACCGAGCCGTTCGACCTCCCCAGCACCAACCGCCCTCATCGCCACTGCGGGCCTCTCGCATGCAGGTGGGGGGCGCCGATGAGCCGGGCATATCGCGAACAGAAGCTCCGCCGGATGCTGTCCATCATCCGCAACGATCTCGACCGGCTACTCAACCTCCGCGCGCCCAGGGCGGGGTTCGGCGGCGCGAGCACGACCGGTCAGGATTATCTCCAACGGCAGATCGACAAGTATCTTAAGCCGCTGAGCACCTTAGAGTTCCGCGAACAGGTGCGCACGCTGCTGATTGCGTTCCAAGGTCCGCCGCTGATCAACGCGCCGGGCGATGGCACCGCGATACCCTATCGGCGGCCGAACTGGGATACCGAGGGCCTGGGCGACGATCATGTCTCTGTGATGCTCAAGATGGGCGGCGGCTGGAGCCATATGGGCAAGCACGGGGGCACGAAGATCCGCATCAACCAGAAGGCGTTCTGGATGTTTCCCGAACTCACGCTGCGCGGCGTGATGGTCCACGAAGCGACGCACTACGCGCTTGATACAAAGGATATCCACTATTCGTCATTTACCCGGAACAGCGTGATGCAGGGGCTGACGAATGGATCGGAGAATGCTGACAATTGGCGGATCTTTTATCAGAAGATGAGTGCGCATATGGCGGGGGCACCGGCAAGCTAACCGGAGCCGCGGTTTTGAATGTGACAAACCGTGGATCAGCATCGTTCGTCGCTATCCGTGTCGAATCCGAAAATGGTACTGTCCCAGATCGTGGCGGTGGTGGACGCGCTGGGAAACCTGACGCGCTTCGTTCTACTGCCCGGTCAAAGCCACGATGTCGTCGGGGTGAACCTGCTGATCGAAGACGTCCAATTCGGCATGTTCCTCGGCGACAAGGCCTTCGACGCTGACTGGCTGCGTGCGGAACTCACTCGCGAGCGAGCGATCGCATGGCAGTGAATTAGCGGCGCAGGCGGCGCGGGCTAGGCGCCGCTAATCTTCTGGCCTGCGCTATTTCCGTGGTTCGGCGACATCTTCGTGGATTTCTTTTTAGCGCCGTTCTCCGATCCGCCGCCTCGCCCGGTGCCGAGATTCCCACGTGCGTCATCGCCGCCCCTGGTCGTAATCGCCCTGGGGTGTCGAAGCTATTGATGCGACGCAGCGCGGACCCGACTGGAGCGGGTTACTGCTGTAGCCGCGGGAGAGACCCCTGACACACCGCTGAAATGCCTGGCGCGGCACTCGTCGATGGTCACATCTGTCTATGGAAAACCCATGCATGTTCTATCGCCAGTGTTCCGTCTGCATCGGTCGCCGGGCTGATGCTGGCTGAGGGTCGGGTCGCGTGGCGCGAGGGTCAGTTCCTGCGCCAGCAGCATTTTCAGCAGCAGGATCGATATCTGGACGGACTGGTCGCGGCCCGGGCCAGGACCGCTGGCCCGTACGCCTGGGGCCTGACCGAACTCGTCATCAATGAGGATCTTGCCGCACTCGGCAAGTTTGCGGTCAAGCGCCTGTCCGGGGTGATGCCAGACGGGCTTCCCTTTTCCATTCCCGGCGCGCTGCCGCCCTTGCCGCCGCTGGACGTGACGGCTGATACCCGCGACGCAATCCTCTACCTGACCTTGCCGGCCCATCAGCAGGGCGCGGTCGAGTTCCGCATGGTGGAAGAACCGGGCGCGGCATCGTCCCGATACCTGGTCGACGTCGCGGAGGTGCCGGACGTCTTCGCCGAGGAGCGAGCGCGCGAACCCATCGAGGTTGCGAGGCCAAACCTGAGCTTCGGCGTTACGCGCGACCAGACTTATGGCCGGACCGTCCTCGGCTTGGCACGAATCCGGGAGACGGTTGCGGGCGCCGTGGTGCTGGACGATCGGTACATCCCGCCCGTCCTCGACATCGCAGCCAGTCCCCGCCTCATCGGTTTCCTCGCCGACATCATCGGGCGGGCAGAACAGCGCATCGAAGAACTCGCATTGCGTGCGGTCGAGGCGACGGACGGCGGCGCAGAGACGATCGGTAACTTCCTGCTCCTACAGCTATTGAACCGCTCTCGCGCGCAGCTGAGCCACCTGGCGGCACTGCCGATGCTGCACCCAGAGCGGCTCTATGAGGCATTGCTGGGTCTCGCAGGCGAACTCGCGACCTTGACGACGGAGGCGCGACGGCCCGCCACGTTTCCCCCCTATGACCACCAGCGCCTCCAGCAATGCTTTGAGCCGGTGGTAGAGGCGATCCAGTCCGCACTCTCGGCGATCTATGACAAGGCCGCGTTCATGCTGCCGCTCATCGAGGCGGCGCCGGGCGCCTACACGTCGCGGATCACCGATCCGGTGCTGTTTCAGACCGGCTATTTCTTCCTTGCCGTCCAGGCGCGCACACCCCTTGAGGATGTTCGCGCACGCTTTCCGTCGATCGCCAAGATCGGCCCGGTGCACCGCATGCGGCAGATCGTCGACTCTGCCCTCGCGGGCGTCCCCCTACGCCACACGCCGACGCCGCCCGCGCAGATCCGGGCGATCCCGGGCTATGTGTATTTTGAGCTCGATCGCTCGTCGCCGGACTGGCCGGAGCTCGCCGCCGCGCCCGCGCTTGGGCTTCATGTCGCGGGTGACTGGCCTGGACTCCGGCTGGAGCTCTGGTTCGTGAAACAGAGTTCGCGATGAGCGACGGCGGCGAGCGCACGCTCTTCTTTCCCCCACCGGGGCGGAAAGCAGAAAGGGGAGGGACGCCGCCGCCGCTGCCTCGCCGTGTCGCGGCCGCTTCCGTCGCCGCACCCGATGACGATCTTCCCGCCGCCCCGCCGCGGCAGACACGCCCCCGCATGATCGAGGCGGCGGCGCCCCTGCTGGCGCTGGCCGCATCTGTCCAGTCCGGACGGGTCGAGATCGAGTTGCCCGCCTTCCACCGGAAGGCGGCGGCGGCGGCGGAGCGGTTTGACGCAACCCTGATCGCTGCGGGCTATGACGAGGAAACCCGCCGCCGCGCCCGCTACGCCGTGTTCGCGACGGTGGACGACATCGCTCAGAATCTGCCGGGCCGGGCCCAGGAAGGCGCCGAGTGGGCGAGGCGCAGCATGGTTGTGCGCGGATTTCGTGAGAACATCGGCGGCGACCGCTTCTGGCAATTGCTGCACGAGATGCTGGCGCGGCCGGGGGAATATGCGGAGCTGATCGAACTATATCATGCCTGCCTCGCGGCGGGCTTTCAGGGTAGACACCGGCTCGGCGATCCAGACGGTCGGTTGCGGGCTACATTGCGGAGCGCCTTTGCAGCGCTTCCGCAGGTTCGCGCCTTGTCCGAAACGGAGTTGGTGCCAGCATGGCGTGGCACCCCCACTCCTCGCGGGCGCGTGGGCTTCTGGGCTCCGGTCATGCTGTACGCCAGCATCCTCCTGGGGCTGCTGTTGTTCGTGGTTCTCGGCCTGCGGCTGGTGCTGATGCAGACGGGGCAGCCCTCGATGGATGCTCTTCTCGCGATCAATCCCGCGACCCCGCTCCGCCTTTCGCGCGCCTCGGTGACACCAGCGGAGCCCTTCAGCCTGCAGCAGCAGCGCCTGCAGGGCTTCCTGGCCGATGAGATCGCGCGCGGTCTGGTGGTGGTGGAGCAGGATCCGACGAGTCTCAGGGTTCGAACGACCGCCGGGACCCTGTTCCGCTCCGGCTCGGATGAACTGGCACCAGGTCGCGCCGCGCTGTTCGAGCGCATTGCCACGGCGACCGAACGGGAGCCGGGTCAGGTCCGGATCGAGGGCCACGCCGACACCGACCCGGTTGCCAGCCTCTCCTTTCCCAGCAACGTCGCATTGTCGCGGGCGCGTGCGGAGCGGGTCGCCGCGATCTTCCGGACGATCCTATCGGCACCCGGACGCGTGACTGCCGACGGCTTTGGTGCGGCCCAACCCGTGGCTTCCAACACGACCGACGCGGGCAAGGCGATGAACCGCCGGGTCGAGATCGTCATTCCCCGGAGCGAGTGAAGCCATGGACAAGCTGATGCGCAGCTGGTGGGCGCTCGCGCTTCCTGCGGCACTGATCCTCGGTCTGGCCGGGCAGATCGGCCTGCCCACCTTGTTCCCGGTTCTGAACTCCGGATGGTTCCGGCTTGGCCTGATCGCGCTGATCGCGATCGGGCTAGGCGGCGCGGCGGCACGGCGGTGGTGGCGCGCGCGGCGGGGCGCCGATGCCTTGGCCGCCGGCCTCGACGAGCCGAGCGCTACCGACGCGGAGGGAAGCGCGTTGGCCGTGCGAATGCGCGAGGCGATAGCGCAGCTGAAGAACGACGCCGGCGGTGGTCGCGACTATCTCTACGCGCGGCCGTGGTACATGATCATAGGGCCTCCGGGCACGGGCAAGACGACCGCGCTCGTCAATTCGGGCCTGCGCTTCCCCTGGTCCAACGCAGCGGTGAAAGGGGCGGCGAGCACCCGCAACCTCGACTTCTGGTTTGCGGACCAAGCGGTGTTGGTCGA
Organism: Sphingomonas sp. 3-13AW; assembly: GCF_049311085.1. Taxonomy (NCBI): domain Bacteria; kingdom Pseudomonadati; phylum Pseudomonadota; class Alphaproteobacteria; order Sphingomonadales; family Sphingomonadaceae; genus Sphingomonas; species Sphingomonas sp. 3-13AW. The sequence goes on along the minus strand of NZ_JASNVZ010000007.1, from coordinate 127,974 downwards.
CACCGCAGGTCGCTACGTCACGCGGGATTGCGACACGGTCGTCGATGCGGCCGGATGGGAGAGTTTCCTCCGCCTACTTCGGCAAACCCGGCCGCTGCAGCCCATCAACGGGGTGATCGTAGCCTTGAGCACCGAGGTGCTGATGCGCGCCGACCGGGCGGAGCTCGATGAGCATATCGGCGCAATCCGGCGACGGCTGGAGGAACTCACTCGGATCCTCCAGGTGACAGCGCCGGTTTATCTGCTGTTGCCGAAGGCGGACCTCATCGCGGGGTTCACCGAGTATTTCGAAGATCTCAGCGCCGAAGGCCGGCGCGCGGTGCTGGGTGCAACGCTCGACCCAAAGGGCTCACGTGACACTGAAGCTCTCGTCGCAGAGTTCGACGCGGTTGCGGAGGCACTTTGGGCGCGAAGCCCGAAGCGTCTCCAGGAGGAAGCGGATGCTCGGCGACGCGGCCTGATCCTTGCCTTCCCGGCCCAGTTCACGGCGCTGCGCACGCGCCTCGCCTACGTCGTGGAAGGGATTGTGGGCAGTGAGCGCGCAGCCCGGCCCATGCTGCGTGGCTTCTACTTCGCCAGCGGCACCCAGGTCGGCACGCCGTTCGACCAGGTTCTTAACGCGATGGCCGAAGTCTACGATGCGCCACAGGCCGCGCAGCGACCGGGGCAGGGGCGTGCCTATTTCCTGAACCGGTTGCTGACCGAGGTGATCATCCCTGAGGGCGGGCTGGTAGAGGTCTCCGCGAGGAATCAGCGACGGCAGCGCGCCACTCTGGCGGCCGTGATCTTCGGTCTAGGGCTCGCGGTGCTCGTGATGATCGGTCTTTGGGGAACCTCGTTCGCGCACAACAAGGGATTCCAGAACGACCTGCTTCACGCGGCGCAGGAAGCGAACGAGAAGGCGCGCGCGGCTGGCGTCGATCTGGTGGAGGTTCGCGGTAGCGACCCGGATCTTGAGCAAGCCCTGCCCTTGTTGAACCGGCTGCGCACGTTGCCGCATGGCTACGACGCACAGCTGGCAGGTTCGCCGCCATTCTCGATGCGCCTGGGTCTATATCAGTCCGGTCACGCCGACACCGCACGGCTGGTGTATCTACAGACTCTCCAGCGCGTCCTGCTTCCACGTATCCTGCTTCGCGCGGAAGCGGCGATGCGCGAGCAGGCGGGGCAACCCGCCCAGCTCTACGCGCCGCTGAAGGCCTATCTCATGCTGGGGGGATCGGGGCCGCTGGACCGACAGGCGGTGCGGGCGTGGGTGGCGGAAGATTGGCGAACCGCCTCGCTCGCGGGCGCCGACCGGGCGGATGTTCGTGCGCAGCTCGCCCGGCACCTCGACGCGATGCTTGCGGATCCTGACCTTGGTCGAGCGTGGCAGGGACGGCGGGCCCCGCTCGACGGCACGCTCATCGCCTCAACCCGCGTCGCACTCCAAAGTCTGCCGCTTGCGGAGTACGCTTATGCCTTGCTGCGGCAGCGTGCCGCAGCCACCGGTCAGCCTGACTGGCGCGCCGAGACGGTTTTGGCCAGCGGCGACGCCCAGGCATTTCGCAACGGGGATGCTGTGCTCAGCGCCACGATCCCCTGGTTTTACACCAGGGAGGGGTATGTTCGGGCCTATCGCTCCGGTCTCCGCGACGTTCAGGGGGAACTCGACCGCGACCTCTGGGTGTTGGGACACGACGCCAGCAAGCGCTCGATCCGCGACCAAATTCCGGCCATGCGAAACGCAGTCGCGGCGAGCTATGCGCGCGACTACATCGCAGCGTGGGATGGGCTGCTCGCACTGCCGCAGGCAGCCGACTACTTCCGTAAGCCAGCGGCACTGGGTGCGATCACCCGAACGCCTTCGCCCCTGAAAGTGCTGCTGCTGGAAACGGTGCGCAACACGGCCCTGGCAAGTGCCGGTACGCCGGCGACTGGCGGCCAGATCGACGCCGGACGCGAGATCCAGGCGCACTTTCAGGGTATCGCTGGCTTTGCGGGAAAGCAGGGTGCAGGCGATGCGCCGGTGGACGTGTTGTTGAAAGCGGTCCGCCAAGCGGCCGCTGCCAATATGGCCACGAGTGCGCCGGGTGCCAGCTTAGGCGGGGGCGCGGTACAGGGTCAGTTCGCAACCGCGCTCGGTGAACTGTCCACCGCCAGCGCAATTGCGCCCCCGCAGCTGAAAGGATTTGTCGACGGTGCAACTCATAACGGCGCCGGGGCCGCGACGCGAACGGCGCGGACGGCGCTGGAGCAGGATTATGCAGCCAACATCCGCCCCGCCTGCGTGCAGGCGACCGGCGGGCGTTACCCCTTTGTGGCGGCAGCGACGCTTGATGCCAGCCCGGCTGAACTGCACCGCCTCTATGGCGCCACTGGGCAGTTCGATAGCTTTTCGCGAGAGCGGCTGGCGCCGCTGATTCAGCCCGGGCAGGTGTGGCGATGGAACGCCGCCGACCCTGTTGCCGCAGGATTTTCGCAGACAAGCGCCGCGCAGTTCCAGAAGGCCTCTGTCCTGCGTGACCTGCTTACGGGTGGTCTTGCATTAGGCGTCGCGCTCGATCGGCTGGGACAGCAGGCGACGGCTGTTGAGCTTTCTGCTGGCGGCGTCACCTATCGCTTCACCGCCGCGGCATCCGCAGCCAAACCGCTGCTGTGGAATCTTGCCGTACTGCCCGCGGCCCAGCTGGTTCTGTTCGGGGGCGACCGCGAGATCGGGCGGATCGAGACACGCGGCTCATTCGCGCTGTTTCGTTTGATGGACCGGGCGGTCATCGAGAACGCCGGCCCCTCGCGGATACGGGCACGGTTCGGCACCGGGGAAGCGAGCGCTTCGTTCTTGGTCGACTTGCCGTCTGACACGAACCCGTTCGGGCGCGGCGGACCCTTCTCCTTCCGTTGCCCGGCGCGGCTGTAGGTGCGTCGCGAGCTGTCGGAGGAAGTACGCCGCGCCGGAGGGCGCACGGAGGAATGGATCATGCAATCGTCGCTGCGATACGAACAGGGTAGTTGCAGCGACGTCGGCTGTGTGCGGCTCGTGAACGAGGACAGCCATCTTGTGCGCGAACGCGACGGCCTTTGGTTGGTCGCAGATGGGATGGGCGGTCACAGCAACGGACGCTGGGCATCCAGTGAGATCGCCGCGTCCCTGCATGACGCATGGCTCCCCAGCGACCTCGAAGGCGCCCTTGTCGCTACAGAGGCCGCGCTCGCCAGGGCAAATGACTCCATTTACCGGGCGGGGCGGCGGGAGAACAAGGTGATCGGGTCGACCGTCGCTGCCCTCCTCATCCGCGCACGCAGGTTCGTGGTGTTGTGGGCTGGGGACAGCCGGGTCTATCGGATGAGCAACGAAGTGCTTTCCCTGCTCACCACCGATCATTCGCAGGTGGAGCAACTGGTCATTGCCGGCCTTCTGAGCCGCGAGGAAGCGGAGGACCATCCGATGGCGCATATGCTGTCGCGCGCCGTCGGTGTGCGGCCGGAGCTGACGCTGGACCTGCGGCACGGGGACGTGCTGCCGAGCGACGTCTTCGTGCTGTGCAGTGATGGGCTGACCCGCACCGTGCACGACACCGAAATAGAGGCGCTGGTCCGGCAGAGCGCGCCGCGAGCCGCGGCTGCGCGGTTGGTCGAGCTCGCGCTCGAGCGCGGCGCCGCGGACAATGTGACGGTGATCGTAGTCGGCTGCAACGAGCCTACGCTTGTCGCCCGATAATGCTGCCCGTTAGGGCCGCTCCCGGCGGGCCTTCATCTCGGCGATGTGGTGGTCATAGGAAAGGCGGAACTCCTTTGCGAACAGGTCCATGAACGCCTCGTCGGCTCCGCGGACCACACCCTCGAACTCCCGTTCATAGGCGTCCCACTGCGCCGCGCGGTGCAGCACCGAGAAGCGCCGCCCCCACCCCGTGGGTAATCCCAATCGGTTACGAACGGCCGTGGGCGAGAAGCGCGCGAGCGTGCCCTCAAGGGCGCCGCGCATCGCGCTCAAGGTGGCCATCTGGTGCGCCTGGAGGTCGCCATAGGCGTCCTCGACGGCATGTTCCGCCGGCATGAAACCTGGCTGGGGCAAATCCAGCAACTGCAGCAGCGCTCGCTCGGGGGATCGGACGAACTTCAAAGGGTTGTTCCCGTCAAGCTCAAGGCCGGTCGCTTGCGCCCCCAGCCGGGCCTTTGCGCGCGCCCGTGCGTCGATCATCAGCATCAGCCCGCCCACGAACTGTCGCAGGATCGCACCCGCTGCTGCCAGCGTATCGCCCCGCGAGCGCTGCAGCCGGTCTGCCGGCAAGCCGCTGGCCGTGACGAAACGTTCCCAATCCGCATCGATCATCGGGGTAGGTGGGCTGCTCGGACCCTTCGCAGCGGCTGCTCCGGGCCCTTGGTCCCACTCCTCCGCAGGAGGGTTGGCGCCTACCCCGGGTACACCGGCTTCCCGTCCGCCCTGGGCAGGGTAGGCGCGGGCGAAGTTGCCCCGGGACCAGTCAATCTCATTGTCTTGTGCGAGCTGCCCCCAGACATCGGTCGCTGAGGGCGCCTCGTTTGCGGAGGGAGCGCTCGACCAGGGCGAGGGTTTCGCAAGCGGAGCCGGCATGTCCCACGCGCTTGCTTCAAGAGGTGGGGGTGCCGCTTCCGGAGCGGTGCTCCAGCCGCTGAGGGCGGGGGCGACCGGCTCGGGCGGAGGAGCCCAGCCGTCATCTTCGTCGCCGCCGCCCGAGATCACCTCGCCGCTCTGCCACGCATCCCAGTCGCTGCCTTCGGGTGCGGCCGGCTCGACGGCGGGGGCTGGTGCCGCCCCGCCACCCTCCCGCACCACGATCTCGAAATGTCCGACGATGAAGCAGTCGCCTTCGGCGAGAGGGTGAGGGTCCTCAACCCGATCGGTCGCACCGTTCAGATAGGTGCCATTGGTGCTATGGTCGATCAGGAGATAGGCGCCGTCGCGATAGCGTACTTCGCAATGGCGGGACGAGATGCGGTTGCTGGGATCGGGCAGGCTCCAGTCAGCATGAAGGGATCGGCCAATGACCGCGCCGTGCCGGTCGAGGGTCAATGTCGCGGGCTCGCCATTGTCGAGGGTGTCGCGGTCGCGGATGGTGAGCACTAGGGGCATCAGGACGGTTTCCTTGTCCGCGTGGCAATGGCGCTGCCGAGATCGAGCGCTTCGGCCAGCGCCACGGGCGGTTCAGCGGTGGAAAAGACGCAATGCAGGATCCCGGCGGCGACGAGCTGCCCTGTGCCGGTCTTTGGCGGGGGAAGGGATTGCGCGTCCTCGGGACCCAGTGATCCGCCCGAGAAAAACACCGCTGTCGCACAGATCTTGGCCGGGTCCTCGGGCGGGAGCGGCAGTGCCGTATCGAAAGCCGCCCGCCGCAAGGCGTCCGAGGGCTCGCGTAGCCAGGCGTCCAGAGCGGCAAGCGTGGAGGCATCGGCATCCGGAGCGAGGAGGGCAATCACCCCGCGCAGCCACTCCACCGCCCTTAGGCGGGGCAGGGCGGAGGCGAGGAAACGCGCGGCTTCCACGTTCTCGCCGGCCCTGCGCAGCATCTGAAAGAAACGGGCGGGCGGCTGGTCGTCGCCCTCCCGGCGTGGCTCTCCCTGCAGGCTCGTCACCTGCCACGCCTCGGTCCAGACCACCTCCGGCCATTCCATCACCCTGGCCTCACGCAATCGGGATCCACGGGCCGAACGCGGAAGGCACGATCATCGTCGGCGTGCCCCGGATGGTCACGAGCTGCCCCTGGATGAGGGTGGCCATGCCCATGGTCTGTAAAAGCTGGGCATTGGCGTTGATCATCGTGCTTCGCATCAGAAGCGAGGCGGGCGAGAGATCGACACGGCTCGATCCGGATGTGCAGTGAATGCCGGAGGGATCGATGACGATCATGTTGCCGCCGACGCGCAGTGTAATTCGGGTCGCCGCCTCGATCGTGACGCTGCCCCGCTGGACCTTCAGTTCCGCGTTGCCCGTTTCCACCGTGGTGCTTTCGTCCCGGAACACCGTGGCGGTGCGATCGCGCATCACCCGCGTCTCGTCGTCGAGCATGACCTCGGTCAGGCGATCGCGCTGCGCCCGGAGATAGACCTGTTCCGCACCGCCCCGATCCTCGAACATCAACTCGTTGTAGCCGGGGCCGCGCGGGGTGCGCTTGGCGCCGGGATAGCTCCCGGCCGGACCGATGCTTTGGGTCCGGTACAGCGAGCGCGTGCGGTGCTGGGGGAGCGAGTAGGGGTGAACGTGCTCCGAGTTATATACGCGGCCGGTGACTATCGGCCGATCCGGGTTGCCGTCGAGAAAGTCCACGATCACCTCCTCGCCCGTCCGGGGGAGCGTCACGTGACCGAATGACGCCCCGGCCGATGGTTGCGACACGCGCAGCCAGCAGGATCGGGTCTTGACCGGCGCGTCGCCCGGCCGACCCCAGAGGAAGCGTACGCGCACGCGACCGAGCCTGTCCGCATTGGCGTCGTCCGCCCCGCCCGCCATCACGATTGCGGTCTCCGGACCGGCGCGGGGCGACGGCGTGGTTTGCGGAGAGCGCCAGGGAGTATCGCGCAACACGGCCTCCAGCCCGACACGGCGGGGCTCCGCCTCCATGCCGCTGCGATGTGGTTCGGCCTCGACGGCATATTCGAGTGCGGTCACCACGAACTCCTTGCCGCGATCAAACGCGTCGTCGGAGTCGAGCTTGAAGCGGCCTCCGCAGAACGCCCGGTTCATGTCGCCTTCCCCGGAATAGAGGCGTTGCCGCGCGCGTGCGGCCTCAACGCCGACCTGCGCCCAGTGTCGGGCGAGTGGCTCCTCCACGAAGTCGCCGCTGTAGTGATAGACTTCCTGGGTGTCGGCGCGGTTTCGGGCGCCGGCGTCGTTCAGGCCCCTTTTCGTGCTGGTAGTCTCATAGTCGAAGCTCTGCAGCAGGAAGCGTCGTTCCCCGTCGTCGCGAACATGTTCGTGCCAGCGCCACATCTCCCCGGTGAGGCCGCCGCCGCGTCCGACGCGATCGGAGCGAAGTTTGATCGTGTCATAGCCAGGAGCCGGCCTGTGCGCGGAAGGGGCATCGCACAGCACGAGCACATGGTCGGTGCGGCGATGGTCAAAGTAATAATATAATCCTTCCCGTTCCATGATCCGGGAGAGGAAGGCGAAATCGCTCTCGCGATATTGCGTACAATAAGGGCGGATCAGGTAGCGTCCGCTCACGCGGCTAAAGTCGACGCGGCGGCTATAGTCCGCGAGCACTTCCTTGATGATATCAAGACCGGTCTTGTTCTCGAACACGCGATAGGTCCGATTGTGTGCGAGTGTGTAGAGCCACGGCCGAAGCTTGAGCGCGTAGTGATATCCTTGCCCGGTCTCATCAAGAAAATGCGATTCCGACAACAGCGCATGGAAGAAGCGCACCACTTCGCCCAGTTCAAAGACCTCGATCACCACCGGATTACCTAGGTGGGGCAGGAAGTCTATCTTCGCGGCTGTCACGATCTCCGCGTCGATCTCAAAGAGCTCACCCAAGCGTTCGTGGCTGCGGAACTTGACGAGGCTGACTTCGCTGCCGACCTTAAGCGTAATCTCTGCCTGACGATTCATCGGCATTCCGTTCTGATAGCATTACCATTGTCGCCGTTTGAGCGATTGTCGGCTATCTCAGCGATTAGTACCGCTCCGACTGGACTTGGCGACACTTCGCCTGCCACCACGAAAGGTCCGCGGCCATGACACTCGACCTCGAAGCACTGCTGGCGCCGGTGTCCGATACCGACCGCGTCGGCCCGGACCTCGCCTATGATCCGCAACGCCATGCGATCGAACAAGCGTTCGATGCCCAGGTCTCGATCGACAGCACGGGAACCCCGGCGGCAGATAGCGACACGGATTGGCGCAAGATCGTGGCCGCCATCGTCGAGCAAATCGCCAAGACGAAGGATGTCTGGCTTGCAGTATATCTTTGTCGCGCTGGTGCCCGGATGGGCAAGCTCGACGTGGTGGAGGTGGGCGCGCGCTACCTCAGGGGCTTGATCGAACGCTATTGGGAGGACGGACATCCCCGGCTGGAGGAATATGGCATCGAAGGGCGTACGGGGGCCTGTGACACGCTGGCGAGTTACCCGGCCTTCGTCGGCCCGCTGCGTAACGTCGTGCTGGTCCAGCATCCGCGCCACGGTAGCTTCACTGGCGACGACCTTCTTCGCTTCCAGCGCAGCGGCGATGCCGAGTCCGGCTTTGGCGAAATTCGTGGCGCTCTGGAGGATCCGTCCGGACTGGAACAACTGACGATCGCGTCCGCTACGATCGAACGGATTGAGGCGGTATTTCGGACCGTCGACGCGGCGCTTGCCGAGCGCGCCGGCGTCGGAGCGGGCGCCAGCTTCGCGCCGACCTATCAGGCGCTTGGTGAAATCGGCGGTGCAGCCAGGGCATTCCTGCCGCAGCCGATGGACGCCGGCGAAATGCCGGACGACCCGTCGACGGAGTTCGAGGTGCCCGCGAGCATGGGCGCGGTGGGCGGCCCGCTTCGCTCGCGTGCCGATGTCACTCGAGCGATCGACTTGGTGATTGCTTATTACCGGCAGCGCGAACCGCAAAGTCCCGTGCCGCTGTTGCTCGGGCGGGCGCGCGAATGGGTGGACCGCGACTTCCTCGAGGTCCTGGAGGATATCGCTCCCAATGCGATGGGCGACGCCCGGCAACTGCTCATGTTCCGCCGCGGCGACTAAGGCGCTGGGTACACGAGCGGGAGCGCATCGACTTGTCTTGGTGGGTTTCGGCCTGTTGTTCAGTTTCGCGTGAGTCATGGCGGCGCAACGATCTCGCATTCGAAGAAATTTGGAGTCTTATTGACGTGTCTCTGTTGCTCACACCATGATCGCCGCGTTGCGAATGTAATTCCCACTGATCGGACGAACCTACGGGTATCGCCAAACATGGATCGTGTGTCAGTCGTAACCCTGTGCCGCGAACCTGAAATCCCACTGAAAGCTTGAACCCCGATCTTGTAGCTATAAAGCGGCACCGGCTCAGCCGATGGCGCCAGCAGAGGCGAGGTCCCTATGGTTTCGGCAAAAGGCGGTCAGCGGTTCATCAAGGAGAACCGGGCACCTCGGGTCCACATCGAATATGAGGTGGAAACCTATGGCTCGCGGCAGAAGATCGAACTGCCGTTCGTGATGGGCGTGATGAGCGACCTTTCCGGAAAGTCGCTGGTTGAAAAGAAGCCGCAGGCTGAGCGCGACTTCCTTGAATTCGACATGGACAACTTCGACGAGCGCATGGAGCGGATCGCGCCGCGCGTGGCATTCGCCGTCGAGAACACGCTGACAGGCGATGGGCGGTTGGGGATCGACCTGACCTTCAAGACGCTCGAAGATTTCAACCCCGGCCATATCGCCCGTAACGTACCCGCGCTGGCGCGGCTGCTGGAAGCCCGCGAGCAGCTGAACGACCTGATGGTCTATATGGACGGCAAGGCTGGGGCCCAGGCGCTGCTCGACAAGGTGCTGCGCGACAAGACGCTGATGGCAACGCTGGCTGCTGAGACACCCGAGGCGATCGGCGTCGAGGAACCCGCGGACGACGCCCCCAGCGATCCTCCGCGCGCGGACTGATCTGCCGCCACGCCCCCCTTTTGAGACTGGAGACGAACATGGCTCAGGAAGCCCTGCAGCCGGCAGCGCCGGCCATCGCCGACGACCTCGTCTACGCCGATGATTTCTCGATGCTGCTCCAAAAGGAGTTCAAGCCCGGCAGCGATGCCAAGCAGGGGCGCATCGAGCAGGCAGTGAAGACACTCGCCCAGCAGGCGTTGGAAGATTCGGCGGTGATTGGCGAAGACGTGTACCTCACCGTCGACGCGCTGAAGGCAGCGATCGACCGCAAGCTGTCGGCGCAGATGAACGCGATCCTCCACCATCCTGAATTCCAGACGCTGGAAAGCGCCTGGCGCGGCCTTTGGTACCTTGTCGGCAACACTTCGACCGGCAAGGATCTGAAAATCCGGGTGCTGAACATGTCCAAGGAAGAGGCGCGCCGCCAGCTGCGCCAGTATCGCGACGCCGCGTGGGACCAGAGCCCGCTGTTCAAGAAGATCTACGAAGCGGAGTTCGGCCAGCTCGGTGGGCAGCCGTTCGGTGCGATCACGTGCGACTACACGTTCGACCATAGCGGACCTGACATCGAGGTAATGAAGGGATTGTCGAAGATCGGCGCGGCTTCACACGCTCCGTTCCTCGCCGCAGCGGGCCCCGGGCTGATCGGGATGGACAGCTGGCGCGAACTCGCCAATCCGCGCGATCTCGCCAAGCAGTTCGAAGCCACCGACTATATGGCGTGGCGCTCGTTCCGGGCGTCGAACGACAGCCGCTACATGGCCCTCACCTTGCCACGCTTCCTGGGACGCCCACTCTATGGCGCCGACACGGATCCCGTGGAGGACTTCGCCTTCGAGGAAGAGGTCGTGGGTGACCACGACAAGTACCTCTGGCTGAACGCGTCCTATGCGCTGGCCGTGCGGATCACCGAGGCGTTCAAGACCTATGGCTGGTGCACCCGCATCCGCGGGGTGGAATCGGGGGGAACGGTCGAGGATCTGCCGACCGCGCTGTTTCCGACCGATGAGGGCGGGCTGGACGCTAAATGCCCGACGGAGATTGCGATCTCCGACCGTCGCGAAGGCGAGCTTTCCAAGGCCGGGCTGATGGCGCTCGTGCACCGCAAGAACACGGACAACGCCACGTTCATCGGCGCGCAGACGCTGCACCAGCCCAAGGCCTATGAGGATCCCAACGCGACCGCGAACGCCAATCTTTCGGCGCGGCTGCCCTATATCTTCGCCAGCTGCCGGTTCGCGCATTACCTGAAGTGCATGGTGCGCGACTGGATCGGCGGCACTCGCGAGGCGCCGCAGCTTGGCCGCGACCTGCAGAGCTGGATCATGCAATATGTCGATCTCCAGCCCGAGCATTCGGACGAGGAGACCAAGGCGCGCAAGCCGCTGAAGCAGGCTTCGGTCGAGGTGATCGCCGATCCCGAGAACCCCGGATACTACCGCGGCCTGTTCCGCATGGTGCCGCACTATCAACTCGAAGGCATGGACGTGAGCCTGAGCATGGTATCGCGCCTGCCAAAAGCCGCGACGTGACCGCAGTCCGTCCGCCTCTCCCTTATTCTAAAAAGTGGAATTTATCATGGCTGTTGAAATGTTCCTGAAGCTTGCGGGCTGCGACGGGGAGTCCATCGCAACCGGCCACGAGAACGAAATCGAACTGATCGGCTGGAACTGGGCCGTGAGCAATCAGGGCAGTTCGAGCATGGGCGGCGGTTCGGGCACGGGCAAGGCGTCGTTTCACGATCTCAGAATCACGAAGTATGTCGACAAGGCGACGGCGACGCTGATGGGCAACTGCGCAAAAGGTAAGCACTTTACGACCGCCGTCCTGACTTGTCGGAAAGTCGGCGGCGACTCCCCGGTGGAATACCTCAAGATCGATATGGAACAAGTGTTCGTGAGCGGCATCGAGCATGGCGGATCGCCCAGTGACGAACTGACTGTCGAGGACGTGACGTTCAACTTCGCCAAGGTGGACGTGACCTACAAGCCGCAGAGCGAGCAGGGGACGGCTGCAGGCAGCGTTCCGTTCAAGTGGGACATCCGCAAGAATCAGGCAGCGTGATGGCTTTAGCGGGGACTCCCATGAAGATTGGATACGCCAAGGCGCCGGGAGCCGGAGGTCGATGCGCGAGATGCGATAAACCCTGGAGCCGACACGAGTTCGGCAGCCTGGCTAGCACGGGAAAAAGCCCCGGAAAGGACCAGAGCTTGTTCTTGTGCGACCCCTGGGGGAGGTTGCGTCTGCAGATGACAGGATGCTCGGCGTACTAAGAGCAGTTGCAGGCGGTTCCGAGATAAAGCTCGTCGCGTGCAGTGGATCTGGATCTGTCTTGAAGACGCCCAAGGGCTCGGGTTGGCAGATGGCCGATTATCGAGACTATGTGAACGGCCGACAGAAGGGCCCATAAGTATCTCGATATCTACGGAAGAGAATTCGACCTGTCGGAATGCGGCAATTTGCCCGAAGCAGACACGTGGGAGTGTGCCGCTCAAGTCGATATATGCCCTAGGAGTGATAGCAAAGAAGCGGGGAATAACGTCCTATAGCAGCATAGCCATGATGGAAGAGCGCACGCGGGTTGGGCTAAGACCTAGAAGGGGCGAGGCACCAATGGCGCCGCGAGTAACTACATGGCGCATTCCTGCGCGCGATGTGACGAAAGGTTACTTTACTTCCTCTGCAGCCTGCCGAACCCTGAGCCCTCCGCCTGTCGCCGCTTGGGGGAGAGCCTCCGAAGTACATCGTGCGCAGGGCCACTGCTGCGGCCTGCGGTGCTATTTTGTGGATTTGCTCTGGAGACGGCCGATGAACGCTGACATTTCCCATGGCGAGGCTCAGATCAACGCCGAGCTGGAAGCCGGGAACATCACCGCGACGCTCACAAGCCTGCGTAAGCGCTTGACTGCTCGGCCAGATGACCAGCGGGCGCGCATGTTCCTGTTCCAAATTCTGTGCGTCGAAGGCGCGTGGGACACGGCCCGCGCGCAACTCGGCGCCTTGGCGCAGTTGTCGCCCGAGGCGCAGATGCTCGCGGTCGCCTATGGGCAGACGATCGATGCGGAGGCAGCGCGCGCAGCGGGCTGCGCCGGAGACGCGCCCGCGCCGCTGCTGCACGGCGCGGCGGACTGGGTGGCTGACCTGGCGGGCGCGTTCGGGGTCGAGGGCGAATGCGCGGCAGCATCGCGCCGCCGAGCTTTTGACGCGGCGCCCGACACGCCCGGTGAGGTGGACGGCCGGGCCTTCGACTTCCTCTATGATGGCGATGCCCGCTTCGGCCCGGCGATAGAGGCGATCGTCGCCGGACGCTGGGGACTGATCCCGTTCGCCGCCCTCGAGGAGATCCGCACGGCAGGCCCGGTGGATCTGCGCGACCTCGTATGGCTGCCGGTCGAGCTGCGCTTCCGCGAGGGCGGGACGGCGGCCGCCTTGCTTCCCGTACGCTATCCCGGGACCGAGAAAGAGGCGGATGCCGAGCTTCGGCTGGCCCGTCGCACGGTCTGGCGAGAGGAGAACGGCGTCGTCCGCGGTCTGGGCCAGCGGGTGTGGACCACCAGCGCAGGCGATGACATCGGCATCCTTTCCTTCCGCTCGATCCGCTTTGTGATGCCGGCATGACCGCGCGCATCAACCCCACCTTGTTCGACAAGCTGATCGCCGACCATAGCTTTGACGCCGGCAGTGACGGCGACGCGGGCGGGAATGCGGGCGACCTTGGTTTCCAGACGGTGCCCCGGACCGCGCGCTTCAACGAGGCGGCGCTGCGGGCAACGCTGCTGCGCGAGCTCGGCTGGCTGCTCAACACCACCAACCTTCATGCCGTGCAGGACCTTTCCGCCGTGCCGGAGGTCCGATCCTGCGTGCTCAACTACGGGCTAGGGGATCTCAGTGGGACGCTGCTGACCCGCAACGGGGTGCGCGCGCGCGCGCGGGACATCCGCGACGCCATCGCTCGCTTCGAACCCCGCGTTGACCGCACGACCCTGGAGGTGGAGCCGAGCCTGGAGAACAACCGCCCCAACAGCGTCGGCTTCCTCATCCACGGTGACGTCACGGGCGCCGTGCAAGCGCTGCCGGTCGAGATCCGCACGGAGGTAGAGGTGGACACCGGCACCGCGAGCTTTGGGGAGGGCTGATGGATCCTCGGCTGCTCCAGGCGTACAACGACGAACTCGGCCACCTCAGGGAGTCCGCGCGGGAATTCGGCGAGGAATATCCGTCAGTGGCTGGTAGGCTTGGTCTCAACGGCCCGGCCGAAGTCGATCCACATGTGGAGCGGCTGCTGGAGGGGGTGGCCTTCCTCAGTGCCCGCGTGCAGCTGAAGCTGCAGGACCAATTCCCAGAGTTCACGCAGCACCTGCTGAACGTCATCCAGCCGCATTATCTCGCGCCGCGGCCGTCGATCTGCATCGTCGGCTTCGAGCCGCGGGAGGGGGACTCAGCGCTCGCGCGGGGGGTCGAGGTCCCGCGGGAGACGCCCCTGCATGCGGTCGCCACCGACCGTGACGGGACGCCCGTGACGTTCCGCACCGGCCATGCGCTCACATTATGGCCGCTGCGTATCGATGAGGTCGAATATCTCGCCACACGCGCCGCGGTCGCTCCCTTCCTGGCCGCTGCGCCTCCCGAGACGATCGAGGCCGGGCTGCGCATTCGTCTCCGGACCAACGGCGGGCTAAAGCTCGGTGCCATCGCGGCGGAGACCCTGCCGATCTACCTCGACGGGGAGGGCGGCGTTGCCGGCGAACTCTATCGGCAGCTGATTGGGGATGCGGTGGCGGCGGTGGCCGTCCCGGCGGGCAGTTCCGCCGGTGGCATCGCTGTGCCTCTGCCGCTGCCCCAGCAGCACGGCTTCGGGGAAGAGTGCGCGCTGCTGCCGGCCGACCGGCGTTCGAACCGCGGCTATCGCGTTCTGAGTGAGCATTTCACTTGCCCCGAACGCTTCCGCTTCGTGCAGCTTACCGGCCTGGCTCGCGCCTTTGCCGGCAGTGCGGACGATGAGGCATGCGATCTCGTGGTCCTTTTCCGCCGAACCGTGCCGGCTCTCACTAGGGCGGTCTCGTCGGCCAATGCGAGACTGTTCGCAACGCCAGCGATCAATCTGTTCGAAAAGCAACTCGATCGGGTAACGCTTGGCGCCTTTGATCATGAGCGGCAGGTGATCGCCGACCGGGCCCGGCCTTTGGACTTCGAAGTATATCGCCTGCTGGATGTGAAGGCGCATGGCGAGGATCCTGACGACGTGCGCCAGGTCGCGCCCCTGTATGACCATGCTGGGCAGCTACACGTCGGGGACGACGCGCTGTTTTACGTCGCCCGGCTTCGGCATCGCCGCCTGTCCACGCGCGAGCAACGAATCCGGCGGCGCAGCGACTATATCGGCACGGAGACCTGGATCAGCGTGACGGCGCCGGGCCATCCGACCCGGCTCGAGCAGATTGCCGAGCTTTCCGTCCGCGCGCTGGTCACGAACCGCGAACTGGCTGGCATGATCCGTACGACGCCCGCGCCGTTTGTGGTCGAGGGCATGCCGGTGCGGGGGATCAGCCTGCTACGCCCCCCCACGCCGCCGCAGCCGCCCCTCGGTCTGGGCGACAGCGCGTGGCGAGTGATCGGACATCTCACGCCGAATTACACCGGCTTTGCCCGCGACCCCGGCGGAAGCCCGGAGGTGCTGCGCAACCACTTGATGCTCTACGGCCGGGGCGACGACGCGGCGTTGCGGCGGGAGGTGGACGGCATCCGAGCGGTGCACGCAAGCGCCGTGTCCCGCCGGCTGCCCGGCCGTGGCCGGGCAGCCTTCGTGCGAGGGCAACATCTGCGCGTGACGCTCGATGAGGCGGCGTACGAGGGTGGGAGGATGTTCCTGTTCGGCGCGGTGATCGAGCGTTTCCTGGCCGAATTCGCCGCCGTCAACAGCTTCACTGAAACGCACTTGGAAACAGTCCAGCAAGGGAAATTCGCACGATGGCCCGCGCGCCTCGGCCAGCGGCCGACCATCTGAGCTATTTCGCGCGCGCGGCATCGGGTGTCGCCGGGCTTGCGCCGCTTGCGCTGCTGCGCGGCGCCGAGGCGCGTGCGCCCGGGCTGCCGCGTATTGGCGAGGCCAAGCTGCCGGGCGACGATGTGGTGAAGATGGTTCATGCACCGTCGCTCGCCTTTCCCGCTGCGACGCTCGAGACGATCGAGATCGCCGGGCGGCGCGCCACCGTCGAGGGGAGCTGGCTGGGTTTGACTGGGCCGATGGGGCCGCTGCCTCTCCACCTCACTGAGTTCGCCGCCTATGAGCGCCGCCATGCACGCCAGCAGCCGTTCGGGCGCTTTCTCGACGTGCTTGCAGGCCGCATGTTGCAATTCTTTTACCGCGCCTGGGCGGCGACCGTGCCCGCTGCGAGCGTGGACAGAGGCGATGGCGACGACCGCTTCGGCAACCAGATCGCGCTGTTGACTGGCGCCACGGATGGAGCGGGATCGGAAAGTCCGTTTCCCGGCCGCGCCCGATTGCATCACGCGGCCCTGTTCGCCTCGCCGCGTAGCCCCGCCGCAATCGGCGACGGGATCGGCACCCTGCTGCGTCTGCCGGTACGCGTGGTCGAGTATGTCGAGCGGTGGCGCGAAGTGGAGCCCGAAGACCAGACCCAGTTGGGTCGGGGATTTGCGACGCTTGGTGGGGATGCGCTGTCGGGCGCGCGGGTGTGCACGGTTGAAGATGCGTTCGCCGTCGCGGTCGAGGTAGGTTCAACGCGGGAGTATCAGGACCTGCTGCCCGGGGGCGAGCGCTATGCCTTGCTGGTCGATGCGCTGGAAGCGTTCGCCCCGCCGCACCTCGATTGGGACATTACGCTGGCAATCGCCAGCGAACGGGTGCGCCCGACACGGCTGGGTGGCGAGGCGCGGCTCGGCTGGTCGAGTTGGTTCGGTCCGCTCGTCCCCGGCGAGATCCGCGCTGACGCGCATCTCGGAGCGAATGCCCGGCGGCTGGTACCGTCCCGGCCTAAGGAGACAGCCGCATGACCGAGATTAGCCGGGCGGCCCTGTTCGGCCGCCTCGCCCCCCGCGCCCTGCGCGCCATCGAGACGGCAACCGGCTTCTGCCGAATGCGCGGCAATCCCTACGTAGAGCTGGCGCACTGGCTGCACGTTCTGGTGCAGGACCGCGACAATGACCTCGCCGCCGTCCGGACCGCGTTTGGCATCGACGACGCGCGGCTGACGGAGGATCTGGTCGCCGCCCTCGATCGGCTGCCACGGGGCGCGAGCGCATTGCAGGACTTCTCGCCCCAAATCGTGGAAACGATCGAGCAGGGCTGGATGTATGCTTCGCTGCTGTTCGAGGCAACGCGCGTGCGATCCGGTCACCTGCTGTTCGCAATGCTGAAGACGCCGACGCTGCGCGGCATCCTGATCCAGGCATCGCCCGAATGGGGTAAGATCGGGGTCGAGCGGCTCGGCGCCGAGTTCGCTACGATTACCGCCAGTTCGGCGGAAGCGGGGGAAGGCACTTCGGCCCCGGCCGAACCGCGACCGGCGACGGCCGGTGGCGAGAATGTGTTGGCGCGCTTTGCAACGGATCTCACTGCTCGCGCCCGTGCGGGCGAAATCGAGCCGATCTTTGGGCGCGATCCAGAGATCCGGCAGGTCATCGATATCCTGCTCCGCCGACGCCAGAACAATCCAATCCTGACGGGTGAGGCAGGGGTCGGAAAGACGGCGATCGTCGAAGGCTTCGCACGGCGCATTGCAGACGGCGACGTGCCACCCGCGCTTGCCGACGTCAGCCTCTACGCGCTCGAAATTGGCTTGCTGCAGGCGGGCGCGGGCCTGAAGGGCGAGTTCGAGAAGCGCCTGCGCGACGTGATCGAAGCGGTCGAGACTGCACCGTCTTCGGTGATCCTGTTTATCGACGAGGCGCACACGCTGATCGGGGCCGGCGGCCAGGCCGGGACCGGGGACGCTGCCAACTTGCTGAAGCCGGCATTGGCTCGCGGACGCCTGCGCACGATCGCGGCGACGACCTGGAGCGAGTACCGCCAGTATTTCGAAAAGGACCCAGCGCTTACCCGCCGCTTTCAGCCGGTGACGGTGTCGGAGCCGGATGAAGCGGGTGCCATCGCTATGCTTCGCTCCCTCAAGCGTGTGATCGAGGATCATCATGACGTGCTGGTCCTCGACGAAGCGGTGGAGGCCGCAGTTCGGCTTTCGCAGCGCTACATCCCCGCGAGGCAGCTGCCGGACAAGGCGGTAAGCCTGCTCGACACGGCTGCAGCACGAGTTTCGGTGTCGCGGCATGCCACGCCTGCTCAGGTCGAGGATGCACGGCAGAAAATGGAGTTGCTGCGCATCGAGCGCGACATCGCCTGCCGAGAGGTTGATGGCCGCTACGCGACCGCAGCCCGTATCACCCCCATCGACGCAGCGCTTGATACCGCCAGGGACGAGGTGTCGTTGCTGGAAGCGAAATGGGCAGCGGAGCGCGAGGCTGTGGCGCGGGTTGCGGCGTTGCGCTCGCCGAGCGCCGACGCCGAGGGAGACAGGGACCTCGCCTTGGATGCGGCCATCGCTGATGCGCAGATCGCGCGCGGAAACAGGGCGATGGTTTTCGCTGAAGTCGATGCGGATGTCGTCGCTACCGTCGTCGCCGAGTGGACTGGAATACCCGTCGGCCGCATGGTGAAGGATGAACTGTCAGCTGCCCTGGAGATCGAGAACCGGCTGAAGCGGCGCGTCGTCGGTCAAGACCATGCGATGGACGCCATCGCGCGGCGAATTCGCACGACCCGGGCAAAGCTGGATAACCCCGGCAAGCCGGTTGGTGTGTTCCTGCTGTGCGGCCCTTCCGGGGTCGGCAAGACCGAAACCGCCCACGCGCTTGCCGAGCTTCTTTACGCGGGCGAGGACAGCCTGATCACGATCAACATGAGCGAGTTCCAGGAGGCGCACACCGTCTCCACGCTCAAGGGCGCCCCGGCCGGCTATGTCGGCTTCGGCCAGGGCGGCGTGCTCACGGAAGCGGTGCGGCGGCGTCCCTATTCGGTGGTGCTGCTCGACGAGATCGAGAAGGCCCATCCTGACGTCCACGAGATGTTCTTCCAGGTGTTCGACAAGGGCTACATGGAAGACGCGGAAGGGCGGTTCATCGATTTTCGTAACACCCTGATCCTTCTTACCTCCAACGTGGGAACCGACCTGATCGCCTCGTTATGCGAGGATGAAGATACCGCGCCCACGCCGGACGGGCTCGCCTCGGCACTGCGCACCCCGCTCCTACAGGTGTTTCCCCCGGCATTGCTCGGGCGCCTCGCGGTGCTGCCCTATATGCCCCTTTCACCGTCGATGCTGCGCCGGATCGTGGAGTTGCAACTGGGACGCGTGGTGCAGCGGATCGCCGACCATCACGACATCGTGCTCTCCTATGATGCGGATGCTGTCGACCTGATCGTCGCACGTTGCCACGAACTGGCCTCGGGCGGCCGGATGATCGATGCCATCCTGACGAACACGATCCTGCCGGACCTGTCCCTCGCGCTTATCGAGCGGCAGTTGGCCGGCACGATGCCGGCGGCGATCCGGCTGGGTGCCGACGCGAGCGGCTTCACCTACGCCTATCTTCAAGGCGTGGCAGTGGGTGCGTCGTGACGGTTCCCGCAACTGGGTGGAAGGCGCGATGAGCGACCGCGAGCAACGTACCTTTATTGCGGGCGAAGCGAGCGCGCCGGCGCGCCGGCCCGGCCGCGATCCGGCGATTGTGCCCGGCGACGTGCTCAACGGCATCTACCGCGTCGAGCGCTTTATCGCGCGCGGCGGCATGGGCGAGGTGTTCGAAGGGGTGAACATCGAGTCGGAAGAGCGCGTGGCGATCAAGGCGATCCGCAGCCACCTGGCGAGCGATCCCAAGGTGATCGCCCTGTTCCGCAAGGAGGCGCGGGTGCTGACGCAATTCGCCCATCCCGCGATCGTTGGCTACCGCGTGTTCGCGCGCGACCCGGTGCTCGACCTCCATTATATCGTCGCGGACTTTATCAACGGCGAGCCGCTCGGCGCGCATCTGAATGGCGTCCGCCCCCACGTTCGGGAAGTGGTTGAACTAGGCCGCCGGCTCGCGACCGGGCTCGAAGTGGCCCATGATCATGGCGCCATCCACCGCGACATGTCGCCCGACAATGTGCTGCTGCCGGATGGCAGGATTGATCAGGCCAAGATCATCGATTTCGGCATCGCCAAGAGCTTGGATTTGCCGCTCGAGACAATGGTCGGCGATGGCTTCGCGGGCAAGCTTGGCTATGTCGCGCCTGAGCAATTCGGCGACTACGGTCGCCAGATCGGCCCCTGGACCGATGTCTACAGTACGGCACTTGTGCTTCTGGCATTCGCACGTGGCGCCGCGCCGCCGATGGGTACGACGCTCTCGGAGGCGGTGGAGAGGCGACGCACAGGACCGGATCTCGGCGACCTGCCCGTGGAACTCGCGCCGCTGATCGAGCGGATGACCGCTCCGGATCCTGCGATGCGCATGCGAACGATGCGTGAGGTGTTGCTGGGCCTGGACAACATCCGCGTCCCGAGCGGGCAAGGCAGCGGGGGCAGGCGCCCTGATGACGGCCCGACGCTGAAGCCGAAGTCCTCTGGATCCGCAGAAGCGACGACCTTTGCTCCAGTGACAGGCGTTCCCGAACATCCGCCCTCGTCTGGCAGCCTCGCCAAGACAAAGTTGCGGCGATCGGTGGCACGACGCCGCCCGCTGCCGCGCGGGCTGTGGTTGGGACTGCCGATCGGCGTAATAGCCATGGTTGCGGCCGGTCTTACGTGGGACCGAACCCCATCTCGGCAGGCGACCGCTACAACCGCGACGTCGGCTCGTTCGGGGTCTCCCAGCTCCTCCAACGCTACCGACGGCCGCGCGACCCGCGTTCAGGCATTGCTCGCACCATTGCCCTGCAGCTGGATCGATGCTCGCGACACGAGCGAGGATGCGCCGATCGCCCTTCGGGGCGGCGCGGCGGATATCGAGCTTCTTCGGGCAAGGGTCAGCGCCGGCGTACGCAGTTGGGGAACTGCGAACGCAGCCGAGGTGCTGACGGTAACACCGGCTCAGTGCGACGTGATTGATACCCTAAGACCGTTCCGCGCTCCGCTGACCGGTACCGGGACAGGCAGCGCGCTACCGAGGGCGGCTGTCACCGCCAGTGCCGTCTCCTCGGAGGACGGTGCTCCCGCTTGCGTGGACGCGGGCGCTCGCTCCGTTGAACTGACAGCCGTTGGCAGCGATCCTGCACGCGAGATCGCGCTGGTCGCGATTCAGCCCGACGGCCGGCTTCTCCAGATTGCGAGCGGGCGAGAGGAGTTCGAGCAGCTCGCTACGCGCGATCCGGCGCACTTCAATCTTGGCTCCGACGGTAGCTACCATGCGGCCTTCTGCTACTCGCAACCTGGAGTCAGCGCTTTCACGATGTTGGACAGCCGCCGCGCACTTGATCTCGGGCTTCAGACGGGTGTCCCGGCGGCGGCGCCCCCGGATTTTGCACAACGCCTTAGCGGAGCGGGTTCCGCAGCAGACCTGAAGGTGTTTGCGGACTGGCTTTCCATCGAAGGACACGGCGTCCCGGGACTACAGCCGCCGATTGTGCAGCCGACCGTCACCTCCCTATCGCCCTCCCCGGCGCCGAAAAGCGCGTCAGTGCGGGCACCGGCGGCACGTCCAGACCGTGAGCCTCGCAATGCGATTGCCCTTGATACCGCGGCAGCGAACCGGCGAGAACTGGCCCGCATCCGCGGCGGAACGTCGGGAGGGGCAAGCACATGCCGCCGCTATGCCGGCGGCTGGGAGGATGTCGGTGCCGTCGGTCGAAGCGCCTGCATCGCTACTGCGATCAAGGGCCGGTGCACTGCCACCTATGCTATGTTCGAGGACCGACTCTTTCGCCGAGCGAACGGTCATATCCAAGAAAAGCGCGGCAGCCGTTGGCGTGACGTAGTCGTCGACTCCGCCTGCTAACCCCTCGAAACGTCGGGCATTCTCCGTTCGTGGGAGCGGCTGGCCGTCGCTCGTCGCATCCCGCGGGCGGCTGGTCTGATCCTGGGCCGGGATTGTTACAACCGTGACGTCTCCAGTTATAGATCGTGCGTCCAAAGTACTAGACGGCGGCCGTCCGAGTATCGGTAGCTGGAGTATCTCGTGACTATCATCGATACGATTGAAAATCCGTTCCACACTAAAGCCGCTCGCATCCTGCTAGTCGACGACGACCCAGCCATGCAACGCGCCATCGTGGGGTATCTGACGGAGCATAATTTCCGCGCTACTGCTGTCAGTGGCCGTAAAAGCTTGATGCACGCCCTTGCGGTACGGGAGCCCGACCTGGTCGTGCTCGACCTACACCTAGGCGATGATGATGGCCTCGACATCCTGCGTGAGGTGCGCACCAGGAGCGTCGTCCCGGTCATCCTGATCACCGGCAATCGCCGGGAGGAGATCGATCGCGTCCTCGGGCTGGAACTCGGCGCCGATGATTATCTGACGAAGCCGTTCGGCTTGCGCGAACTGCTCGCGCGGGTCAGAGCGGCACTGCGGCGGCGGACGATGGACCGCTTGAGCCCGGCCCGGCCGCGCGAATGTGCCTTCCACTTCGACGGATGGGCCTTCGATCAGCGCCAGCGGAACCTCCGCTCGCCAACGGGGGAAGTCGTTGCGCTCACCAAGAGCGAGTTCGCGTTGCTGAGCGCCTTCGTCATTGCCCCGCGGCGGCCCTTGTCGCGTGAGCACCTCTTGCAGGCGACCCGAGTTCACGAGGACGTGTTCGATCGCAGCATCGACGTCCAGATCCTGCGCCTCCGACGGAAGCTGGAGAAGGACGCGCGCGCGCCGCGCTACATTCTGACGGAGCGGGGTGTCGGGTATAAGTTCGACGTGGACGTCGAGATCGTGTGAGGGCGTCGCTGCGAGCCTTGCTGCCGGCGCTGTTGCTCGGTGCCGGTGTTATTGTCGTGCAAGTCGCGCGCAGCCAGACACCGGACGGGCCGATTACGCCCTTGGCCGCCGCAAGCGGCGGCGATCCCCGAAAGATTACGTTGGGGCTAGATCTCTTCGTGGATCCGCGCCTTTCCCGGTCCGGCAGGATCAGCTGTGCCACCTGCCACGATCTTTCAACCAGCGGTGCATCGGCGGCCGGCGTCGATCGCGGGGACAGCGGCCGGCCGATGCGATTCAACACTCCCACGGTCTTCAACAGCGGCCTGAACTATAGGATGGGCTGGCAGGGCCGGGGGCGAACGCTTCAACAGGCCGCGCTCGCGACCCTGCAGGATGTGCACTCAATGGGCGGTGGCGGGGCCGCGGCGCGGCGGCTGGGCGAAGACCCAGCCATGACAAGGCGCTTTGTGGCGGTTTATGGCGCCCGGCCGCATGACGAGGCGATCGCGGACTCCTTGGCTGCTTTCGTGCAGACCCTCGTCACGCCGCATGCACCGTTCGATCGCTTCCTTCGCGGCGAGCGCGGTGCCCTGACTCCGCAACAACAACGGGGCGCCAACCGCTTCGTCACGCTTGGATGCGCGAGCTGTCATCAAGGTGCCAATGTAGGCGGGAACATCATCCAGCGGCGCGGAATCTTTCATCCCCTTGGGGAGGCGCAACCAAAATTCCTGCGTGTGCCCAGCTTACGCAATGTCGCCGTTACGGCCCCCTATTTCCACGACGGCAGCGCCGCGACCTTGCCGTCGGCGATCCGGCGGATGGCGCGCGCCCAACTCGACCTCAAGATCGAGGACCAGGACGTTGAGGATATTTCGGCTTTCCTGAAAGCCCTGACGGGCAGCTACCAGGGCCGACGATTACGACCTGCAGAGGGCGCCACCCCGCGATGAGGAGCCTGCGCGCTTTGCGCGTCATCGCCGCCCTGCTCCTGCTCGGGGCAGTCGTGGCGGCATTGATCACCATCCCTCAGATGAGCCGCAACCGGCGCTGGATCGACGACACCAACCGCGCGATGATGCGCTACGCGCTGGCTCAGCATGCGCTGCAGGTGAACCTGTTGAACGCGCGCGCCGGTTTGTTGCGCAACTACGATCCGCTCAATGCGGATGTTGCGACCACGCGCGACAGCCTCGCCCTGTTGCAGAGCGTCCGAACGAGTGCTCCGGTCCGAGACGTTGTTACGTCAATGCGGATAGCCAATGCCAGGCAGGAAGCGCTGGTAGAACAGTTCAAGAGCAGCAATGCGCTGCTCCAGAACTCCCTCACCCGCTTCACGGCGAACGGCAGCCGGGAGTCGGGGACCTACAACTATCTTTCCGCGCAGATCCTGAAGCTCACCCTCGACACGAGCCTGGCCACGGTGCGGGATGCCCAGACAGCGTTGCGGCGCATGACGGCAGTGCCGGAGGGCACGTCGGGCGCGCAAATGCTGTCCCATGCCCGGCTGCTGGTGCGGATTCTGCCAGAGATTGACGCGACGCTGCAGGCCATTCGGGCGATCGGAATGGAGGCGCGGCTCGAGCAGCTGCGCGTCGCACTCAATGAAGAGGCCGAAGCGCGTACTGCGCTTGAACATACGCGGTTAATTGCGCTGCGGATCCTGACGCTGCTGTTCCTTGCGTCCGTCATCGCGATCCTGATGCTGCAACGGCTGCACAACCGTGAGTTGCGAGCGCAAGCGGCGAGTGAGCGGCTGAGCGCGACCATCGCCATCCCGTTGATCGACACGGTCCATCAAAATTTTCTCGCGCGCGCTCAGGACGCGGTGGAGCACCTGGCCCGCCATAACGGTGCGCGGCGGATGCAGTTGCTGATACCCGACTTCCCCAATGCGCCGTGCTTCGTTTCGCCTCCTTCCGAACCGGATGACCCTTGGCTTGAGCGGCTCGCCGCGGCGAGCGATGCAGATGAGGCGTGGGATGGAGACCTGGTCGTGGTGTCTGATATGCGTGGGCAGACCGGGGCACTGGGAAGGGTCATGCGCGACGCTGGCGTGAAGGCTCTTGTGATGCTGCGCACGTCGGATCCCTTTCGGGTCCTGATCGGCTTCGAACCTGAAAAGCTGGCGTTGGTATTGCGGCCGGACCATCTAGCCGGACTCGCGTCCGCCCTTGTCGCGATTGCGCATGGCGCGCGCCGCGAAGTGCTGCAGATCGAACGCGATCGTCTGGAGCGGAAGCTGGCGCAGGCACGCCGCATGGAAGCGATCGGCGCGATGGCGAGCGGCGTCGCGCACAACTTCAACAATATTCTGGGCGCGATACGCGGGTTTGCTGAAATGGGGCAGGAGCGAACCAGGAATGGGTCGTCCAGCCGCCGGAATTTTGATGAAATTCAAGCCGCGGTCGAGCGGGCGCGGGGGCTCGTCGACGACATCCTGGGCTTCGCCAAGCAGGGTCGCACGACCAAGCGCGTCGTGAACCTGTTCGACATTCTGGAACAGACCGTGCGTCTCCTTGGAGCCTCCCTCCGCTACGAAGCCCAGTTCACGCTTGCGGGCGAGAACACGCATTGCGCCGTGCTCGGCGCGGAGGCGGATTTGCAGCAGGTGTTCCTCAACATCTGCAATAACGCTGCGCAGGCGAGCCGCGGACGCGCCGTGCGCATCGCCGTTCGGCGCCAGCCGTTGGCCCAGGAGCGCCACTTCAGCCACAGTGCTCTCTTGCCGGGCAAATATGTGGTCGTGGAGATCAGCGACGGTGGCTCGGGCATCGACCCGGGCATCCGCCGCCGGCTGTTCGAGCCGTTTTTCACCACCAAGCCTGGTGGCACCGGACTCGGACTATCGACGGCCTGGGAGATCATCCAGGGGCACGGGGGGACGATCGACGTGGGCGAGGCGACCGCTGGCGGGGCGCGGTTCAGCGTCTGGTTGCCGGAGGTGGAAGCCGGGTCGGGTGCCAAGGTACCCGGCGACGGCGCCCGCGTTCTTCTGTTGGGCGATGCCGGTCAGTTGTCTGTGGACGAGGAGATGCTGGCGGAGCTTGGGTACGAGCCTCTTGCCTTTCCACTTGAGGTCGAACTCAGTTGCTTGCGTGCTGCAATCGCCGACGTTGATGCAGTTCTGGTCGCTTCGTGGCGCGCTGAGGCGATCCCCATCATTGTTGAGAGGCTTCAGACAGTGCTCGACGGCCAGCCATTGCTCGTGGCCGCGCCCACCTCTTCCCCTTGGGCAATCGCGAACGTGTTCACGGTTCTCGCCTATCCGCTGCAGCCGGACGAACTGGCCGCCCGACTCGCGGATTTGGACGCGACATCGCGATCCCGTTCGCGCGAGGAAGCGTAGAAGTCTCACATCGAGCCCGGCCACGCCAATCGTGGCGTGACCGGGCTGGGGGCACGTCAGATGTACGTGCGCAGGAACTCCGCCAGCGCGCAGATGGCGAGGCTCTGCCCATAGGGCATCGATGTGAGCGCGATGTCCTTGTAGAACTGCTGCGTGTCGCCCATCGCGGTGCCGAACGACACCTGCTCCAACTCGCCCGTCTCGTCGATGTTGGCGAGGACGCCGCGCACTGCCTTGATGCCCACCTGTTCATAGTGGCGCGGCAGGTAGCCCTTCCGAACCGCCTTCAGGATGCCATAGGCGAAGCCCGCGGTTGCTGACGCTTCCAGATAGCTCGTCGGGTCGACGATCAGCGTGTGCCACAGGCCGCTTTCGTCCTGGGTCTCGGCAAGCGTCTTCACCTGCGCCGCCAGCGTGTCGATCAGGAAGGTGCGCAAGGCATCGCCGGGCTTGAGATCCAGGATCTCGATGATTTCCGGGATCGCGATCGTCACCCAGCAATTGCCCCGCGCCCACAACGCTTCCGCGAAATTGTGACGGCCGTTGAAGTCCCAGCCGTGGAACCACAGGCCGGTCTTCTTGTCGAAGAGGTACTTGATGTGGACCAGGAACTGGCGCTTGGCTTCCTCCACATAGTGCGGGCGGTCGAGAAGCAGGCCGATCTTGGCGAGCGGCAGCACGCTCATCATCAGCGTGTCGTCCCACATCTCGCCGGGATTCTCGTCGTTGTAGACGATGTGCTGGAATCCCCCTTCCTCGGTCTTGGGAAGGCCGTCCGGCGCCATCAGCCATTCGGCCCAGGTGTCGAGATAGGGAATGTAGCGCGGGTCGGGCTCCTGCTCGTAGAGGTAGGCGAGCGTGATGAAGGGCGCGACGGTGTTGATGTTCTTGGTCGGCGTGCCTTCCGCGAAGCGATCCTCGAACCACTGCTTGATGATCGACAGCGCCTTGCTGTCGCCGGTCTGCTCATAATAGCGCCACATGCCGAACAGGCCGATGCCGTGGGTCCATTCCCATCCGGCCCAACCCTTGGTGTCGATGATGCGACCGTCCTCCAGGTGGAGGAGAAACTCACCGGTCTCGTCCTTGATGTTGACGAGATTGTCCATCAGCAGGTCGATCTTGGACGTGATCTCTTGCCGGGGAATGTCGTGTGTCAGCGCGGCCATGAAAGCTCCGGGTTGATAGGGACGGCGCGTCGTGTCGTGCCGACCTGAAAAAGGAAAGTGGCGCAGTTCAGGGAAGGGCGCCTTGCGACTGCGGTGCCTCGACCATGCGAACGGGAATGCCGCCCTTCACGTTGCGCAGCGTGACCAGCTTGACCGCTTCAAGGCTGCTGTCGGGCGCGCCGTCCGACGTGACGGCCAGCGCCAGACTGTTGCTGCCGCGATGGTTGAGGATGCCTTCCGGGATCGGGAAGACGCGCTGCGGACCGACATTGGCGATGAACTGCCCCATCTGCCACCCGTTGACGAACAGTAGCACCCGGTAGCGGCCGGGCGAGCGCGGCACCTGCGTATCGCCGAACGCGACGCCGATGGTCGCATCCTGACCCTTGGGCACGTTGAGGTCGAAGCGCGTCCGATACCAGCTGGTTCCTGCCGGCTGCGCGCCCGCGGGAACGGTGGCCGGGGTCCAACCGCGGTCGTCGAAGGCCGGCAGGTGCCAGCCCATCCGCTCCCCGAACAGGCCGCCATTGTTGGGGACGCCGCGCACCCGATCCGCAAAGTCCTCACCACCTGCGCGGCCTTGGATCTTCCATTCGACCGGCACCGCGAAGCTGCGACCCGCGGGCGCCTCCAGCGAAGCGAACACCAGCCCGCGCGCTTCCTTGTGGAAATCGTCGGCGTCCAGATCCCAATTATGGCCGTTGTTGCGCACCATCACGCTCAGCACATGCTCACCTGGAGCCTGAGCGGCCGCGGGCAGGTCGAACTCGGCGACACCTGTGGTGATCGGGCGGGGCAGGCCGCCCGGCAGCTCATGCTGGCCGATGAACTGTCCGTCCAGCCAGACCTGCAGCATCCCGGAGCCGCCCGCGCCATAATGAAGTTTGATCCGCTTTGCGTCGGCGGCACCCTGGAAGCGACCGCGATACCAGACGTCGCCTTCGTGGAAGCCATAGGCGTCCATCAGCATGTTGGGCTGGCCGTCGGGCCGGGCGGTGGTGCTTGCGTAGGCGCGGCGGTCGATGGCCTGCCATGCGCTATCGTCAAAGCCGGGCTGCGCCTCGGGAGAGCCCTGGGCCACCCGCCAGGCTGTGAGCGCCGGCAATTCAACGGGTGCCGGACCCGCTAGCGGACGTGCCGCGCCGCGGCTGCCCATCGCCTGCGGTGCAAGGGGAACCCGCGCACCGTTCCACGTCACCTGCCGCAGCCGGGCGGGCGCCCAGATCTCCAGCGCGCTTGCTTCCGCGGTGTCGCCCGTCAGCGCCAGCGTGCCACCAGATGCCTTGGCGGTGCGCACGAGCGCGGTCCCGCGCACCAGCACCGGACCGGCGGCCGTGTCGTTGCGCCAGAACCGCGTACCCTCCGCCTCGTCAGCAAGGAGGAGAAGGAGCGGGGGGCGGCCGCCGGCCTCGATACGAACGCGTGCTAGGCCTTGGTGCGGATAGTTCAGCCGGAGGTCGCCTCGCGCGCTGTCAAAGGTCGAGCTTACCTGCCCCTCGAGGACCGTGACGCGCGGGGCATTCGCATAGCGCAGCACTGTTTCGCCGTTCTCGCCCGCGCGACCGTACAGAAGCGCGATATCCTCGCCGTCGCGCGTCAGTACGGTCTGCAATTCGGAGGTGGAATAGACCAGCCGCTGGCTGCCGAGCTTCGCACCCGCGATCAGCCATTTCGCGTCGAACCCGTTGAGCCGCATCGGCTCCGCCTGGGGGAAGCTATAGCGACCGTCGGGCAGGTCGGCAGTGATGGTGAAGCGGTCGTCGGTCTGCCCGTTCGACGGCTTGTGCGTCACCATCAGGAAGCGTGCGTCCGTCTCCGGGCTCTTGTTGTGATAGACTTGGATGTTCGGGGACGAAATCTGCACCGGCCCGGCGGGCACCATGCCGGCAAGATCGGGCATCGCCGCAATCAGGCCGCCGAGCTGCTTGAGCTCCAGCGCCTTTTCCCGCACCTCGCGCGCTTCCGAAAAGGCTGCGCCATAATCATAGCTGGTGAACACCACCGGTGCCGGCAGCCAGCCCCAGCTGGTGCCGCCATAGCCCATGTAGAAACTCTGGATCGAGATGCCGTTGGCCAGGTTGGTGCCATAGAAGACGCGCTGGAAGCGCTTGCCGCGCTGGACCGCGTTGCACTCATACCCGCCGTTCGACCCCCAATAGTCGAACCACCCGCCGCCAAATTCGGCCGCAAAGCCAGGCGTGTTGGGGGAGGCGGAGGCGCCGCCCTTGGCACCGCCGGGGCCGTAGAAGCCCCAGTCCGGCGCCGCCGATCCTCGGGTCGGCCTGCCCTCGACGGTGCAGGTGCCGCCGGGATAGCCGTCGAACGCATACATGTCGGTCGGCCCTTCGACCGTATGTTCGACGTTCGCGCCCTTGGGCACCCAATAGCCGTTGCGGCCCTGATCATTGTGGAAGATCGGGACCGTGATACCGTCCGCGCGGGCCTTGGCGTACAGGTGATCCATGTAGCGACGCTGGGACGGCGTGGTGATCGCCAGTTCGTTTTCGATCTGGTGCAGGATCACGGTCCCGCCCTTCTCACCGTTCGGGCCGCCGTTGATCTGGTGGCGGGCGATGATGCGGTTCACCTGGGTCAGCCATTCGTCGACGGCCTCGAGATATTCCGGGGCGTCGGTGCGCGCGCGGGCGCGCTGGTTGACCAGCCAGCCGGGGTAGCCGCCGCGGGTAAGCTCCGCATTTACATAGGGGCCGGCGCGGGTGATGACGTAGATGCCCTCTTCGGCCGCCATGGTGAGGAGGCGGTCGATGTCGCGGATCCCGCTGAAGTCGTACACGCCGCGCTTCGGGCTGTGGTATCCCCAGTCGAAGTAGAAGGCGACCGTGTTGAAACCGGTCGCCTTCATCTTGTGGAGGATGTCCCGCCACAGGTCGGGGGAGGGCAGCCGGAAGGCGTGCACCTCGGCCGACCAGATCGTCTGGCGCTTGCCATCGATCATCAGCGAGCGTGCATCGAAACTCACCCGGCCAAAGCGCTGGACCGGAGCGTCGAAGTTGGCGGTAGGCTGCGCCTGCTGGGCAGCGGCGGGAACGCTGGCGAGCAGCGCGGCGGTGGCGAGAAGGAGGGCGCGCATCGGATCAGGCCATGTGGAACATGGGGAGGAGCGGCCATTCCCGGGGCCGGTTGTCGGCATCCACTTCCATCAGCGGCGCCATGTGGTCCCACCAGCGCTGCATGATCGGATTGCCCGGCAACGCGTCTCGCTGGTTGTCCTCGGCAAGCTTCAGGACCGCAAACAGTGCGCCGCTGGGCTCGTCCAGGAAGATCGAATAGTCGGAAATGCCCGCGTCCCGGAGCAAGTCGGTAAGCTCAGGCCAGATCTGATCGTGGCGAGCCTTGTACTCGGCGGTCATGCCGGGTTTGAGCTGCATCCGGAACGCGTGGATCGACATGACCTCTCCTGCTCTCCCACTATACGGGATTATTATGCACTATATGGTAGATGCTGTCCGGCTGATCGTCAAACCCCTCTGGGGCTCTACCGCCGTATGACGAATCCGCGCGGCGGTGACGGCCTGGACATCCTCTAGCACCAGGGGGGGGCGGGGATCGGCAGGGGTGTGAAGCGTGAGCCCGTCGATGTGCAAGCCCCGGACGTGGCGTGCCCAAAGCCCCCACGCCGGCGTGATCCCGAACATGCTGGGTTCCGGATAGGCGTCGGCGAGTTCCGGCGCAGGAACGTCCGCGCGTTTGCAACCGCTGCCGTCACGATAGGTGAGCGCGATGTCCCGGAGCGTCACCGCTTCGATCGGGGCCTGCGGTAGACCGACCAGCATAGCTGCGAAGCGTGGGTCGATGCCGTCCGCGACGATGCGTTCCAGAGTGATGCCGCGCATCGCGCCCAGGCTGGAACCGGGCGGCCCGCGCCGGCGATCACCCAGGCGGAGGAAGATCGGTGCGGTCGTCACGTCCTGCAGTCGCAGGTCGCGCGCAATCACATCCTCGACCACGCCCCCGTCGACGGTTTCCAGTGCGAGCCCGCGCGAGCGCTCGAACCGGCAATCCTCGATGCGGATGCGGCGAAAGCCGCCGTTGCTCTCCGTGCCCAGCTTGATCCGGCCGGTCACCCGGTCGCGATCGGGTGCAATCTGCTGGCGCGTACCCCTCGACCCGTCGAGCAGGGTACCAGGGTCGAACCCGCTAACCGCGCAGCCGCGCACCACCACATCCTCGCACGGGATGGCGCGCCCAAGCGCCCAACTGCTCTTCAGCACGATGGCGTCGTCGTTGGGGGTGTTTACCCGACACCGCTCCACCCGGGCGTTGCGGACGCCGTCCAGATCGATGCCGTCGCGCGCGGTATCGATCGTCAGGTCTTCGATCACCAGCCCGTCCACACCGGTCGCGAGGATCGCGAAATGGCCACCGTCGCGGATCGTGAAACCGGATAGGTGCACATCACGCGCCTCGACCAGCCCGATCGCCTTGTTTCCGCGCCCCTGCATATAGGCCGCGTCGCGTTCCAGCGCGTCGATCTCGGCTGCGGTCATGGCCTGCATCGAAAGCGGCCGCTCGCCGGCCTGACGCTTCCACCGCGCGCCCGGGCCGTCGCGGGTCAGCGCCCGCCCGTCGATGACGCCCGGTCCCAGGATCGCGACGCGCCGGACTGCGTCGCCCCAGATCAGGCTGTTGTGCCAGTGGCTGTGGCCGAAATCCTGATAAAGTTGCTCGCCACGGTCCTCCGGCAAGTCGTAGCTGCCGGGGTCAAGGTCGGGGTCGGCGGCAATGATTGTCGCGCCCGCCTCCAGCACGACCGTCACGTCGCTGCGCAGCCGGATCGAGAAGCAGCGATAGTTGCCCGCCGGCACGCGCACCACGCCGCCGCCCGTGGCGGAAGCCAGTGCGATCGCCGCGTTGAACGCAGGCGTATCCAGTCGTCGCCCGTCCCCTGCTGCGCCCTGCTCGCGAACGTCGAACTGGCGGCAGGCGTGGCCCGGGAATGGAAGTCGCACCCTCAGCTTCCGGCGGGACGGTTGGCGCTTACAGCGGTGCTCGGCGTCAGCTTGACCTCGTCTGGCAACGGCGGGTGTCCCAGGTCAAAGGGCCCAGCGGTCACGTGCGGGGCGAGAGCGGGTACTGCCGTGCGAAGTTCGTCAGCAAGGGCGCGGGCGAGCAGCCATGCGCCATAGTTATTGTGGTGCGTCTTGTCGGCACCGCCCTCGTTAAAGGCCAGGGGTGCCGGCTGCGGGCCCAGCGCTTCGTACAGCGTGATGCTGGCGCGGTTCAGGTCGATCAGCGGCAGACCCTCCTCGGCCGCGACCCGTCGGACGGCATCGGGATAGCCGCCCAGGCTCGGGACGATCCGGCCCTGGCGGTCAAAATTGCGGCGTTCGGGGGAGGTGACCAGCACCGGGGTCGCACCCCGCCGCCGTGCTTCGGCGACATAGGCCCGCAGATAGGCGGGATAGGTGCTGTCGGCGGCGGCATAGGTTTGCGGCCACTGTGCCTTCTGATCATTGTGGCCGAACTGGATGAAGAGATAGTCGCCCGGCTTCATGGCGGATAACGCCTTGTCCAGGCGCAGGCCGGTGAGGAACGACTTGAGCGTCTCGCCGGATTCCGCGTGGTTGGCCACGGCAATCCGATCGCCGAGAAAGGCTGGCAGCATCTGGCCCCAGCTCGCGGCGGATTCAAAGCGCTGGTCCGTCACCGTCGAATCCCCCACCAGATACAAGGTGGGCACATCGGCCGCGGGCGCGATCCGTACGCTCTGCACGCGCGGCCGACCCAGGAACTCCAGCGTCAGCCGGTCGTCCCAGCTGTAGCTCCCGGCTTCGCGTGGGTTCAGCCGCACCGCAGCGCCTCC
This sequence comes from Sphingomonas sp. 3-13AW, assembly GCF_049311085.1. Taxonomy (NCBI): domain Bacteria; kingdom Pseudomonadati; phylum Pseudomonadota; class Alphaproteobacteria; order Sphingomonadales; family Sphingomonadaceae; genus Sphingomonas; species Sphingomonas sp. 3-13AW. The sequence continues at coordinate 95,144 of NZ_JASNVZ010000007.1, read as the reverse complement.
GGGCGCGTTTTCGGGCGGCGCGGGCAGTTCTGGCGTACGGACATTGACCACGAAGCTGCGCGTCACCGTCTCGCCCGCGCGGGTGCGGACCCGGTCCAGCATCAGGCGTCGCGATTCCGCCTTGACGCTGGTCTCGCCTGCGGTCGCGCCGCCGAGCGTCAGCGTAACGCGCCAATTGCCCTCCGGCAGCGCGACCGAAAACAGCGGCGTTTCCGGCGAGCTGTCCGGTTCGTAGCCGAAGTCGCCGGCGCGATACCGACGATCGGGCGCCACCAGCGTCTCGCCCGTGGGCGCGGCATCCGGGCCGAAATGAAAGCTGCGCGGCGGGTCGATCATTGTGGCCAGGGGCAGGAGCAGCAGGGTGGCAAGCATCGGGTTCAACGACCGGGGGCCGGGGCGCCCAGGAAGAAGGACGGGTGCGGCGGCTGGTTGTACGCCGTGTTCTGCCACGCGACACCCAGACGGTAGACGGGGTCGTGCATCAACGTGACCAGGCGTTCCTCGGTCGGGATCGGCGTGGTGTAGATGCGCAGTTCGCGGTCATCGGCGCTGCGTACCACCAGTTCCTCCCGCCAATCGCCCAGCAGGTCGGCGCTGAGCGCCGGATTCTGCTTGGTACCGTTGTTGGAGGCTACCCCCTCGGGCGCCAGCAGCAGGTGTTCGCGCCCAGTCGTCCAGTCCCATTTCGTGATCCGGGTGCCGTCCAGGAGTTCGCGCAGGCGATCGCCATCCCACCAGATCGCGAAGTTGGCGGCCTTTGGCCGGCCACCGGGGATCGGATTGCCGCGCACGTCGAACAGATCGGCGGAGTTCGACGCCCAAGTTTCGGCGCCCGGATGCCGCGGGTCGATGTCGGCAGCGAGACCGCGGCCCGTGTCCTTGTCGGCGGGCTTGGTCCACAGCACCTCGCCGGTGCGGGCGTCGAGCATCGCGGAGCCGATGCCACCATTGTCCCTCACATTTTCGTGAACACCGAACTTCTCAAGACCGGGGCGGGTGGGGTCGAGGTCGGAGACGTGCATCGCATCGCCATGTCCGAGCTTGGCGCTCCATAAGCCACGGCCGTTGTCGTCCAGCGCCATCGATCCGTAGAGGATCTCGTCCCGCCCGTCGCCGTCAACGTCCGCAACCGAGAGCTGGTGGTTGCCCTGGCCGCCGAAGTCGGCGTTGCCGGGCTCGGCGCTGTCGAACAGCCAGCGTTGGGTCAGTTTGCCACCGCGCCAGTCCCAGGCGGCAACGGTGGTGCGAGCGTAATAGCCCCGCGCGAACACGGCGCTCGGCAGCTTGCCGTCGAGATAGGCGACGCCGGCGAGAAACCGGTCGGAGCGGTTGGCATAGCCATCGCCCCACAGGGCCGTCATCTGTTCGGGCGTGGGATCGGATGTCCGGGGACCGCGCGGGGGCGAATAGGCGGCGGTGGTAAGCGCGCGGCCAGTCGCGCCCTTGAACACCGTCAGATATTCCGGGCCGCGCACGATCCGTCCGGTCATGTCCGCGACGCGGCGACCATCGGGAAGCGTGCGGGCGCCGGTACGATCCGCCTGCGGGACCTCGCCCGATTTACTGCGCCAATCGGCCTTCGCATCGCCGATCACTTTCCCGGCTCCATCCACCGTGCCGTCGGCGGTCTTGACCATGATCTCGGCACGCCCATCGCCGTCGAAGTCATAGACCATGAACTGGGTATAGTGCGCGCCCGAGCGGATGTTCGGGCCAAGGTCGATCCGCCACAGTCGTTTGCCGTCGAGCGTATAGGCGTCGAGCAACGTCTCGCCGCTGTAACCGGCGAAGGCATTGTCCTTGGCGATGCTGGGATACCATTTGACTATCAGTTCATAGCGCCCGTCGCCATCGAGGTCGCCGACGCTCACATCGTTTGCGGAATAGGAATATCGCTCGCCATCAGGCGTGGTGCGATCCGCGGGCCGGTCGAGCGGGATCGACCAATAGCCCTTGGCCCAGACGGAGGTCTCCGCCGCAGCCTCGCGCGCGTCCGCGCGCTCCAGCCGATAGCGGGACTCGGGAGTGCCGTCACGATCCACAAAACTGGTGGCTCCACGCAAGATCGCGCGCGAGACCGGCTTGCCGTCGCGTAGCAGCCGGAATGTCGTGCGGGAGGAGTCACTGCGGAGCAGCCGCCATGAGATGTGATTGCCCCCGCCACTTGCCGGTACAGCGACCAGCCCGCGGTCGAGCCGCTCCATCTGGCGACCGTCCGCCGCTCCGCTGACCGGAACGGCAAGGCCCGCGAGCGGCAGCACGGCGGCGTAAAGGAGCAGTCGCTTGAGGACGTTGCCCGGGTGGGGGCTGCGTCGAGCGGGTGGAAAACCAGATGCTGCCTTCATCCTAACTCTCCATCCCCGCTACAATATATCCCAATATCTGGACTAGATTATCATATGTGGAAATTTGCTGTTTTCAAGCAGGGAGGTTTGCGATACTTCTTTCGTCAGAAGGCGGGGAAACCGTCGCACGGAGCGGGACCGCTCCATGAACTGCGAGGAGGGGATAGATGGGGCTCGTACATCGGAAATTCGTGCGTGGTGCCGCGACGTCGGGCGGTGTCGTTTCAGGCATCGCCGTAGCGATCGCACTGTTGTCGGCGCCGGCCATGGCGCAGGACGCTCCGGCGGATGCGCCGTCCGTATCGTCGGACGATGACATGGTCGGCGGTGACGTCATCGTCACCGGCACCCGCGCCAGCCTCCAGTCCGCGATCGGCCGCAAGAAGAATGCGGGCACCACCGTGGACTCGATCGTCGCAGAGGACATCGCCAGCTTCCCCGACAAGAACATCGGCGAGGCGCTTCAGCGCATCACCGGCGTTCAGCTCGAGCGCGACTTCGGCGAGGGCGTGCGCGTGTCGATCCGCGGCGTCGAGCCGGACCTCAACCGCGTCGAGATCAACGGTGTCACCACGCTGGGGCAGGGCGGTGGCGGCCAGCGCGGTGCCGACTTCCGCGAGCTCGCCTCCGAACTCGTCAAGTCGATCGACGTCTTCAAGGGCTTCACCGCCGACATGACCGAGGGCGGCATTGGCGGCACGGTGAGCATCGAGACGCGCAAGCCCCTCGAACTGACAAAGACGCTGCTCGCCCTGACCGCTTCGGCGCAGTATCTCGACGTCTCGGACTCGGTCCAGCCGCGCGGCAACTTCACCTTCGGCACCAACAAGCTGCTCGGCGGCCGACTGGGCGTGATCCTGAACGTCACGTACGACAAGAACGACACGCGCAACGACTATCTGCGCAACACCGAATGGGTTCGCTTCGGCGATCTGAACGGCGACAACCGGAAGATCACCAGCAACGCCAACTTCGACAGCATCACCACGCTTGCTGGCTGCGGCACCATACCTACGGGCGGTGAGGCGGGCGCCACGCGCGCGGACTGCCAGCAGCAGTTCTATGAGTTCGTGCCGCGCATTCCGCGATACGGGATCTGGCTGCGCAACGACGAGCGCATTTCCGGCATCGGCACCGTCCAGTACCAGCTCACCAACAACCTCGACGTGTACGTCGAGTACCAGCGCAATCGCCGCAACAACCAGCTGATCGATTATAACCGCTCGGTGGACGTGACGGCGCTGTCGCGCATCGACACCTCGGGCGCGTGCGGCCGCTGCACCTTTGACGATGAGGGCAACCTCATCGACTTCTACACGGCTCCGACGGCTCCGGCCAACAACAGCGGCGCGGGCTCGATCTTCTCCACCAGCAAGCGCGACTTCAAGTACGTGCAGGAGTCCGAGTACAAGACCGCGGGCTTCAACTGGAAGACGGACCGCTTCCAGCTCAAGGGCCTGGCCGTGAAGTCGAAGGGCACGACGGTCAGCGAGAGCCTGACGCTGAGCCTGAACGCGACCGTACCCGGCATCCATGTGTCGCTGGACCCGAAGACGGGCGCCCCATCGTTCGGCTTCCCAAGCGGCTTCAACCCGGACAACCCAGCTTCTTATGCCACGCCGGGCACGTCGATCGTCAACGGATCGACCCCGGTCGTGCTGGGCCTCCAGTATCGGCCCGAAGAGGTCGACGTGACCGAGGACCAGTATAAGCTCGACGCCGATTGGGAGCCGGACGTGCCGTTCCTCACGCGGATCGAGTTCGGCGGCCAGTACCGCAAGTCGACCTCGCTGCGCTATTACGGCGGCACCAACTTCAACAACTCGAACGGCGACTTCGTGCCGACCTCGTTCGTGACCTCGAACGTTCAGATCGGCCAGAACAACACCGAGCTCGCCTTCCCGGTCAGCCCGACGAACCCGGCGCAAGGAACGTCGCAGTTCTTCACCCAGGAGAAGTTCAATCGCTTCCTGGCGAGCGCGACCGAGTTCACGCCGGACATCTTCTTCAGCAACGGTAGCCGAAACGGGCTTCCCGATCGCTGGCTCGCACCCAACTTCAACCGGTTCGACAGCTTCTTCGACACGACGTACCTGAACCGCGACCGCGTGCGCGTCTCGAACGGCTTTGCCCAGACGCCGGCGCATGAGATCGAGGAGGACATCTACGCCGGTTACCTGAAGGGGAACTTCGAGACGGAGTTGCTGGGCATGCCGATCAGCGGCAACGCCGGCATCCGCTGGGTCCGGACCGAGGACACGGCCACCGGCTCGAACACGCGCCGCGTGATCGAACTGGTCGACCCGAACAACCCGACCGGCGCCACGACTACGCGGACGGTGTCGGTCGACACCATCTCGTTCACCAACAGCTATACGGACTGGCTGCCGAGCTTCAACCTGGCGGCTGAGATCGTGCCCAACCGGCTGATTGCGCGCTTCGGCGTGGCCAAGGTGATGGCGCGTCCGCGTCCCACCAGCCTGGTCCCGAACATCAACTGCGCCTTTGACGAGACCGGGCAGAACCCGAACCTCAACGACAGCTGCACCGCGGGCAATCCCAATCTGAAGCCGTACCGGGCGACCCAGTACGACCTCAACCTGGGTTGGTACCCCAATGCCGACACGCTGCTGAACGCCGCTCTTTTCTACAAGAACATCGACACCTTCATCATCGAGAACCAGGCGACCTTCGGCGTCGACGTGTTCGGCGATGGGCAGTTGTTCGACGTGCGCCAGCCGATCAACGGGGCGGGCGCGAAGGTGAAGGGTGTCGAACTGTCGGCGCAGACCGCCTTCACGTTTTTGCCGGCGCCGCTCGACGGGTTCGGCACGCAGCTGAACTACACCTACAGCACCGCCGAGGACGTGGGGCTGACCAACAGCCTGACGTTCGAGGACCTTCCGTTCCCGGGCCTGTCGAAGCACAATTATTCGGTGATCGGATATTACGACAAGGGCTTCCTCAACGCCCGTCTCGCCTACACGTGGCGTAGCAAGTACCTGCGCCTGACGAATGATCGCTCGGGCAACCCGGTGTTCCGTGACGCCTCTGGCTATCTCGATGGCAAGATCACGCTGCGGTTCCTGGAGGACCGGCTGCAGTTCTTCATCGAAGGCAAGAACCTGACCGGCACGACCGAGCGCGATTCCGCAGGCGGCATCCGCACCTCGGAGTGGAGCTATCCGGGCAAGCGCTTCTTTGCAGGCATTTCGGCGCGGTACTGATGCAGGGGGGAACGGCAAGACGGGCGGGAAGGGCAGCACGCGGCTTGCTGCTCGGCCTTGCCGTTCTCCTTTCGTCCGGATGCTCGGGGTCTGATCAGGCCGACACGTCCGGCCTGATCGCCACCGAGGCGCAGGCCTGGCGTGTCGAGGCGGAATCGCCAGCGGCGCGTGTCTCCTACCTGGGCGACAGGATCGACATCGACACCCCTGCAGGCCTGTCGCTCTGGTACGGGCATGAGATCGAGGGGCCGGTCGCGATCAGCTTCGAGGCGATGGCCGTGGCGGAGGGGGGAGCCAACGACGAAGTCAGCGACCTCAATGCCTTCTGGATGGCGACCGATCCGAAGGCGCCGGGCGGCTCGGTCCTCGACCCCGGCCGGTCCGGCGCGTTTGCGACCTATGACGACCTTCGAACCTATTATGTCGGTATCGGCGGCAACCGGAACACGACTACCCGCTTCCGCCGCTACATCGGGGAGCCGGGTAATCGCCCGATCTTGCCCGAACACGATCTTGCCTCGGCCGACGCCATGCTGGTCCCGAACCGGTGGACTGCGGTCCGGCTGATCGCCGACGGCAACACCATCGCGGTCGAGCGGGACGGCCGCCGACTGTTCACGCTCCAGGATCCGGCGCCTTATACGCGGGGATGGTTCGCGATCCGCACCACCAAAAGTCACCTGCGCGTCCGCAACCTGCGCATCACGCCGCTTTGACGGAGACCTTTATGCGCCTCACCCGACGAACCCTCCTGGGCGGCACTGTGCTCGCCGCCGCAGGAAGCGCAGTTCGCGCGGTTCCCGTCCAGGCTGCGCGAGTATCGCGGCTCGCGCCTGCGCCGGTGCGGTGGATCGACGGGGCGCCGCCGGGGCGCCATTTCGGCCAGACCTTTGGTGTGGCCTGGCCACGCGGCACCCTCTCCAAGGGCCGATCGCTGACCGTTCAGACTGCCGATGGTGCGTCCCTGCCGTCGCAGAGCTGGCCCACAGCCTATTGGCCTGACGGGTCGATCAAGTGGACGGCCCACGCGCTCGCCGCAGGGGCTGGTTCCGCAGGATTGACCGTGACGCAGGGGCGTCCGGCGCGTCCGACGTCCCCGATTGTCGTGGAAGAAGGCGCGGATACGGTCACGATCGTGTCAGGCGACCTGCGCTGGGAGATCGCGCGCTCTGGCGATTCCGTGATCCGAAGCGCGCGGCATGGGGAGCGCGCGGTGCTCCAGAACGTCCGCCTGCTGGGAGAGGTTCGCGACGCGCCCATCGATGGCACCCGCCTGCCACTCCTCGGGCGCATCGACGCGGTCGTGGTCGAACAGCGTGGCCCCGTTCGCGCGGTGATCCGCGTGGAGGGCAAGCACGCCGGCGGCGGCCGCTCAGTGTTGCCCTTCACCTTGCGGCTGTACGCCTATGCCGGCTCGGACGCGCTGCGGATCGTCCACAGCTTCGTCTTCGATCTCGATCCGGCGAAGGACTTCATCTCGGGGCTGGGCATTTCGGCCGACGTGCCACTGCGTGCGCCCCTCCACGATCGTCACGTGCGCCTCGCCACCGCCGGTGACGGCATGTTTGTCGAAGCGGTTCGCCCGCTCACCGGCTTGCGCCGGGATCCCGGCAGGGCCGCCCGACAGGCGCAGGTCGCTGGCCGCGCCGCACCCCCGCCAGAAGAGATGGGACGGGTGGGGCCGCTGCTGGACCGCATCCCTGCGTGGAGTGACTTCACGCTGCGCCAGCTCTCCGCACGCGGCTTCACGCTTTCAAAGCGCACGGCCGAAGGTCACGCCTGGGTCGATGCCGAGGAAGGCGCGCGCTCGCCCGGCCTGGGCTATGTCGGCTCACCCCAAGGGGGCGCTGCACTCGCCGCCCGCTATTTCTGGGAGCGGCATCCCAGCCAGATCGACATCCGCAACGCGGCGACGGACACCGCGCGGCTGACCCAATGGCTGTGGTCGCCCGACGCGCCGGCCATGGACCTGCGCTCCTATCGGGGCATGATGGGGATGGAAGGATATGATGCCCAGAACGAGGGACTGGACATCACCTATGAGGATTACGAGCCGGGCTGGGATTCCGCGACCGGTGTCGCGCGCACCAGCGAGCTGATGCTGTGGGCGCTGGACCGGACGCCGGAGACCGCGACCCTCGAGGAAATGGCACGGGCGGCTGCCACGCCTCCGCAATTGATGGTGGCGCCGGCGCATCTTCATGCGGCGGGCGTGTTCGGCGACTGGGGCTTGCCGGACCGGTCGACGCCGACCCGCGCGCTGTTGGAGAACCAGCTCGACAATCTAATCGATTTCTATGCGGGCGAGGTCGACCGGCGCAGCTGGTATGGCTTCTGGGACCATGGCGATGTCATGCACACCTATGACAGCGACCGGCGGGTCTGGCGGTACGACATCGGCGGCTTTGCCTGGGACAACAGCGAACTCTCGCCGGACCTGTGGCTGTGGTACGCCGCCATCCGCTCAGGAGACGCGAAGACCTATCGCCTCGCCGAGGCGATGACCCGTCATACCGGCGAAGTCGACGTGTACCACATGGGCCCATTCACCGGCATGGGAACTCGTCACGGAGTGCAGCACTGGAGCGACAGCTCGAAGCAGCCGCGAGTCAGCAACGCGATCTATCGCCGCATCTTCTACTATCTGACCGCCGATGAGCGGGTGGGCGACCTCATGCGGGCGCTGCTCACCTCCGACCATACACTCCAGACGGTCGAGATCGGGCGCAAGGTGCCCGGCGGGCAGCGTAAGGCCTTGCCCGCGGGCGTGGTGGAAATGAGCTTCGGCACAACCTGGTGCGCGCTCGCGGGTGCGTGGCTTGCGGAGTGGGAGCGAACCGGGGCCAAGCAGTGGCGAGACCAGTTGGTGGCCGGCATGGACAGCATCGGCCGGCTGCCCAAGGGGTGGCTGACGGGCAGCGCGCCCTATGACCTCAAGAGTGGCCGCTTCCTCAATCCGGGCGACCGGATCCAGATCGCGCATCTGAACGGTGTGTTCGGGGCGCCCGAGGTAAGCTCGGAGCTCCTCGATCTGCTGGATGTGCCGCGCTACCGGGCGGCGTGGCTGGAATATTGCCGCTGGTACAACGCGCCCCGGGCCGAGTTCGACGCGAAGTTCGGTAAGCGGGTGGGCTCGAGCAACCTGCGCGAGGGGCATTCCCGGCTGACCGCCTATGCCGCGAACCGGGAAAAGGACCCCGCACTTGCCGGCCGCGCCGCGCGGGAATTCTTCTCCGGCGAAGCAGGGCTCGGCACGGTCGCGCACGACCCGCGCCACACGCTGCCCGGCGGCATCGTGGAGTGGCCTGGGGTCTCCACCAATGCAGCGGCGCAATGGGGTCTGGCCGCGATCCAGAACCTGGTGCTCATTCCAGAGGCACTGGACGCCGCGTATCGGCCGTGAGCGGCTGTCCACTCGGTCTGCTCCGTTAGATATTGCTAATATATTAGCCGGCGCTATATAAGCGCCATCTAATGGAGTAGTGACGATGCGCAGACCGCAGATGGACCTCGCGACCTTCGAGGCGAAGGCGGGGCAGGTCGCCGACACGCTGAAGGCGATCGGCAACGCGCGGCGGCTGATGCTGCTGTGCAAGCTGGTCGAGCATGGTGAGGTGACAGTCGGCGATCTCGCGCGTGATGTCGGCCTGTCCCAATCGGCCTGCTCGCAGCACCTGGCCAAGATGCGCGACGAAGGCCTCGTCACCTTTCGGCGGGAGAGCCAGACGCTGTGGTACGCCATCGCGGACCCGCGCGTCGAGACGCTGCTCGCCACCCTCTACCAGCTTTACTGCAAGGAATGACGCGTTGACGCTCGCCACCCTTTCCCCAGCCGAGGCCCGCGCCGCGATCGATGCCGGCGCGCGGCGACGAATGCCTGGACACAAAAGCTTACATTAAAATCGCGGATGCTGTGCGGCCGATCGGGTAGTTTGCTCGTTCAGTGTCTGGGAGCATGCCATGACCGACCAGCCAGAAACCGTTGAGTATGACAGCGCCACCGGTGGGTGGGGCTCGTTGCGTGGCATGGCGCAGACCGCCTTGCGCGACATGGCATCGCCCGGGGCGCTCGCGACCTTGCGCACCCAGAACAAGCCCGGTGGCTTCATGTGCACCAGCTGCGCCTGGGGCAAACCCAAGCACCCGCATGCGTTCGAGTTCTGCGAGAACGGCGCCAAGGCCACGCTGTGGGAATTGACCACCAACCGGTGCACGCCTGACTTTTTCGCCAATCATAGCGTGCGCGAGCTGCGCGACTGGGACGATCATGATCTGGAACAGCAAGGTCGCCTGACGCATCCGATGCGTTACGATGCGCAGACGGACCATTATGTGCCATGCACCTGGGACGAGGCGTTCACCGCGATCGGTTCGGAGTTGAAGGAGATCGACCCCAAGTCGGCGATCTTCTACGCATCCGGCCGGGCGAGCCTCGAGACGTCCTATCTCTATGCCCTGTTCGCGCGACTCTACGGCACCAACAACCTGCCCGACAGCTCGAACATGTGCCACGAAACCACGTCGGTCACGCTCAACGAACTGATCGGATCGCCGGTCGGCACCTGCGTTCTCGACGACTTCGAACATTGCGACGCGCTGTTCTTCTTCGGCCAGAACCCCGGCACCAACAGCCCGCGCTTCCTGCATCCGCTGCAAAAGGCGGTCGAGCGGGGCTGCAAGGTCGTCACCTTCAACCCCATCCGCGAGAAGGGGCTGATCGAGTTCATCAATCCGCAGCGTCCGAGCCAGATGCTGACGGGCAAGGGAACGCAGATCAGCTGCCAGTATCTGCAGGTCCGTGCCGGCGGCGACATCGCCGCGATCATGGGGCTGTGCAAATTCGTGTTAGCCGAGGACGAGCGCCGTGGCGGCACGCTGATCGACTATGGCTTCATCGCGGAACACTGCTCCGGGTTCGACGCGTTCCGCGCCAAGGCGGACGCCACCTCTTGGGAACGGATTGAACAGGAGTCGGGGCTGAGCCGCGCCGATGTCGAGGAGGCGGGCCGCGTGTACGTGGCGGCGGAGCGGGTCATCGGCGTGTATGGCATGGGCCTGACCCAGCATGTCCATGGCTTCGAAAACATCGCGATGCTGGTCAACCTGCTGTTGATGCGCGGCCATATCGGCCGGACCGGCGCCGGGATCTGCCCGGTGCGCGGCCATTCGAACGTGCAGGGGCAGCGCACCGTCGGGATTTCGGAAAAGCCTGAGCTCGTCCCGCTCGACAAGCTGGCGGAGCAGTTCGGCTTCGATCCACCGCGCGACACCGGCATGACCACGGTGGAGGTGTGCGAAGGCGTGATGGACGGCAGCGTCCAGGCATTCATCGGGCTCGGCGGGAATTTCCTGCGCGCGGTGCCCGATCAGGCGCGTGTCGAACCGGCCTGGGAACGGATGCGGCTGACCGTCCAGATTGCGACCAAGTTGAACCGCAATCACCTGTTCAACGGCAAGACGGCGTATCTTCTGCCGTGCCTGGGCCGCAGCGAGGAAGACCTGCAGGCCGGCGGTCCGCAGACGGTAACGATCGAGGATAGTTTCAGCCACATCCATGGCTCGCGTGGCCATCGCACGCCAGCGAGCCCGCATCTGAAATCGGAGCTGGCCATTGTCGCGGGCATGGCCATGGCGACGCTGCCGCCCAATCCGAAGGTCCGCTGGGAGGAGTGGACGGGCGATTACGGGCGGGTCCGCGACCTGATCGCCGAGACCTATCACGAGCAGTTTCACGACATGAACGCCCGCATGTTCGAGCCGGGCGGCTTTTATCGTGGCAACAGTGCCCGTGAACGGGTGTGGAAGACCAAGACCGGCAAGGCGCAGTTCACCGCGCCGGAGATGCTGTCCGCAACGGATGTGGTCGACGTCGATGGCCGGTATCGATTGGTCACGGTGCGCTCGAATGATCAGTTCAACACCACCATCTATGGCTATAGCGACCGTCTGCGCGGCATCGAGGGCACGCGCGACGTGATCCTCATCAACCCCGACGACATGGAGAAGGCGGGACTTGCCGTCGGGCAGCGGGTGGCGCTGGTCGGCGACGCGGGCGACGGGCACAAGCGGCGGATCGACGGGCTGGAGGTCGTACCGTTCGATCTGCCGTCCGGCACGATTGTCGGCTATTATCCCGAGCTCAACCCCCTGATCGCGATCAGCCATCATGACCGCAGCTCGAAAACTCCGGCCAGCAAGGCAGTGCCGGTACGCATCGAAACCATGCCCTGATGGTGTCGAAGGTGGACGTGCAGGATCCGGTGGGCGATGCGATCGCCGCCGGCGCCCCGGCCGCGTTGGCGACAAAGGCCAAGTCGGCCTGGCCGCGGATGGTTACGCTCGCCGTGCTGGCGGGGGCCTTCATCGCCTTCGGCTCGGTTATCTCGCTGGTTGCGCAGGCGAACATGGGCGACGGCGGTGCAGTACGATTGCTCTCTGGCGCGGCATTCTCCGTCGGCCTGATGATGGTGATGATCGTTGGCGCCGAGCTGTTCACCGGCAATACGATGATGGTGCTTCCCGTGACCACCGGCGATCTGACCGCAGGTCGCATGGTTGGAGCTTGGGCAACGGTCTGGCTGGGCAATCTGCTGGGTGCGCTCGTCGTCGCCTTCCTGTTTGCGGCTGCGGGCGGGTTCGGCGACGGCGTGGGCGATGCGGCGATCGCCCTGGCCGACGACAAGCTGGCGAAGTCGGCCGGTGCGGTGTTCGCCTCCGGCATCCTTGCCAATATGCTCGTCTGCCTTGCCGTATGGATGTCGATGTTGGCGCAGACGCTGCCCGCAAAGATCCTAGCAATCATGGGTCCGGTCATGATCTTCGTCGCGGCGGGCCTCGAGCATTCGATCGCCAACATGTCGATCATTCCGCTCGGCTGGCTGGCGGCGGCGGGCGATGACCTGGCGCTCGGCGCGGGCGTGCTCAACCTTATCTTCAGTACGCTCGGCAATGTCGTCGGTGGGGCGGCGCTGGCGATCGCGATCGGGTATGGGCACGATGCACTGCGGCCCGATGAAAGCACTCAATGAATTCGATCGCGAGCTACTGCGGAACGCCGCCGCTACCCACTGACCTGTTTCTCCGTTGGAACCTCGACCCGATCCTGCTGATCGCGCTCGCGATCGGCGCAGCGGTCGCGCTCCGCTCCGCACGCCCGCGCCTCATGCTGGGAGGTGTCGTCGTACTGGCGCTTGCGTTCGTGTCCCCGCTCTGTGCCTTGAGCGTCGCGCTGTTTTCGGCGCGTGCCGTGCATCATATCCTGATCGTTGCGATCGCGGCCCCGCTGCTCGCGCTTGCGTTCCCGGGACGGCCTCCGCGCTTCCTCGGCGCCGCGCTGCTGACGGCGACGGCGACGGTGACGCTGTGGCTGTGGCACGTACCGTCCTTGTACGACCGGGCGCTGGCGCATACCGTGATCTACTGGCTGATGCAGGTGAGCCTGCTGGCGACTGCGGTCTGGTTCTGGCGCGAGCTGTTTGCCGCACCGCCGGTACCCGCCACACTCTCGGCGATCGCGGCCATGGCGCAGATGGGCATGCTCGGCGCCCTGCTAACCTTCGCGCCCGATCCGCTGTACGTCGTGCACGTCGCCACCACCCTGCCGTGGGGCTTGAGCCCGCTCGCCGATCAGCAGCTCGCGGGGTTGATCATGTGGGTGCCCGGCATCCTTCCCTATGCCGTGATTACCGCTGTGATCGGCCGCCGGCTCTGGATGCGGACGGCCGCGCCGGCATGATCGTCGCGATCAAGTTTCTCCACATTGCGGCCCTCGCGATCTGGTGTGCAGGCCTGGTCGGCCTGCCGCTGCTGTTGGCCAAGCACGCGCCCGACGACGAGCAGGAGGATTTTTCGCGCCTGCGCCTCTTGACCCACAACGCATATATTCGCGTCGTCACCCCCGCGGCGGTGATCGCCATCGCGATGGGAACGGCGTTGATCTTTCTGCGCGACGCGTTCGTACCGTGGATGTTCGCCAAGCTGGTCTTGGTTGGATTATTGGTGCTCGTGCATGGCTGGCTCGGCCATATCACCGTGAGTATTGGCGAGCACCAGGGCGACTATGCTCCGCGACCCGCCTGGCCACCCCTTGCGGCCTCACTGGCGTCGATGACGGTCATCCTCGGGCTGGTACTCGGCAAGCCCTTGATCACGGAGAAGCTGGCGCCGGACTGGCTCAACGAGCCGCAGGGTCAGCCCTTGCCCGTGGACGAGGTGCCGATGTGATAATCGAACACCAGCTTGCCACCATGCCACCCCGTCACCGCGGCGAAGCCGGCAGCGAAGGCGGACAGCAGGAAACCCCAGGGGAGCACGGCCTCCACATAGCCGGTGGTCAGACGATAGCCCCAGTTCGCCCCGAGCACCGAAAGCAGCATGACCGCGATCACGAAATGGGTCCAGCTTGCCGCGCGGACACGGATGCCCGGCACGAGCAGCAATTCGACCGTACCCGAGAGACCGGCCAGCAACCCGAACAGGAACGCCATGCCGCTCGACCAAAGTGCGGCTCGGGCCCAGAAGACGTCGCCCGTCCACCAATAGAAGCCGTCAGCGCCCAGGGTGCACATCACCAGGGCAATCGGGAAAGCGACCAACATCGCGTGGATCGGATGTCCGGCGATCGCGATCTTCGATTCAGTGCGATGAAAATTGGGGTGCTTCGTGACCGGATCGACCAGGTCACCGACAGGGGTGGTTTCATCGTTCATAGCCCGTCCTTGCACCGAACCGTTGGTGCCATGCCAGCCTTGATTGTGGGCGGATGTGCCGGACCGTTGTCGACGCTCGACACCGCAGGCCCGGCCGCGCGTGACATTGCGACCTTGTGGTGGGTCATGCTGGGTGGCGCGTTCATCCTGGCGTTCTTCACCCTCGGCCTGCTCGCCTGGGCGCTTCGCCGTCGCGGGCGCGAGGGTAATCACCGGGGCAGTACGGGCTTCTGGATCGGGGGGCTGGGCCTGGCGATGCCTTCGGTCGTGCTGCTGGGGTTGCTGATCTATGCGCTGGTGATCGGGGAGCGCACGATCGCGCGCCCGGTGCCGGACGCGGTGGTGGTCGAGGCAACCGGCCACCAGTGGTTCTGGACGTTCCGCCAGCCCGGCGCCTCGGGCGCGATCACGACGCGCAATGTCCTCCACATTCCGGCAGGTCGCCCGGTCGATGTCCGGATCGCGTCTGCCGACGTCATCCACAGCTTCTGGGTGCCGCGGCTGGGCGGCAAGATGGACGCCATCCCGGGCCAGGTGAACGTGCTGCGGATCGAGGCGAGCGCACCCGGGGTGCTTGAGGGGCAGTGCGCGGAATTTTGCGGCGTGGGCCATACCGGCAACCGCTTCCGCGTGATCGTCCACGATGCCGCCGGTTGGGCAACATTCCAGCGGACCGCCGCCCGATGAGCATGAACGTACTGCAACGCCACCGCGTGCTGGACGCTATCTGGGGCGCGCCCAAGGGATGGCGCGGGACGATCTCGACGGTGAACCATTCTACCATCGGCATCCGCTTCATCCTGGCCGCGTTCGGATTTTTCGCGGTGGGCGGTGTGCTGGCGATGCTGATCCGGGCGCAGCTCGCGACCCCGGACAGCGCCTTTGTCGGCCCTGCCATCTACAACCAGCTTTTCACGATGCACGGCAGCATCATGATGTTTCTGTTCGCCATCCCGATGTTCGAAGGGCTGGCGCTCTACATGCTGCCCAAGCTGCTGGGCAGTCGCGACATGGCGTTCCCGCGGCTCTCGGCCTATGGCTGGTGGTGCTACCTTTTCGGCGGCACCATCCTGCTCGTGGCGCTGGTGTTGGGGGTCGCACCCGACAGCGGCTGGTTCATGTACACGCCGCTCTCCTCCAAGGTGTATACGCCCGGCATCAATTCCGACGTCTGGCTGCTCGGCATCACCTTTGTCGAGATTTCGGCCGTGGCGGCAGCGATCGAGATCGCCGTCTCCGTTCTGAAGATCCGCGCGCCCGGCATGCGGCTTGATCAGATGCCGCTGTTCGCCTGGTACCTGCTCATCACCGCGCTGATGATGATCGCGGCGTTCCCGCCGCTCATCCTGGGCTCGATCCTGCTGGAGGTGGAGCGGGCATTCGACTGGCCGTTCTTCGACCCGACCCGCGGCGGCAGCCCGATGCTGTGGCAGCATCTGTTCTGGCTGTTCGGCCATCCGGAGGTCTACATTATCTTCCTGCCGGCGGCGGGCGTGATTTCCACGGTGCTCCCGGTGATGGCCCGCACGCGTATCCTCGGCTATGGCTGGATCGTCGCCGCGTTGCTGGCGCTCGCCTTTCTCAGCTTTGGGCTGTGGGTCCACCACATGTTCACGACCGGCATCCCGCACATGGCGCTGGGGTTCTTTTCCGCGGCGTCCGCGCTGGTGGCGATCCCGACCGCGATCCAGATCTATGCGTGGATCGGGACGCTGTGGAACGGCCGACCGGAGCTCAAGCTCCCGATGCTCTACCTGCTGGGGTTCTTCTTGGTCTTCATTCTGGGTGGGCTGACCGGCGTCATGCTGGCGATGGTGCCGTTCGACTGGCAGGCCCACGACAGCTATTTCGTGGTCGCGCACCTTCATTACGTGCTGGTGGGCGGGTTCATCTTCCCGATGCTGGCGGGCGCATATTATTGGCTTCCCCATTTCACCGGCCGGAGGCGCGTGCAGAAGCTGGGGGAGGCGGCGTTCTGGCTGATCCTGGTCGGCTTCAACGTCACCTTTTTCCTGATGCACCTCACCGGCCTGCTCGGCATGCCACGCCGCATCTATACCTATACTGACGACATGGGCTGGACCTGGCTCAACCTGCTGTCGTCGGTCGGCAGCTTCATCATGGCGTTCGGCTTCGCGCTGTTCGCGGTCGATGTCGCGCTGCAGATCTTCCTCGGGCGCCGGGCGCGCCGTAATCCATGGAACGCCGGCACCTTGGAATGGGCAATGCCGCTCCCAGCCACCGCCTATAATTTCGGCAGTCAGCCTCACGTCGAGAGCCGCGAGCCCCTGTCCGACGATCCCGAACTCGCACTCAAACTGGCGCGCGGCGAGGGGTATCTGCCGGACACCCGGCACGGCTGGCGCGAGACCATGGCCGTGGATTCAGCCACCGGCGCAGTCGACCATGTCGTGGTCCTGCCGGGGAACACTCGCCTCCCGATTGTCACTGCAGTCGTTACCGGCGCGTTTTTCCTGTCGCTCCTGTTCGGTTATTACTGGCTCGCGCTGCTGCCGATGGCCGGGGTGGCGGCGCTAGCGTGGCGGTGGGCATGGGTGCTTGGCTCGCGGTCGGACGTAGGCATGGTCTCGATCGGGCGCGGCCATGCTGCCCCTATCCACCGCGAGGTGCGCGGATCCCCGGGCTGGTGGGGTGGTACGCTGCTCCTGGTGTCCGATGGCACGCTCTTCGCCTCGCTGCTGTTCGGCTATGCGTTCCTCTGGGTAGTCGCGCCCAACTGGCCGCCGCCGGTGCGGATCGACGGGGGACTCCTGCCAAGCCCGATTGCTGGCGTTGCGGCAGTCGGGGGCGCGCTCCTCATTCACCAAGCGCATCGTCACGTCGCGGCAGAGGCGCTGGATACCGCCCGGCCCCTCGCGCTCGGGGCCGCCTCCGCGCAACTGGGCGTCATGGTCGCGTTGGTGGCGCTCGGCGTTTCTGCGCTGCCCGCCCCCCAGAGCCACGCCTATGCCGCAGCAAGCTGGGCGCTCATTGTCTATGGCGTGCTCCACGCGTTCATCGCGCTGTTTGGTGCCGCGTTCGTGTACGTCCGTATCGGTGCCGGGTACGTCTCGGCCGCCCGATCGCAGGAAGCCACCACCGCGCGGATGTTCGGCGGCTATTCGGCTGCGACGACGATCCTCGTCCTGCTGTGCCTGATGGTGCCAGAGGTGCTCGCATGATGTTCTTGGCGCGCGCGAGCGCAGGCCTGTGGATCTGGGCCGTCGGCTTCACCCTGCTCTATAGCCTGCACGGCATCGGCTGTGCCGGCGGCCTGAACCGCATCCCGCTCGCATTCGGGACGGTGTTCAGATGGGCGATGGTGGGGACATGGCTGCTGCTGTGTGCCGCCGCGGCAGCGTCGATCTGGTGGGCCGGCCGTGCCCCGCCGGGGATGCAGCGCCGCCTGGCGACCGTATCCGCGTGGGTCGGGTTCGGGGGAACGATTGTCACGGGGATGCCGGTCGTCCTTGCTTCGGCCTGCGTCTGACGCTCGCTGGCCTCATGCGTAAAAGCAAGACTCTCCTGCCGCGAGTATCCACCTGCTCAAAGTCCGGTGGGTTGCAACTGAAACACAATACCGAAAAAAATCCGACATCATCGCAAAGTGATCTATGCGCCTGATCGCAGCAAGAGCATAGTCCCTGGCCTAAAACTGGCTCGCGCTCGCATGGCCGACGTACGGTACCATCTTGCCGGCATTACCGCACGGTAAGAAGCGACAGACATCGAGGACGCCGAGGATGAAGAATGCCGACTGCCTCGCGGAATTGGTCGAACGAGACGCGTGGCTTGATCTGTTCGACGCCGCGCCGCAGAGCGTGCGAGAAAGCCTTGGCCTCGTGAGCGCAACGATAGGCGGAATGAGTGTCCTAGGATGCCGTGCACTTCCTATCACTGAACTTAATCGTGCGATGGCGGTCGGTGTAGAACGCGCGCCGTCCCGTGAGGAGCTTGATGCGGCAATCAAATGGCTAGATGCGTATGCGATGTCCTGGGCGCTACAGGTCGCGCCGACGACGAAAGCTTCTGCGATCCATGAGACCCTCCGCTTCGAGGGCTTGGCACCGACAGGATCTGGATGGGCGAAATTCGTCCGGACGGAAGGTGCGCCTGCGTTGGAGCCGCTAGACCGGAAGGTGCAGGTTGAGGCTGTAGGGCCCGCTGTAGCCGAGATGTTTGGCGCGACGGTGGCGGGAGGGTTCGGACTACCGAAAGATTGCGCAACCTGGTTTGCGGTACTCGTCGACCGTCCCTCGTGGCGGTGTTTTCTCGCGACGATTGACGGCCAGCCGGTGGGCGGCGGCACCATGTTCGTTCAGGGAGGCTGCGCGTGGTTCGGCATCGAAGCCACCTTCCCGGCGTATCGGGCCCGGGGAGTTCAGCAACACATCATCGCCGAGCAAGTCAGGGCTGCGGCTGCGATGGGGGCGCACCTACAGACTTGCGAAACCGGACAACCGACCCACCGTGACGACCCGGGCTTTTCTTCGTATCGCAATCAGGAACGTGCAGGCTTCACGTACGCGTACATGCGTCCGAACTACAAACGAACAAGCTAGCCGCTGGCGACCCGAGGTGTGGCGGGCGATTGCCCCAGCATCACGACCTCCGTTGCCTTACGATGCCTTTCAGGCGTTGGATTCCGCCGTCTGCCACGAGAGCCCGTTTTCCAGTCAGGTCACCCATCGCCAGTTCCCTTCTGTTCGTATGCAAAGATGCTTGCCAGTGACGGGCAGGAGAGCCGTCGCTCGCCATCCCCCAGAACGGTACTGGCTCCGCACGCCCCCTGGTTGCAGCCCTTCTTCGTGCCTGCGAGACCGAGTTGATCGCGCAGTAGATCCAGGGCGACACACGAGTATCAGAAGGCGGCGCCTTCTTCGCACGAGCTGAATAGGACTTGGAAATCGATTCGTGCCGCTCGTCAGAGAGGCGCAATCTAGCTCGGCTCATCCACTGGGCTATTGCCGGATTGCGCCCGTGTTTCGATTTTGCGGTTGCGTTGTTTGGCTCAGTAAACAACGATCGCGTGGTGGTCTTGGGGAGAGCGCAAGAGGCAAGAATCGGCGGGAGGTACACTTGAGTACTCACGAATCGCCTACCGAACCACTTGGCTCAACTGCTTCCGGTTTCGAGAAGCCATCGGCAATCGCGATAGCGGAGATGCTTGATATGGCGCTTCCGCTCGTCGATCACGAGCTGAAGAATGGCACGCTCCTCACGCGGCCGCTGGTTCACGGCGAGTTGCACGCAAGCCTCCCACCGCTCGATGCGCATGTCGTGCTGACCTATTATGGCACTGCTCAGAAGGCAATGTGGCGGCAGGGTGCGCAGCGTGTGGTGACGCGTACGAGACGCGGGTCAATCTCGCTCCTTGCAGCCGGTGAAGACGGCCACTGGGATCAAGACGGACCCGTTGAAGTGTCGCACGTCTTTCTGTCACGCCCGCGCCTCATTGCCGCTGCCGAGGCTCTGTCCCTGCCAAAGCCGGTTGAGTTGATCAGCCGCTTCTGCGTCGACGACCCCACCACTGCGCGCATATTGGAGATCCTCGGCAAGGACGCTGGCAGCACCGACCGGTCGGCGTGTTTGTTCGTCGAGCAGGCTGTGGACCTGCTATGCACACAGCTCATTCGGTCACACTCTTCCCACGGCGTTACCACCGCACAGGCTCCCCCTCGCGGGCTTCCTGACAGGCAAGTGAAGCGCGTCACCGACTATATGGCCGCATCGCTAGATCGGCAGATTGGCCTTGATGAGCTGGCAGGGCTGGTGGGGCTCAGCCGCTTTCACTTCTGTACGTCGTTGAAGGCCGCCACAGGGATGACCCCGCACGAATGGTTGACGAGTCTTCGCATGCAGCGTGCCCGCGAATTGCTCGCTACCACGGATTGGCCAATCATCGCGATTGCTCTGGAAGTGGGATACCAGACCCCATCGGCTTTCGCCGCCAGTTTTCGTAAAGCCTGCGAGACAACACCTACGGCTTATCGGCACGAGGTGGGCGGCCGAAGGTTCGTTTCCCCCGCTAAGGCCGCTATTCCGTCGACTTCGCAGGGTTATGCCCGGTAGCAGTGCAGCGATGCCGCCTTAGCGTTCGTCTACTTCATTGGGTGTTTTGTGGTGGACGGTTGCGACAGGGGTCACGATCAAATTGTGCAGCCCGGACTTAGAAGGAGGTCGCCAAGCCTGAAGATGAACCAATGAGCCGTCCAAAGCACAGCTTCTTGGCTACCAGATGTCACGGCGGACCGGAGGAGGCGGTGGGAAGGGCCTTCGATCCGAGCACGTCGTCCGCCGGCCAAGCGGCCAGCGCTTGTTCGGCCACAGCTTCAAGCAACTCGCGGCTCATTCCGCCCTTTGCCTGAACGGCAATCCCCTGCGTGACGGTCATGATGAAGGCGGCAAGCGCATCGGGCGCGGCCGACTTTGGGAGGTCGCCTTCCGCCTGAGCTTTCTCAAGCCGCTCGCGGAGCCGTTCACGGCCCGCCGCCCTGAATTCGGCGAGGGCCTTCCTAATAGGCTCCGCATCGTCCGACGATGCCACCGCCCCATTGATGCCAAGGCAGCCCATTCGGTCCTCGAAGCGGGTATTGTGGTCGACGGCTTTGCGCAGGATGTGGGTCACCACCTCTCGGGCTGTAGAGAGCCCAAAGGCCTCGGGAATATAGTCCAGGTAAAGCTCGCTGTAGCGCGCCAGCGCCTTGCGGAAGAGCGCTTCCTTGTTGCCAAACGCCGAATAGAGGGCAGGGCGTTCTACGCCCGTCGCCTTGACGAGGTCCGAATAGCTCGCGCCCTCGTAGCCCTTGCGCCAGAACACAGCGACGGCGGCGTCGAGTACCTTTTCCACGTCAAACTCGCGATGGCGACCCATCAGATCTGTCCCGAACTTTTCATAACGGCCATTATAATATTCTTGACACCTCGTGTCCAGTTTCCATATCGACCGTTATCGTAACGTCCGTTACGGAAAAAGGGACTAGGAGGTAGAGTGAGATGACCGGATTCTTCAGTGCGGAGTCGACCGCCGACGAAGTGCTTGCCGGCGTAGACCTGAAGGGAAAGCGCATTTTGGTGACCGGGGCTGCCTCCGGTATCGGGCGCGAGACGGCCCGCGCTCTGGTGGCGCATGGTGCTCACGTTGTCGGAGCCGTCAGGGATCTTGCGAAGGCGGAACTGGTCACGGCGCCCGTACGCGATGCCGCATTCGGGACTGGAGGAAGCCTGGAACTGGTTGAGCTCGACCTGGCATCGCTGCAGAGCATTCGTGCGGCCGCGGACAGGTTGATCCAAGAGGGGCAGCGCCTGGACGCGATCATCGCCAATGCCGGGGTGATGGCGACGCCCGCCGGCAAGACCGCCGACGGCTTCGAGACCCAGTTCGGTATCAATCATCTCGGCCACTTTGCGTTCGTCACGCGGATCGAACCGCTGCTTGTCGACGGCGGGCGGCTCGTGGTGCTTTCGTCCCAGGCACATCGCGTGGCGGACGTCGATCTGGAGGATCCCAATTTCGAGCGGCAGGACTATGAGCCCTTTGTGGCATATGGCCGCTCGAAGACCGCAAACGCCCTCTTCGCCGTCGAGTTCGATCGACGTCACCGGTCGCGCGGCGTGCGGGCCGCTTCAGTGATGCCCGGCAACAGCCTGACCGATCTCCCGCGCCATTTCTCGGATGAAGAGCTGCAGGGATTGTTCGCCACCGTGGGCAGTGCGCGTGCAGCAGCGGGTCTTCCGCCTGCTGAGTTGAAGGACATCTCGCAGGCCGCTGCAACCAGCGTCTGGGCCGCTGTCGTGGCCGATCCTGAGGAGATCGGCGGCAAGTATCTTGAGGATGTTGCCGTGGCCACGATCAACGACACGCCCAATCCCTTCGCGGATGGCGTTCGCCTGTACGCGCTCGATCCCGACCGGGCCGCCCGGCTTTGGATAAAGAGCGAGGAACTAATCCGCGCCGCCTGAGGAGGAGTGGGAAGAGCGCTTTCGGACGGGGCGCTCTTCCTACTGCCGCTGATCGTCCCGTAGAAAAAGGGGGCTTTGAGAGTCATGAGCACCATCGGCATCATCGGTGCGGGCGAAGTCGGTAGCCATATCGCGCGTGCCGCGATTGCGAGCGGCTACGAGGTTGTCCTCGCCAACTCGCGAGGCCCGCAGACCCTAGAGGAGCTGATTTCCCAGCTTGGGCCATCCGCGAGGGCAGCCACTGCGGCGGAAGCTGCGGCGGCCGGCGACTTCGTCGTCGTCGCGGTGCCACTGAAGCTTGAAAACAACTTGCCCGCCGAGGCGCTCGCCGGAAAGGTCGTGATCGACACCAACAACTATATGCCATGGCGGGACGGCAATTATCCGGTCGTGGATTCCGGCGAGAAGACGGAGCATGAATTACGGCAGGAGCAACTTGCTGCCTCCAAGGTGGTCAAGGCTTTCACGCATATCCAGGCGCCCCGGATCCTCACATGGGGCAGGCCCCGTGGAGCACCGGACCGGCTAGCACTGACAGCATCCAGCAACTTTCCCGAAGCTGTCGAGATTGTGAGGCGTCTGTACGAGGAGTTCGGCTTCGACACGGTCAACAACAGTCCGCTCAGCGAGTCCTGGCGCACGCGTCCTGGCCAACCCGCCTGGAAACAAAGCGCCCAAACCAGGGCTGAACTGGAATTCAACCTCGGGCGGGCCAGGCGGATCGTCGCGACAGGACCGTCGTGATGCGCTCTGGGGCTTTTTTCGAGGTAAGTCTGGCGTGCGTACCGCGCACAACCTCCGGATTAAGGTTCCTCTTCTGGCGCCCGTCGATCTGCCAGATTCCTTGTTTCAGCGAACCCGAGGCTCGTACGTGACAGAAGCCGCTGCGCTACTTGCCGCAACATCCAAATGCTTGGCACAATCCGGCGACAGAGCCGGCCAACGGCGCAAGCCAACTCTCCTGGCGACGCTTTCCGCGCCCAAACCGCAAGCGCTCGAGTAGAAGCGTCGCCGATAATTCGAATGCCGTCGTTTCAATGGAGGTAGCAATGTCGAATCCAGATCTGCGAGACTTCTATGATCGCTACATCGCCGCTTTGAATGCGCGCGACTTTGCTATCATGGACAAGTTCATCCACGATGAGGTCACGCTCAACGGGAAACCGGTCGCGCGAGAGGACATCCTGGTGCTTCAGAAGCACGAGGTCGGTGCCGTGCCAGACCTGCACTGGGAGCTTATCAACCTGATCATCGATGGCGACCGTTTGGGGGCGCAGTTGGTGAACACGGGAACGCCAACCGAGACATTTGTAGGGGTTCGGCCTACCGGCGCTTCCTTCGAGGTCGTCGAATATGCGGCTATCAGGTCATTGATGGGCGCTTCAAGCACATGGCGGCGATCCATGACGCCGAGGCCGTGAAGCGGCAGTTAGGCAGCTGATCGCCGCCCATCACGGGCGTCAGCCCCGAGCAAACCATAACCACCAGAAGGAGTAGGCGGGCCGCGCGCAGACGCGTCGAAGCCAGCCGGCGATACTGGCGGAGGGCTCCTATGGCATCGGGCCTCAATCCCAGGAACGCCGCAAGGCCATTCGCTTCTCTGCGAGGAGATCACGTTGGCCCCGCGTGCTCGACTCCGACGCGGCTATCGCGCGCTATCAGGAGAAGCTCGATTTTCGGCCGGCCGCCAACGCCGAAGCGGTGGGGCTGAAATGGGTGTTCCTCGCACCTGCAGCTGATGACAGCTTTCAGATCGAGTTGGCCGCGTGGCGGGGTGCCGAGGAACGCCCGGGATAGTCAAAAAGGGCCCGAAGTGGCTCGGTCGCTGAGCGTTTAGCTTCCACGAACCTATGGGTGTCAGCAGTCACCACTGTTTGGCCTGAGATCCGATGGCTTCGATGCACCAGTCGATAAAGGCGCGGACCGCTGGCGAAAGGTGACGACTTTGCGGATACAAGAGCGAGAGCGGCACGGCGGGCCCCTCCACGCCGGGCAAAATCCGTACGAGACGCCCCTCGGCGACAGGCTCACTGACCATGTAGCTGGCGGCTCTGACGAGGCCCAGACCCGCTATCCCCGCGGCGACATACGCGTCGGTGTCGTCGACTGTTACAGGGCTCGGCAGGGAAACTGATTTCAGCTCATCGCCATCCTTGAAGGTCCAACTCGTGGGCCGCCCGGTTCGGCGTTCTGCGTAACCGACCGCCACATGACCGCGAAGATCCGACAACGCTGCGGGCTGCCCGAATTGCTGCAAATAGGCTGGTGACCCACACAAGTGCCAGCCGAATGTTCCCAAGCGGCGTACGATCAGGCTTGAGGGCTGCGGTTCTCCGGCCCGGATGACACAATCGATGCCCTGCTGCACGAGATCGATGATGGCGTCGCCGAGCTGAAGGTCGATTTCGATGTCGGGGAACCTCGCCGTGAATCGTGGGAGTGTCGGAATAACGAAGTATCGCGCGAAGGAAGGAGGCATGCTGGCGCGGATTGTGCCACGGACCGCGCGCATGCCCGATGCCACTGCGTTTTCGGCGACCTCAACCTCACGCAGGATGGCCTTGCTGCTGTCATAGAAGCGCATGCCTGCATCCGTGATGCTCAGCGTACGGGTGGTTCTCTTCAGCAGCTGAACGCCAAGATGCGTCTCAAGGTCTTTGATCGTCTTGGTAACCGTGGAGGGAAGCACGCGTAGCGTCTCGGCCGCGCGTTTGAAGCTCCCTGCTTCCACCACTCTCGCGAACGTCTCCATTGCGTGAAGCCGGTCCAATGCGCGTCCCTCCATTTTCGCCCTTTGGCATGGCTTGGTTCCCCAACGCACCCTATCGGACTATTCGCTAAACGCGAATAATCAAGTCAGTTCTGGCGCTCTTAACCGGCTCAGCAAGCACGCCAAATAGGTGCGGACACAGGCGCACCAACTCTGGTCCGTCTGCACGGAAGGGCCGGAACTATGCAGGAAGTTGTGACCGAGAGTAGCATCGGCTCCGATGCAAGCTCGTCAGCGAGCAGAAGTTCTCGTCAATCCTCCGGGTCGTCCGCGTCACGGACGGCGAGGATGCACTCAGCCGGGCACGCGACAGCGACTTTGGCTCGGCGGCTCGGTATAGTCCAGCAATGCCGCTCTCGCGCGAGCGCTCGCCGGCGGGATGGAGTCTCGCCGGTATGGGTGAACCAGCACCTCAGCTTCGGGCCCGAGGTGTCCCTGGCAGGTGCCAAGCAGTCCGGGTCCGCCTGGAGTGGTCGGAACTCGGCCCCGCAAAATCTTTCTCAACGTCATCAACCAAGCCGCATGAAATGACCATCCGAGTCCATCGAATGCTCGTTGAGCAGTGGAATTTGAAGGGAAATTTGAGATGAGTGATTCCAGAATAGATGCCAGCGGAGTGCTGGTGCTTGGTGCCGGTCAACTTGGAATGGCGGTCCTACGGGCACTTGCGCCTCGACTTCAGGCAGCGCAGTCGACGGCGACCGTTTTGATCGCGCCGAACGTACTGGACGCGCCATCGGAAGATGACGCGGCGAACCTCGCGGAGCTACGCGGGCTTGGAGTTGAGATGGTCCGTGGCGACCTTGTTTCGGACGAGCGGACGCTGACCCGGCTGTTCCGAGACTTCCGCACGGTGGTGAACTGCACCGGGTTCGTCGGCGGGCCTGGAACCCAGTTGCACATCAGCCGGGCAGTTCTTGCAGCGGGCGTGAAGCGTTATTTCCCGTGGCAGTTCGGTGTCGACTATGATGTTGTCGGACGTGGCAGCGGGCAGCCGGTCTTCGACGAACAATATGAGGTTCGGAAGTTGCTGCGGGGGCAGAGCGGTACCGAATGGGTCATCGTCTCGACGGGCATGTTTACCAGCTTTCTGTTCGAGCCGGCGTTCGACGTTGTGAACCTCGAAAAGCAGACTATCCATGGGCTCGGCAGCTGGGAAACGAAGGTTACAGTGACGACCCCCGAGGATGTCGGGAAACTCACCACCGAGATACTCCTCGCTGAGCCGCGCATCATCGACGAGGTGGTGTATGTCGCAGGCGACACGATTTCTTACGGAGATCTGGCCAAGGTGGTGGAACGGGTCACGGGCCGCACGTTTGAAAAGGCGGAGTGGAGCCTCCACAAACTCCGCTCAGACCTCGCGGCCGCTCCTGATGACGTGATGGCCAGGTACCGTGCCGCGTTCGGGCTGGGCGACGGCATGTGGTGGGACAAGTCCAAGACTTACAACGCGCGGCGCGGCCTCAGGACAGTTGATGTAGAGGAGTATCTTCGCGCGCGACTCCAGTGACCCATCTGCCTCCCGGTGCCCGCTCCCGCGGGCACCGGCTGTTCCAGGCGAAGACCCCTTCAGCCTTGCTGGCAGGGAGGCGGGTGACGGGCCGACATGTCGGTCGGCGTCGACTGCGTCCGCTCTCGCGATCTCCGCGGGCTCGTACGCGCGCGACGCGGACGCCATGGAGAAGTTTGCCCTTCGTCGCTCTTATCTCGGGCCCGGGATATTAAAACCGCCGTCGACCAAGATCGATTGGCCGGTGATGAAGCGCGCCTCGTCCGTGCATAGCCAGACCGCCGCGTCGGCTATGTCTTCTGGCGTTCCAATTCGCCGCAGGGCAGCGCGGGCGGCGAGGGCGGGGATGGCGTCGTCTCCGTGCGCCCTGAGCATTGGCGTGTCGATCACGCCGGGGTTGATGTTGTTGATCCGGATCCCGTGGGGGCCTGCCTCAAGCGCCACTGCGCGGATCATGGCGTCCAGGCCGGCCTTGCTCGCGGAATAACCGGAGCTGCCCACGGTCGCTGCCGTGGACAGGAAGGAGGACGTGTTGACGATCGCTCCCGAGCGTCCGGCCGTTATCATCGCGCGCAATGCTGCGCGGGTCATGAGCCACGGACCCTTCAGGTTGATGGCGATGAGTTCATCGAAGCTTTCTTCCGACATGGCGGTGATCGGTTCGAAGGATCCCATAATCCCGGCATTATTGAAGACGTGGTCGAGCCCGCCGAACCCGCTGACGGCGCGATCGACGACAGCGTCGACTTGCCGGCTGTTCGACACATCCGCCGCAACGACGATGGCCTCGCCGCCTGCAGCCTCGATTGCGTCGGCCGTGCGTCGCAATGGCGGTTCACGCCGACCGACGAGGACCACACTCGGGCACCCTCGCGGGCAAACGCTTTCGCCGATGCCTCGCCGATGCCGGTGCCTGCGCCGGTGATGATGCTCACCTTCCCGGCGAGCCGCTTCAATCCTTGATTATTCATCCTGAACCATGCTTTCCCTGCGGGTGAAACTCTTCTCGAGGGTAGTTTAGGAGCGAAGAGGGTTCGGCATAAGGCTGATTCCCGGCATGACGTTCATGAGTGAGGCCGAACAATGCGAAGGCGCCTGAGACCGGGAGAATATGCTGAAGCTCGCGCTTTCGTCGCGGTTGCCGAGGCCCGCAGCTTCCGCGCAGCTGCCCAAGAGTTGGGTCTGTCGGCATCCAGCATAAGTCATGCCGTTCGGGCCTTCGAAAGCCGCATCGGACACCGCCTTCTCAACCGTACAACGCGGTCCGTTACCGTGACTGAGGCCGGGCATCGCCTCTTGCAGGATCTTGCACTTGCCCTGGAGCTTATGGACGGCGCGGTGGCGGCAGCGGTGGCGCCGCGCGATGCACCTTTTGGCGTGGTAAGCCTTGCTGCGCCTCGACTGGCTGTCCAGCGGATCGTCACGCCTGCCGCGGGCCGCCTGGCCACAGAGTTCCCGCATGTTACTCTCGACGTGCGCACCCTCGAACAGCCCGGTGATCTCGAAGGCGGCTTCGACTTGGGAATCGGCCTGGGCGATGATGTAGCGCAAGATATGGTCGCAATGGACCTGACCGGACCCTTCACAACCGCTGTAGTTGGATCGCCCGCATACTTCGCGATCAACTCACCTCCGCAGCATCCTCGGGATCTAGCGCGTCACCGCTCGATCAACTGCCGCAGCGGACCCGGCGGTTCGCTCTACCGTTGGGAATTCGAGAGGGGCACTGAGGCCATCGCTCTGGACCTTGAGTGTGCCCTTGTAACCGACGATCCCGACCTCATGCTCCATGCCGCGCTTGAGGGAGTTGGCCTGTGGCACGGGGTCGACTACATGGCCCAGCCGATGATCGAGAACGGGCGCTTGCTCAGGGTGCTGGTCGACTGGTCACCAATCTATGCTGGTTTCCACCTTTATTACGCGGCGGGAGCTCCACTTTCTCCTGCCGTACGAGCAGTTGTAAACGTGCTTACACGGGCCCGGGCGGACGCCGCGACTTAGCCCAGTATGCAAGCAGCCTCGGCTGGGCAATGAAACAATAGGCATCGTGGTCCCGCAGAAAGTCCGGTCATCTGCCGTCAATCCTGACGAGCACGACAGGATCCCGACGCTTCCGCGATCACGGTGACGTGGCTGGATCGACGGATATATGCATCCCACCCTTCTAGAGTAAGGTCGATGATCGTCAACAACTGGGCCTCATTGGCACCGTCCTGTGCCTGTACCTCTAGGCCGCTTCGAAGAACCTCTAGGAACAGAAGGAACCGGCCCGGATCTAACGATGGCGGGATTTCGCCACTGTCGAGAGCATCGTGAAGGCGCACTTCTAAGGTGTCGTCCCTCGGCGTGCCGTATTGCCGCTTGACGGTCCGCGCCGTGATGACCGGAACCGTCGAGGAGTTGGAGATAAAGCCGGAACCGGAACAAGGCTCGCCGACGGAGGAGTAGCCAAGCGCCTTGAGAAGGAACGTTCGGATGTGTTCTCTAAACGTGGTGGCGGAGAGGGGCCTGCAGTGGTCGAGTGACCGGGAATAGGTACGCTCTTGGATCTGCGAAGCCCCATAGATGCCGGGCTCCCACGCAAGTACATGCGTCATGACTGCCTCCTCCAGATGTGGAATTTCCTCTCCCGGGCGCCGTTCAGGCTAGTGGATACCCAGCCCGATGACGCCTTTTTGGCCGCATTGCCGCTTTGGCCGATGAGCCATCGGGAAACCACCAGCGCAGTCCCTAGGATGGCGCCGTTACTCCGGCTGTCCGCAAAATGCCGGGCAAGACGTCTAGTCATCCGCGGCTGGTCGTCTGCACCGCGATGATCGGCTTGATGCCGGTCAGACCTTTATGCGGAACAGTGTTTCTGCATTCCGGAACGCAATTCTTTCCTTTGCCTCACGTGGCAGATCCACTCCACGAAACCAGTCGGTTTGTTGCTTCATGTCTGCAAACGGGAAATCGGTGGCAAACATTATCCGATCTACATTGATGTGCTTTAAAAGAAGGTGAAGCAGTTCACTCCTGGGGAATGCGCTCGTTGTGAACCAGAAGTTCTCCGCAAAATATTGACTGATCGGCCGTTTCAGCGAACGCTCTGTAGGCTCGCCAAGATCTTCCGCGATACGCTCGAAGAAGAAAGGGAGGCCCTCACCCATGTGGCCGATGATGACCCTCAGCTTAGGGAATCTGTCAAAGACTCCTGTCATGATCATTCTAAGGGACTGGATAAGGACTTCCTGGTGCCACCCAAAGCCCGAACCGCTGAAAATATAGTCTTGGTACTCCTTGTTGTATTCCGGCCGACTTATGCGGTAATAGAGATTAAAGACGTCAGCGGGTGGGAAGCCGGGATGCAGGTATATCGGCACACCAAGGGCTTCGGCACGTGCCAGAACGGGCTCAAAGTCGGGGTGGTCGAGGAATCTCTTGCCGATGATCCCATTGGTCATGGCTCCCACAAAGCCATCTTCCCGAACGGCGCGTTCCAGTTCGTCCGCTGATGCCTTCGGGTCTTGCAGCGGCAAGGTTGCAAATGCTTGGAACCGCCCCGGATAGGTCGCCATCGGACCATCGGCTATCGTCTTGTTAAGGCGATAAGCAAAATCGATGCCTTTGCGACCGGGAACGTTCTGCACGCCTGGCGTATGTACGGAAAGTATTTGGACGTTGATCCCCGCCTTATCCATTGCTGCGACCCGAGGCTGACCCAGTTCGGCAAGACCAGTGGACTTGAGGTACTCCGCGTGATCAGCGTTGAAGGCGATATGCTCGATCAGTTCGAGGGTGGAATAGGTCTCTTCCGTGCCGATAAATGGCAGGTCTTGGTCGCGCAGCAAGATGTCCGAAGCCTCTGACGTGGCGGCGCTGGAGAGCGTGGCGGGCACGGATAATCCCGCACCAGCACCCAGTGCAGCCGCGCCACCCAGAAAATTGCGGCGCGCCATCGCCTGGCTTTGCTGAGTTCTTTTCATCGGGTTCATGTCAGTTTCTCCTCGGTCGCTGCCGAGCACCAAGTAGGTTCATGGCGCGCATCCTGCTGACTGCTGGCTTGGCGGAGCGCGACGCGTTTGATCGCTGCCTGGCTCGAGACTTTGGGAATGGCAAATCGCATGCCGGCTAGACGCCGGCTCAATCCTAAACCCGCATCGCAGGAGGGACCTTTCCGCCGGGCCGTCGCCTGGGTCCGAGAGGCGCAGGCTGGTTGAATAGCGCGATCTGGGTGAGGTGACGCCCGTCTTTCCCTCCATGTGGAGCTAGAGTCCGCCCATCAGAGGACGGGCGGAATGAAGCGGAAGCAGTTTTCGGAAGGGCAGATCATTGGCATCCTGAAGGAAGCCGCGACGGCGCGGTGATGACGGAGTTGTGCCGGCACCAGCGTGACTTCTCGGTTGCGCTCTACCAATCCAGAGCGCCCTCCTGCGGGATTTGCCTGGCGTGCAGCTACCCTCGATCCGCTGCCCCTGAGAGGGCTGGACGAATGCCTTGCGGAGCTCATCGCCCAAGAATGAACGTAACCGGCGCCTCCTGCGTGCAAGCCGGCAAAATGCCCATTCCGCCGGAGGACGCGGTGGCGGCGCATGGCGCCCTTCTCGAGATCATCATTCTTCCCTCTTCAACGCGTGTGACTTCGACATTGAGGGATCGGGTTGGCGCCGCGTGAACTATGGGGCGGCAAGCAAGAACTGAATTCAAAGTGAGCGTCTGCGCCTGGCGATGTCCGGGGAACATAGTCAATGCGCAGCACTGAAGATGTCGGCGTAAGCGGAGCCAAGGATTTTCTCATCCGCTAGTGCGGGTCTGCAATCCGGTTAGCGTCTCAGGGCAAAAGGAGACACCGATATGATATCTTGCCCCACGCAGCTTGATTGGCGTCAATCATCTTGACGCACAAAGCCTCGGCGTCTCGTTTGAAGTGCCGCCATCGTGCCGCCCGTCTGTATTCGAGCCGCGGCATTCCGGTCGTTATCTTGCAAAACTGAACGACGAGGCGCTCAGGCCCATTCCCGCAGCCTAATTCTCTGTAGGCGCGCGTCACGCGTCATTGTGAACCATTCACCACTCGATCCTAGCAAAACAAACGGGCTCGACAACAGCTTGTACGCTGAGCGCCGCCATCGAGGGAACTCGGTCGACACACTTATTTCTGGAAACCAACATGCGTCAAGAACTTCGCTTTTGTCACCGAACCATTGTTTCGGCCGGCGTTCTATTCTGGGCCACTTCCGCAGTAGCACAGACGTCAATGGAAGTTGTGCCGCCGCTCACGATTCCTGATCAGGCTCCGGTATCCATCGAGGACAGGGGCCCCGAAGAGGATCACATCACGATCGGCGCCGGCGGAATGTATCAGCCCGCCTATGCGGGATCGAGAAAATACGAGTTTCAACCGATCTTAGCGGTGGACATCAAGCGCGGTAGCTTCTTCGTCAACTTCGACAACGGGATTGGATTCGCGCCGATAGACAACGACACCTTTACGGTCGGCGGCGGTGTCGTCGTGGTTTTCGATAACTATGAACGGGAGGATGTACCGAACCGGTTCAACAAGATCGATATGGGAGCAGGTGCACGCGGCTTCGTTAGCGTCCGGCATTTCGGGTTCGAAGCCACGGCAGGCCTTACCCAAATATTCGCGGGCAGCACAAAGGGCATGCTCGCTGATTTCAGTCTATCCCGCGACATCATGGTAAACGAGCGGCTGTTCGTCACTTCCTCGATTGGGACGAGATGGGCGAACGCGAAGCACAATGACCGCTTCTTCGGCGTGAATGCAAGCCAGGCACAGGAATCGGGCCTTCCGAACTTCCGCCCGGGTGCGGGCTTCCTGGATGCGGAGGCAGAGCTTGGGCTGCAATACCGGCTGACCGACCATATCGGTTTGGGTGTGGCAGGCAGCATTTCGACGCTGCTTGGCAACGTCAAGGACAGCCCGATTGTCCGGAAGAAGACCGCCCCTTCCGGCATGGCGTTCTTGACCTACAGCTTCTGACCGGCCGGAGGATATGGGATTGGCGTCATCCAGATGGGGGCGGCCGTCGCGTCTCACGGACGCCGCCATGGCGCCTCGGGGCGAGGTCCGCAGTTCGCGAGAGCCGTTGATCGCGTCGCCGTCGCCTTCCGCGCGAAGCTAGCCTCCTCGATACCCGCAGGCGTACGGGGGAGATGAACGGATCACCGCTTCTGAGGCGCACTGAGGTTCGGCTGAACGGGGTCTAGGGCTTCGAATCGTACCATCCGTCCCGGACAGCTGGATGTCCGCAAGCCGCCGTTGCGCTAGTCCGGTCGATTGCGGCTAAGTAGCCGCGATGTTCAGCAAGACCTCGCGCGCCGTCCCGATCTTTGTTCTCATTGTCCTCGTCATAGCCGGCGGGGGATATTGGCTGTTGTCCGTGCTCGGTTGGCTCCAACCGGCGCAGACCGTCATCGGCTGGCAGGCGGCGCTTACTACCGTCGCCGGCGACGGGGTGCGGGGGCAGGCCGATGGCCCAGGGGCGGCAGCACGGTTCGGCGATCCATTCGCGGTGGCGATGGACGAGCGGGGGGTGCTCTATGTCGCCGACGCAGCGGACCGCGGTCGTGTCCGCAGAATCAGTCCCGAGGGCGTGGTCACAACGCTGCCCGGATCCTTCGACACGCCCTCCGGCCTCGCGATCGACAGGAAGGGCAATGTCATCGTCGCGGAGACCGGCGGGCATGTGATCCGGATGATCAGCCCGGAAGGTGCGGTCACGACCCTCGCAGGCACGGGCCTCCCGGGCTATCGCGACGGCCCCGGCTCGAGCGCGCAGTTCGACGGCCCGATCGGCGTCGCGGTCGACGCCAAGGGGAATGTCTATGTCGCCGACAGCTATAACGACCGCATCCGCCTGATCACCTCCGATGGCGAGGTGCGCACGGTGGCCGGGCAGAGCCAGCCGGGCTTTGCCGATGGCGCGGGCGTGACCGCTGCATTCGACACCCCCACCGGCATCGCGCTGGACCATGAAGGCGCGATCCTTGTCGCGGATACTGGGAACAATGCCATCCGGAAGGTGACGCCAGGCGGCGTCGCCTCGACCCTCGCGCGCACCGATCCTGACGATCCTGCCGGCCTGCTCAGGGGCGCGATCGGACTGGCGTCGACCTGGGATGGCTTCGTCTACATCGCTTCCTATCAGCGCGGCCGGATCGTGCAGATGTCGCCGCAGGGCGGGCTCAGCGTCCTGGCCGGTGAGGGGGCGGCGAGCCCAGGCAATGCCGAGTTGCGCCTGCTCGGGCCCTCCGGGGTGGCGGTCGATCGCAAGGGCGCGCTCTATGTCGCGGACCCTTCGGCTTTCGTAATCCGCAAACTCAGCCTTCGCACTGTCGATACGGGTCCCGACACCGTCCTAGCTGAAACCCAGCCTCCCGCGTTCGTCCGCACCCGGCCGTTTCCTTGGCCCTTTGCCCCACAATATGGATCGCATGAGGTGGTCGGCGTCATGGGGGAGGTGCGTGGGAATTATGAAGGCGAGAGCCGCCATCACCTCCACGCCGGTCTCGATATCAGCAAGCCCCTTGGCACGATCGTGCTGGCTGTCGCGGCCGAGACCGTGCGCGATCCACTTCCGAATTCTCGCGATGTCGGCGGCCTGAACGAGGCGCTGCGGATCGATCAGATGACCTATGTGCATATGCGCGTCGGCCGCACGCTCGATGACCAGCCGCTCGACGAAGCCCGCTTTCAGTTGATCCGCAATGCCGAGGGGAAAGTCGTGCGGGTGAGAATCCGACGGGGCACGCGCTTTGGCGTCGGCGATCGGATCGGGACGATCAACCGCATGGCGCATGTTCACCTGGAGCTGGGGCCGCCGCGCGGCAAGCTGAACGCGCTGGCGCTCCCATTCCCCGGTCTGTCCGACCACGTCTCGCCACGGATCGACGACGTGCATCTCCTTGACGGGCAAGGGCGCCGGCTGGATCGGATGCCCGACGGGCGCCTGCTCGTCCCCGCAGACAGCGGGCCGCTGGATATCGTGGCCGAGGCCTGGGACCAGGTGGACGGAAATGCGGCCCGTCGCCGCCTCGGCCTCTACAAGGCGGGCTTCCAGATCCTCAAGGCGGATGGGACGCCGGTGCGCGGCTTCGAACAGCCGCGGATCACGCTGGAGTTCGACCGAATGCCGCTGGCCCCCGACGCCGCGAAGATCGTCTACGCGCCCGCGAGCGGCGATACCGTCCACAGCGATCAGCGCACCCGGATGCTATACGTCGTCAGCAACCGGGCGCGGCATGGCCGAACCGAGAAGGTCGGCTGGAACCCGGCCGATCTGCCGGCTGGCAACTATGTCATCCGCATCCTTGCTGCCGATCGGATGGGTAATGTGGCGGTGTCCGGGCGAGACCTGCCGATTGCGATCCGGTGACAGAGGCGACCCTGGGTAAACATCAACGAGCGGTATGGTGCTTTCGATAGTTGAGCGTTCCGCGAGACCTGCGGGACGATAACCCGGACGAGGATGGCGCGGTCAGCATTCCGTTGCCCTGGCTCGCGAAGTTCAGTCTCCATTGCCTCGACTGAGGGTTGTAGAGCCGCAGCCGGCCGCCGCCTTACCGGCGGCCCGGATCTTCTGGCGGCGGAGGTGGCGCAGGTGTGACCGGGCACCAGCCGGGAGGACATGAGCGATCCCGACCAGGCCGCCCATCATCGAAATAGGCGTCGAGATACACTCGTGCTTGCTTCTGGCGGGCCATCTTCACCGTCGGCGCATCTAGGCGCACCTTGTCGAGCAGCGCCTTCAAAGCCCGTCGATCAGCGTTCTTCGGCGATACGTCCGCAAGATTGCAGTTCTCGAGTTGGCCAGACCGGGAGACACCGCAATCCCACTTCGCGCGGTAAGTCGGCTGAGAAGCCGCTTTGAAGAGACGCGCAATATCCCCTTCCGACGGCAGAGAGGCGAATGACACCTGCCCCGCGTCAACGGTTTCATCGGTGCTCAGATTCGCCTCTATGCTCGACCGGCCGATGTCAGCCGCCAAGGCGCTGATCGACCCACAGCTGGCGAGCAACGCTGCGAGTGCCAACTTCCGCGCCATGTCATTCTCCTTGAGCATCCCGATACTTTGATCGATATTTGCCACAACCAAGCCGAACCTAAGTCTTGTCTTACCCGCGTTGGTTGCGCGTCGCTACGCACTCCCTCCGCAAGCTTGGAGCGAGCCGGTCCGGGAAGCAGCCTCCTACTGATCGAGGAAATATCTATGCTTCTGCAGCGCCTCACGAGCGACAAGGACGACTATGACTACACTGCTGCCGCGGAACAGCGATTACACTCTGCCTGCAGGCTGTTGATACACCGTGTGCACGCTTCCAGCGCTCCCCGTTTCCGGTGGGCAGGAGGGCGCGTGATCCGACGTATTTTCAGCAGTATCCAGCGGCATGCGCGTGTGACGGAGGGAGTGGCCGGAAGACGCGGCTGAGTCCGGGCTCATGGGCTCTGCCGGCTGAGGAGCTCGCCGCGAAACACTTCCCGACGCGCTCACGATCCGGGTCCGCAGCGGCGTTGAGGCGGCGCTCGAGGGATGGAGCGCGCTGGTCGAGGCGCAGGGCAGGCTTGCCGCGGTCGACCATTACTTTGACGGCTTGACCGGCGACGCTTCGCACTCGCTGATCGCGGATCCGCAGAACATCGCGCTCTGCCGGGCGCAGATCCGGTACCAGAGCAAGGCGTTCGCCCTGACGGCGGGGCGGCAACGCATTGCCCCTTAACGATGCCGACTTACCAGGTAATTTCCACTCGATCAGTGTCGCGACACCGTCGAGCGGCATTACGGCACGCTTACCCCGCTACCCAAGCCCACGGCAACTTCCTTGATCGCTTCAACCATCCACCCATGGCCAGGGTCCTTGTCATTGCGCCGATGCCAATAGAGCCGTTCCTCGAGGACAGGCATGTCGAAGGGGACCGGAAGCGACCGTACATTATATCGCTCGCCCCGTTGAGCGACGAGCAGGGAGGGAACTATCGTTGCCATGTCAGTCTGGCTGATCGCATCTAAGGTTAGATGGAAGTTCGGAAGCCAGCCCGATACGTGCGGCTGTCTGCGTTGCTGTTGCCAAAGTTGCTCGCTGATACCCACGATTGTTCCGCCGAACCGAGTCTCAACATAATTCATGCCGCATAGTTCGTCAAAGGACAGGGTTTCGCCTACGTTAGGATTGGACTTTGCAATCGCTACTACAAACTCGTCGTCGAACAGCTTTATTGATTTCAAATGGGTATTATCCGGCTGCCTCCTCTTGATAAAGTTAGCGGAGATGGTGATTGCAAAATCGATATGGCAATCGAAGACTAGGTCGGCCGTATCGGCGGCCAGCTCCATGAACTGCACGCTGATGAGCGGCGCTACCGTGCGAAGTCTGGAGATCAGGGGCGTCGCGAGCAGCTCACAGCAATAGGTCGTCGCCGCCACGCGGAATACGCGCTCGGCGGAGAGTGGGTCGAACTGGCGCGATCCCTCGCTGAGCTCGCGGACTTGGGACAGGATGGACTGCACCGGCTCCGCGAGCGCGCGTGCTCGCGCCGTCAACTGCATGTCGCGGCCGACACGCTCAAGCAGCGGATCGCAGAAATAGCGCCGGAGCTTCTGTAGTGCAGCGCTCATCCCCGGTTGCGAGATGTTGATACGCTCTGCAGCTCGCGTGACGCTGCGCTCCCTCAGCAGCGCCTCCAGGGCTATCAGGAGGTTAAGATCCAGCCCCTCAAGGTTCATCGTCGTGTGACCTGTTCCGGCCTAGCGCCAGCCCAGGCGTGACGGCCGTCCATAGTTGCCGGATCATGTTGAGGGAATTCATAGCAGCCCGGCTCCCCAGCATCAACGCTGCTTATATGTACTATCGCTACAAGCGGTTTCCCAGGGCGCCGCCGCCAGTCTAATGCAGCCCATAGTATCGTTGATTACGCAAATGACTGGCTGTGCCATCTTAAAACACGAACATCATTATGAAGACCATACGGAGCGTGATGTTCGTCATGGCACATCGCAGGCGAGCTCGATCGACTCCGGTCTATATTCATAGGCTCTGTAGATATTCGCTCGTCAGGCGTCAGTAGCGCCTCGCTTCCCGATTCCGGAATCCCCAATGACTGACAAGTCGCCAAGCGTAGCCGGTTCCTCGGCAAGGTTTTCGCTAATAATCCTGCTTGCTGTGACTGTGGTTAGTCGAGTGGCCGCCTTCGGCACCCCTATTCTCTATACTGACGAGGAATTCTACTTCGCTGTCGGCGGAGCGATGGCCAACGGCGCGGTCCCGTTTGTTGACGTCTGGGACCGCAAGCCTGTCGGGCTGTTCCTCATCTACGCTGTGCCCGGAAAGCTCGGACTTCCCTTGGGTATTTGGTTCTACCAGATCATGGCGTTTGCATGCGTCGTGTCGACAGCCTGGCTGATTACCAGGATCGCTGCGAAAGCCGGCTGGGAGCGCGGGAGCACGATGGCCGGTGCCGCCTATGCTCTGTGGGTCGTCTTTGCGGGCGGCCAAGGGGGGCAGTCGCCCATCTTCTACAACGCACTGATGGCCCTCGCCGCCCTCTATATCCTCAATGCCGATGGTCCGAAGCGGCGACGCAACGGCTTGATCGGGATGAGCTTGGTGGGTCTGGCGCTCCAGATCAAATACTCGGTCGTGTTCGAGGGGATCTTCTTTGGACTGTGGCTGGTGCATCGCGAATGGCGCCAGTCCGGTCGCCTTAGCGTGGCCGCAGGTTGGGGCACGATCCTGGCCGCGGCCGCGCTGATGCCCACCGTGGTGGCGACGATGGTCTACGCCGGAACGGGGCATCTGCAGGAGTTCGTGTTTGCAAACTTTCAGTCGATCCTCACCCGGAATGGCGATCCGATACAGGAGGAGGTCGCCAACATCCTCAAGGCGGGTCTCATCCTGGCGCCCCTTGTCACGGTGGCGTTCGCTGGAGGCACCCCAAAGGCCGCTGAGCGCACTGGGGTTCACGGTTTCCTACGAGGCTGGCTGGCGGTGTCGCTCCTCGCCTTCGCCATTCTGCCGCCATGGACGTTCCACTATACGCTGCCCGTCGTGCTGCCCGCCTGCACATTGGCTGCTGGCTCCTTCAGTCGTCCCGACCGGAAGGTGGTCTCCTTCTCGTTGCTGCTCGCAGGTGCAATCGCGGGTCAGGTGAGCCTGGCGGTCAACCGCTCTCAGCGCGGCACGCCCCACGAGTTCGCGCGCCTAGTCGATTCCGTTGGACGGGGTCCGGGCTGCCTTTACGTCTATTCTTCTTCCAGCATGCTGTATCCAGCGACTGGCCGATGCGCTGTTTCCCGCTACGTCTTCCCGAGCCATCTTACTCGAGCCCGGGAAGCGGGAGCTATCGGCGTCGATCAGGCATCTGAAATTCGACACGTCTTCTCGGCGAGGCCCGAAGTGGTGGTCATGGGGCCACCCTACGATGGCGAGCGACCTGAGATCCGCTCTTTGGCCCTGGAACTGTTGGCTCAAAGCTACCGTCTCGAAGGCCGAGTGAAGTTGGGGCGCAAGCGCGTGTCTACCTACAGGCTCCGCGAGCGTCCAAGCATCTCGGCGCAAGCCGTCAGTGCGAATTCGAAGACGCCGGGACGTGCATAGCTGATCCACGGCGGGGTTTCTGCCGCTCATTAGCGGGCAACACCACGCGTTTCACCACATCTACATCAAGGCGCTGCTACAATGCCGCTAGTCTCAGTCATTATCCCAACGCACAATCGATCACA
The DNA here is from genome assembly GCF_049311085.1 of Sphingomonas sp. 3-13AW. NCBI lineage: Bacteria > Pseudomonadati > Pseudomonadota > Alphaproteobacteria > Sphingomonadales > Sphingomonadaceae > Sphingomonas > Sphingomonas sp. 3-13AW. Next base: position 55,899 of record NZ_JASNVZ010000007.1, on the reverse strand, counting down.
CTTTGTTGTCGATGCGATCTCCAGCATCCTGGCGCAGACGATGCAGGACGTTGAGGTCATCGTGGTCGATGACGGCTCGACCGATGATACGCAGCAGAGGGTCGCAGAGGTGCGGGACGCTCGTGTGGGCTATCTGCGCCATCCTAGCAACATGGGCGAGGCGGCATCGCGAAACACCGGGCTCGATGCCGCTACTGGCAAGTACATCGCCTGGCTGGACAGCGACGACGTGGCGCGTCCGCGCCGGCTCGCGGTCCAGGTCGCTTACCTGGAGCGGCACGCGGAGCTCGCGATGGTAGGCTCCGCTGCGGGCAAGCTCCGCGCAGATGGTCGCCGCAAGCCGGGTCGGCGGCTACCGCCGCTTGATCACGAACTGATTTCCGCGTGGCTTGTCTTCCGCTCTGCATTTCAACAGTCGTCGTTGACGGGCCGCGCCGATGTTCTGCAACGCTATCGATACAATGGCGCGTTTCCGGTTTGCTGCGACGTCGATGTCCTTCAGCGACTGTCCCGCGATCATCGTCTCGCCAACCTGCCGCAGACGTTAATCGACCGTCGCTTGCACAGCGGCCAGATGGTTCGGGAGTATCACGTTCAGATACGGGAGACGAAGGCACGCATGTGCCGTTCCCGGCTGCTCGCGATCGGGGTCGACCCGACGGCGGAGGAAGCTGCGCGTCATGCCTTGCTCGGCCAGGCAAACCTCACTGGTGTCGAACTGCCCGGTGACTTCCTGGAGTGGACACACGCATGGCTGACACGTTTGAAATCCGCCAATGAGCAGTCGCGAGCACTAGACGTCGCAAGCTTCGATCTCGCCTGTGCGTATGTGTGGGCGCTTGCGTGCCGGGGGGGCGGCGGCGCCGCCGGGATCCGGGAGCTGCTCGGGGCATCGCTATGGCAGCCGCTGATCTCGCCGAAGGCATTACGCTGGTTCTGTCATGCACTCCCGTCGCCGGCGAAACTTTGGAACGAACGAGCGCTCAAAATCAAGTCACTCTAGTCCGCGCAGGCGTAATCCTCCTGTCTTCCAGCTGATTGCGGTTGTTATGTCCCCTTGGTTGGCTGTCCTTCGCCGCAGCACGTCCGGGGCGCGCGACCGCATACATTGCACTCGCTATTTCCTTCCATAGCGCGCTGCGATCCTCCCCTCGTGCATAGACCTCCGACACCCCGTGCGAGGCGTTAGGGACGTAGGTGAACTCCGCGCGCGCGCCAACTTTGCGGAACGTGCCTTCAAGACGCCGAACCGAACGCTCCAAATAGAACGAGTCCGCAGCACCGGTCGTCACGTGTACTTTGCCCTCCAGGTACGGCTTCAGCTGTCCCCAGTTGGTCTCAATGCGGCGCGAGATGTCGTAGTTTTCGCGCCAATAGGCCGCGACCGTCGGTTCGATGGCGCCGCTCTGGCGATCGAACAGGAAGGCGGCGCTCCCGTCTGCGCCGCGCGGCGAGAAGGCGCAGTCGAAGGAGCGGAATTGCCCGCCGTCACGCCCCAGGATGGCCTCGAGCTTTGCTGCCTGCTCGATGGTCGCCAGTATCTTGCCGTGATCGCGCTCCAGAGGGCGGGGCGCACCACGTGAGTCGCGATACATGTTCGCATCGGGTGCATAGAGGTCGACGCCCAGGAAATCGTGAAAGTCGACCGGGTCCGGTGAAGTCGCCCAGCTTCCCCCGAAGAATGCGGGATATCGCACCATCGTCCAGAGCGCGAACCATCCTCCCGAGCTGTGGCCCGTCAGGAACCGGCCGGACGGCTTGGCATCCATCCGGTACCTTGCCTCCAGCGTAGGGATCACCTCAGTGACCAGCGCGAGGCCCCATGGGCCATTGTTGACGCTATCTGCGAACTCAGTGGTGCCGGTGGCGGTCGCATAATCGACCGCGACCCAGATCATGGGCGGTATGGCGCCCGCCTCCATGAGGTGCCAGATCCGCGAGAGCTGTTGCCCGTCCAGCTTGTGCGTCGTCCCGAAACCCCCGGCCGTATAGACGGTCGGATAGGTTACCCGCGCCTTTGAATCGTAGCCGGGAGGCGTCAGTATCCAGGCGCGGATCTTTTGCTCTGTGCCGCGGAAGCGCGTCAGTGCGTTCGACGTGATCTGTTCCTCGTGCAGATGCGCGCGGGATGCGGTGATTTGCTCCGCCGCCCGGGGCGGAAGCCCCGCGGTGTCGAACTGGGCTGCCGCAGGGGAGACGGCATCTTCCAGTGCGATGGAAGGGACGGAGGTAAGCGGAAAGCGGACAGTTACGACTTTCGACACGAGATCGCCCGGCCCGCGGCCGCCGTAGGCATAGTCGCGGTTCCGATCGAGCACGACTTGCACCCGATACGGACCTGCAGGAAGCGTTGTGAAGCCCGTGGAGAACGCACTTTCCTCCGTGTCGATAGTGACGCGACGATCGGGGCCGAAGTCTGTGATGTCGCGCGCTGCAACCGCAATCCTGTCGCCCGGGCCTCGGATATCGACAGCGTCAAATGTCGCATTTTCCGCCGTGGCCGCCTCGGCAAACAGCAGCAGCCGACCACCAGCATGCCCGGTATCGTCGCGGGCAAGAGTCACGGAAAACCGCGTTTCGGGCGTGGTCGTACCAATAAGGGCAAAGGCAAAGATCGGTGCTAGCAAGAGGCGCATCGCTGTTCCTAAGGTTCATCTCCGAGCCGCGCGGCTTGGGCGCCTTCGACTCCCGCCAACCGTCGGCTACTTGGCAGCTCTGAGATCGAGCAGGACAGTGGGGATCAATTCGGAAACCGTCGGATGGATCGGAACCGCCCATCGTAACGCTTCGATCGGCTGATCGGCGTTCATCATGTCGAGGATGCCGTGAATGGCCTCGTCGCCGCCGGTGCCGAGGATCGCCGCGCCCAGGATGCGGCGGGTGTCGGCGTCGGCCACGATCTTCATGAAGCCTTGGGTCTCGCCCTTTTCGACGGCGCGTCCGACGCGAGTCATCGGGCGCTTGGCGTGGAGCAGTCGGCGGCCGCTCTTCGCAGCCTCGGCATCGGTCATGCCGACGCGGCCGAGCGGTGGATCGATGTAGAGTGCATAGCCCGGCAGGCGCTGGCTTAAGCGGCGATCGTCTCCGTCGAGCAGGTTCGCCGCCACGATCTCGAAATCATTATAGGCGGTGTGGGTGAAGGCACCGCGACCGTTGCAATCGCCCAGCGCCCAGACACCGGGCACGTTGGTCTGCAGATGGTCGTCGACGGTGATATAGCCGCGGCTGTCGGCGGCGATGCCGGCCGCGTCTAGGCCGAGGTCGTCGGTATTGGGGCGCCGGCCGACTGCCATCAGAACATGGGTGGCGACCACCGGGCGGGGATCCTCCGCGCAATCGACCGTCACCGCTACCGCATCGCCGCACCGCTTGAAGCCGATGCAGGTGGCGCCCGTGCGGACGGTGACGCCCTCTGCCTCCAGGATCTCACGCACCGTCGCAGACACGTCCGGATCCTCGCGCGAGATCAGGCGGTCCGAACGCTCGACGATCGTCACCTCGGCGCCGAAGCGCCGGTACATCTGGGCGAACTCCAGTCCGATGTAGCTGCCGCCGATGATCACCAGGTGTCGCGGCAGGCTATCGAGCGCGACCATGTCGCTGTTCGTGAGGAGGGGCACGTCCCCGACGCCGGGCAGGTCGGGAATTACCGCCCGGCCGCCGACGTTGATGAAGATGCGCGGCGCCGTCAGGCGTTCCCCGTTCACCGTGACGATGTGCGGACCCTCGAAGCGTGCTTCGCCGCGGATCAGCTCGACGCGTGAGAGGTCCGAGAGCCAAGTCTCGTTGCTAGTCCGGGAGTCTACGATCACTTTCCGCGCGCGCGCTGCCACCGCCTTCATGTCGACAGAGACTGGCCCCTCCAGGGAGAAGCCGTAGTCGCTGCCTCGTTGCGCCGTGTGGATGGCATGGGCGCTGGCAACCAGCGTCTTGGTCGGCTTACAGCCGGTGTTAACGCAAGTCCCGCCGACGAGGTGGCGTTCGATGATGGCCACTGACATACCAGCGGCGTCGAGCCGTCCGGCTAGTGGCGGGCCGGCTTGACCGGCACCGATGATGATCGCGTCGAAGTTGCGCATCGAGTTAGCCTCTGTTCGGTTGAGCACCGGCGGTCCGCACAACCCGAGCCTACATGAAGCAGACCGAGTGTGCAGGCGCTTGGGCGGTTTATATGGCGGCGCGCTTCGAGGCCCGCCGAGCTTCGCTAACCGTGAGCCACAGGGCCGACACCAGGAAGTAGAAGGCGCCGAACGCGGCATAGGGCGCGATGTTGGCGATGCCGACGGGTTCAGTTCCTGCGGCCATCTTGAGCATGAAGCCGCCTGCAAGGATCGACTGGGCGCCGCTGAGGATCATAGCCCATTGCGCGCCGCAGGAACTCCATCGCCGGACGGCGGTGACGAGCTGGAACAGGCCAGCGAGAGCAGCCCACACGCCGAATACCTGAAGAACGGCGTTGTTGCTCAGCCCGAGCGCCACGGCCACCGCGATGGCCGTCGCCACGCTGACGACGAAGTTGAGCATCTGGCTCTTGTTACGGGCGATGCCGCCGCTGCGGCGGGCGTCGACGTAATTGGCAATCGCGTCCCACGCCGGATAGGCAACCAACATCAGGGCTGCGAGGGCCGGGGCGTGTTGTGCAAGGGTAAAGGCGGCGGCAACCCACAGCGCCGAGAAGGCGAACCGGGTGAAATAATAGCTACGAAGCCAGCTGGATGGGGAAGAGGGCGCACGATTTTCGATGGGATGAGAGGCCATGACATTTCTCCAGACACAAACCGACTAGTAGGTAGGCGAGGCCGGGTCAACCGTCTCGCGGGGAATTGGTTCCGAAGAAACCGCGACAAGCACGACAAGGATGCGAGTTTGCACCACAGCGAGAACGGCATATATCGGCCCTATCAGGAGGTAGGTAGCGTGGCTGCGGCACTAGGAAATACTGCGGAGAAGCTGGTCGACGGGGCTGCGCAGCTCATCATGCGCGGTGGGTACAATGGTTTCAGCTACGCCGATCTCGCGGAGCGTTTCGGCATTCGAAAGCCGAGCATCCATCACCACTTCCCCTCCAAGGTCGACCTCGTCATCCGGGTTGTGGAGGAAGGGCGCGCACGTATCCGGGCGCAGATTGCCTTTCTTAGGGAGAACGCGCCGGCTGCCATGGACCAGCTGCTGATGTACACCGGCTATTGGGAGCGCTGCATACAGGACCAGAGCGCGCCCTTCTGCCTGGCAGCGGTGTTGGCCGCTGAACTACCCGCCCTTCCGGAGCCGATCGCGGCCGCAGTGCGCGGGCATTTCGCTGACCTCGCCGCTTGGTTGGACGGCGTTCTGGCACTGGGCGTCCGTCAAGGAACGATGAGCCTGGAGACGTCGCCGAAGTTGGAGGCCGAGAACTTTATGGCAGCCGTGTACGGTGCCATGCTCGTCGCCCGCGCGTTGGAGGACCCGGGCCGGTTCAAGACTATCGTGGACTCGCAGATCGACCGCATTCGCGTCTGAGCGGCAGAAGTAGACGCGATGCTGGCGCCCCTTGTTGAACAACTTCGGACGTCGTGCGGCAATCACCCATCGGGATGGCACCCGCTAGCCTGACTTTTGCAGGCTCGGCGCGGGGGCGGGGCGGGAGAACCCGCAAACAACGCTTCATCGCGCCGACGCCATGCGAACAGCCGTAATCAACCGCACCCCTTTTGCTCTCTGAGCTTCACGCCGCTTCCGCGCGGTCAGTACCCTGGGGGCAGGACGGGGCGTGATCCTACGTATTCCAGCATTGTCCCGAAGGTGGCAGCGCAGGCCTCGAGCGTCACTGCTGGAGCAACGAGGTGCGCGCCTAGAAGTGGGACTGGCCGGCACGCGCGCGAGCGCGGTTCGGCTCATTGGCTCTGCCGGCTGAGGAGTTCGTCGTGAAGCACTTCTTCTTGTCGATGACCGCACTGGCGCTCGCAGAGCCTGCCTACGCGCAGGACATAGAGGTCAAACCGCTCGTCGACGCGCGCGTGCGCTACGAACATGTCGAGCAGGACGGGCTGGCTCGCGACGCCGACGCGCTTACGATCCGGGTCCGCAGCGGCATCGAGGCGACGCTGGACGGATGGAGCGCGCTGGTCGAGGCGCAGGGCACGCTTGCCGCAGTCGACCATTACTTCGACGGCCTGACCGGCGACGCGTCGCGCCCGCTGGTCGCGGATCCGCAGAACATCGCGCTCTATCGGGCACAGGTCCGGTACCAGAGCAAGGCGTTCGCCCTGACCGCGGGGCGGCAACGCATTGCCCTCGACGATGAGCGCTTCGTCGGCAACGTCGGATTCCGCGACAATGCACAGACTTTCGACGCCGTCCGCGCCGAACTGATGCCGCTCCCGAAGCTCAAGCTGGACGTAGCCTATGCGTGGAGCGTCCGGACGATCTGGGGGATCGATGGCCGCGGTGCGCGCCCGCAGGCGGTGGGCGGCGACAATGTGTTCGCCAACCTCTCTTATGCCACACCGATCGGCACTCTCACGGGTTTCGCTTATCTCGTCGATCAGGATGAAGCTGCCCTGCAGGAGTATCGGCTCTCCAGCCAGAGCTATGGCGCGCGGCTGGCCGGGTCGCGCGCCTTTTCGCCGAGCACGAAGCTGGCCTGGCAACTAAGCTACGCGCGTCAGAGTGACTGGCATCGCAACCCCAACCGCTACCACGCGAACTACTATCTCGCCGATGCCACGCTCTCCCTCGGGGGTTTGTCGCTCAACGGGGGGTACGAAGTGCTGGGCGCGGACCGCGGTGTGCCGTTCACGAGCTTTCAGACCCCGCTGGGCACGAACTTCAAGTTCCAGGGCTGGGCCGACAAATTCCTGACGACCCCGCCCAACGGCGTGCGCGATCTATACCTGGGCGGCGGCTATGGGTGGAAGGACGTACTGGGCGCGGACGCGATCACGCTCGCCGGAACCTGGCACCGCTTTCGCAGCGATCGACTCGGCGAGCATTATGGGAAGGAGATTGATCTCCTCGCCAGTGTGAAGCTGCGCCGGACGCTCGTGTCGCTCCGCCACGCCCGCTATCGAGCCGACACGTTCGCGACCGATACAGACAAGACGTGGGTTCAGCTGGATTGGGTCTACTGACGAACGGCCTGCGTGATCAGTGCCCGGGTCACGGCCATTCGGACAAGATGCGGGCCAATGTCGCTCGCGGACCACTCGTGCCGTTTGCGTGCCAACTCGACGCCGAGACGTTGCCCGTCGCATCCAGCAGCACCAATCCTGGAAGTGCCGATCCGCCAAGTCGCCGGAGCCGCGCGGTGCGGGCGGGATCGCACGGTAGCAGCAGCCACGGCATCCGCACGGTGCGCGCATAGTCCAGTGCGGCCGCACAGCTCTCGTCCGCAACGAACAGTATCTCCACGCCTTGCTGGCGAAGTCGGGGGTAGGCGGCGATCAGCTCCGGGATGAAGGCGCGACAGGGCCCGCACCAACTTGCACCATAGTAGACCAGTACCGGCCCGGTCGGCGTCGTGGCTGGCCTGGGAGCACCCCGGTCGAGGCGATGATAGTCGCCCTTCAGCGGAGATGCAGCGATGCACAGAAGCGCCGCGGCCGTGATCGCAAGGCGCCTAATAATGGGCACTGAGCCGGACGAAGAAGGTGCGCGGCAGGCGCGGGCCATAGACATAGGTGCTGTCGCGGCTGGCTCCGACCTCCAGGTCGCGCTGACGCACGTTGGTGGCGTTCTTCACCCCAAGCGTCAGGTCCACCTCACGCGACCCGTCCGCATTCAATGCGAAATGCCGGGTTGCCGTGAGGTCTGCCATGAGGAAGTCACCGACGCGCCGGATTTCGGCGGCTCGATTGTTCAGCACGTCCATGCGCCCGATGTAGCGCAGGCCGACGAACACATCGAGATTGGGCGTCGCATCCCACAGGATCTGCCCGACGCCAGACCATTGCGGGCTCTTGAGATAACGCCGGGTGGTCAGCACGATACCCTCGTCCTCTTCCTCGAAGACGGTCTGCCGGTCATCGTATCGCGCGTCCAAGTACACGCCGCTCGCCAGCAGCCGCAGGGAGGACGTCAGGCGGTACGACGTGCTGATCTCAGCGCCCATCACGCGGCTGCCCCCGGTATTCGAACGGGTGCGAAACAAGGTGCCGTCCGTCGCCTCCTCGATCGGGCCAAGGAAGAAGGTATCGGACAGCCGGGTCAGATAGGCTTGCCCGTCAAGGGTGAACGCTCCGTCGTTCCACGCCGGTCGCCAGTCGAAGCCCAACGCATAGCTGTCGGCATGTTCCTCCCGCAAACCGTCGGCATTGCGCACCCGGATCGGATCGGCCCCCAGCACGTCGATGTGAATGTCCTCACTGAACACCTCGGGCGCGCGGTAGCCGGTCGAATAGTTGGCGCGCAGCACCAGGGACGATGTGGGCGAAGCCCAAAGCCCGATACGCGGCGAAACGACCACATCGTCGAGCTCGGAACTCTTGTCGATCCGCCCGCCTAGCACGAGCCGCAACCCCTCGTTCAACGTCCACTCGTCCTGCACGAAGCCGCCGAGCGTGGAAAAATCGTCCTCTACGATCGTGCCCAGCACCCGATCGTCCACGTCGGTATTGCGATCCCGCACGCCTTCCCAGCGGTATTGAATCCCGCCGAGCAGCGCATGGCGACCCTGCACGGACTCCAGGCGAACCTCGCCGAAGCGAAAGCGGTCGCGCGTGCGGCTATACTGGGTGCGGCTCACCGCAACGGCCGCATCGAAGAGGGCTTGGTCGAAGCCCGGATCTGCAGGGTCGGCGACCACATCACCCAGCCCGCCGTAGAACGCCTTCCGCGCTAGGTCGGAAAAAGCGAACACGCCGGCCACCTTCGTCTGTTCGCCCAGTTGTTGAGCAACGCTGGCGCTGCCGCGATGAACGTCACTGTCGATCGCCTCGGTGATATTGGCGAGGAACCAGGGCTGATCGAGCCGATTGCCGCCACGGCGTCGTTCGCGCGTGTACTGATAGTCGAGTGCAACCGTGGTGGCCTCGCCGGGCTTCCATTCCCCGCGTGCGCCAGTGGTCGCAAGGCGGCGTCGCGCGAGTTCGCTATAGCCGTCGTCGTTGAGGTCTATCGCCGGCGAATGTTCGGCCTGCGCATAGGCGTTCACAAAGCCGCGACCGTCCGCCAGCACCTTGCTACCGACGATCGAGGAAGAAACTGCCCGCTCGCCGCCCGGCAGCTGCAGATCAAGCGTGCTGCGAAAACCGTCGCGTTCCGGACGCAGCGGGATCACGTTGACGACGCCGGCAACCGCGCCAGGACCATAGAGCGCGGAGCCACCGCCTTTTACGACCTCGATCCGCTCGACCAGCACGGCTGGCACCTGTTCCACGCCATAGACCGCAGCGACACCGGTCACGAGCGGGAGGCCGTCGAGCAGGATCTGGTTGTAGCTGCCCGGCAGGCCGAGAAGCTGGATCTCGGTCGTGTTACAGTTCTGGCAGTTGTTCTCGGCCCTAGCGCCGGGAAGAAAGTCGATCGCATCGCCCAGGTTGCGCGGCGCGGCGCGACTGAGCAGCGCGGAGCCGATTACGTCTGTGCGGATCGGCGTGTCACGCCGAGTGCGGGCCGTGCGCGTGCCGGTCACGACGAGATCATCCGGTTCAGATTGGCCACTGTTGGCCACGGGCGCTCCGGAACCGGATGTCTCTCCGCCCACGTCAGCTGTGACTGGCATCGCGCCGCTCGCCGTTGGCGACAGGGTGCCGTCCTGAGCCTGCGCCGGTGTTGCCATAGGCAGGCACGCCGACAGTACGAGAGCTCTGAACGCCATCTCCGCACCCCAAAGTTAGCTATGGCTACACCGTGTAGCGGAAGCGTGGTTCGGAGGCGAGGGGCAATATCTGCGGGAGGTAGGCGACGTCATTGGCATGGAGTGTCCCGCGGTCTCGGCTTGAGGATCACCCGTTTTTCAGCCAAAGCGGGGAGCTAGTCTGACTGATGCAGCATCGAACAGGTGAGGACGGGATGAGCGGCAACACCGCGCGACGGGCGGCCGCATTTCGCAAGACGCGTGAAGCGCACCTCACTGAGGTTGCGGAAGATTATGTCGAGCTCATCGCGGACCTGACCGCCGAGTTCGGCGAAGCGCGACTGACCGACATCGCCGATAACATGGCCGTGGCACAGGCAACCGCTTCCAAGATCGTCACGCGCCTCAAGCGTGAGGGCTTGGTGGAGAACCGCCCATACAGGTCGATTTTTCTCACCGAGAGCGGTCGAGCGATGGCCGAAGAGGCGCGGCGCCGGCACCGGATCGTGCTGGAGTTCCTGCGCGCCCTCGGCATCGATGAAGCCACGGCCGACGCGGATTCGGAAGGGATCGAGCATCACGTCAGCGAGGCTACGCTGACCGCCTTGGCCGCACTTACATCAGAGCTGCTGGGGCGAAAGGATTGCTCCGTCTGACAGTCTGACCCGGCAATAGCGCGATCGAAATCGGGAGATTGGGAGAGCGGATGGTCCGCGGATCGAGGCTGCTTCTAGGGATCGAGCAAATTATATCGGATGCTGCCGTATGCGACGAGATGCGGCTGCCGTCGTTCAGGCGGGATCCGCGTCGGGCTGCCGATCAGGATGCGCGGCCGCGACGGCGGTGAGCGCCCTCGCGGCTTGGGCGACGCTGCGGATGCGCGGGAACGGCGCGAGATCGACCTCGAAGCGCTCAGCCGAATAGACTTGGGGGACGATGCAGCAGTCGGCGAATGTCGGAGCGTCCCCGAACGCATGGCGTCCGCCATGCCGCTCGACCAGCGTTTCCAGCGCCCCGAAACCCTCGGCGATCCAGTGGGCGATCCAGCCGGACACCTGCGCTTCGTTGGCGCCGAGCTCACCACGCAGCGCGCTGAGCACGCGCAGGTTGTTGAGCGGGTGGATGTCACAGGCGACCAGGTCGGCCATCGCCCGGACGGTCGCGCGATCTCGCGGGGAGGTGGGGAGCAGCGCCGGCTGGGGGTGCGCCTCCTCCAGCCATTCCAGGATCGCCAGGCTCTGCGTCAGGACCCCGTGGTCGGTCTCGAGCGCCGGCACCAGGCGTTGGGGGTTCAGCATGGCATAGCCGTTCTGGCGCTGCGCCCCGGTGCGCAGGTCGTGGGTCACTTGCCGATACCCGACCCCCTTTAGGTTGAGCGCGATGCGGACCCGATAGGCCGCGCTCGATCGCCAATAGCCGTGAAGGCAGATCATGCCGACGTTGCGGGCAGCACGACGCCGGTGCACGGGCCAAAGCCGATCGAGCGATAGCCCGTCGCCTCCGCGCGACCGGCGAGCGTCAGCTCGTCACCGTCCTCCAGGAAGCTGCGAAGCTCGCCAGTCGGTAGCGTGATCGGTTCTGCGCCCGCCCGTGTCAGCTCGAGCAGGCTTCCAAACCCGTCGCGCGCTGGTGCCGAGATGGTGCCGGTGCCCAGCAGGTCCCCCGGACGCAGATCGCATCCGTTGGAGGCATGGTGGGTGACCATCTGCGCGATCGTCCAGTACATGTGGGTCGCGGCGCTGCGGCTCAGCCGGACCGGGGCCATGCCCGCCGCGCGCATCGCCTCGGACGACAGGCTCACCTCTAGCGTGATCGCGAATGCACCGCTTGCCTGATCGTCAGCATCGAGCAGATAGGGGAGCGGCGCGGGGTCACCCTCCGGGCGCCCGGGTTGCGCGGTACGGAAGGGGGCGAGTGCCTCGGCGGTGACGATCCAGGGCGATACGGTGGTCAGGAAGTTCTTTGCGAGGAACGGGCCCAGCGGCTGATACTCCCACGCCTGGATGTCTCGCGCCGACCAGTCGTTGAGGAGGGAGAGCCCCGCGACATGGTCCGCCGCGCCGGCAATCGGGATCGTCTCGCCCAGCGCGTTGCCGGTGCCGATCCACACGCCCATCTCCAGCTCGAAATCGAGCCGCCGGGTAGGCGCGCGCACCGGCGTCTCTGCGTCAGGGGCTTTCAGCTGCCCGAGCGGCCGGACGAGCGGGGTGCCCGATACGCGAACCGATGAGGCGCGACCATGGTAGCCGATCGGCACATATTTATAGTTGGGCAGAAGCGGGTTGTCCGGGCGGAAGACCTTGCCGACGTTGGTCGCGTGATGGATGCCGACATAGAAGTCGGTGTAATCGCCGACAGTGGCCGGAAGGTGGAGCGTGCACGCTGCCGCCGGATGCACGCAGTGGGAGACGACATCCTGCTCCCCCGGATCGCTGAGCAGCGTCGAGACCGCGCGCCGGAGCGCCCGGCGCGGTTCCGGGCCCAGCGCCAGCAGCGGGTTCAGCGTCGGACCCGAGGCCGCGACAGCCGCCTCCAGCGCGGACCCTTCCAAGAGGCCGCTTTGGGCAAGCGCGGCGAGGTCGAGGATCTGGTCACCGATTGCGATCCCGCCGCGCGGGTCTGCTCCGTTGGAAAAGATGCCGAGCGGCAGGTTCTGGATCGGGAACTCCGCGTGGTCGTCGGCGCCCGGAACCCAGCTGGTGTGTGCGGGATCATGTGTCTCGTCAATGATGTGGTTCACCGCGGCAACTCCGCCTTCGCGAAATCAGACCAGACGTCGTCATAGTCGAGCTGCATCGTCGGCGCTTCGGCCGCCCAGCGGGTCACCGCGACGGCGTGGCGTGTTTCGAACATGAAGGCCATCGTATCCTCGATCCGGTGCGGCACGAGCTCGGCCGCGACTGCCTTTTCATAGCTCGCGCGGTCCGGGCCGTGCCCGTTCATCTGGTTGTGGAGGCTCGCGCCGCCGGGCGCGAAGCCGCCTTGCTTGGCATCATAGGCTCCGGTCACGAGGCCCATGAACTCGCTCATCACGTTGCGGTGGAACCAGGGCGGGCGGAAGGTGTCTTCGGCGACCATCCAGCGGGGCGGGAAGATCACGAAGTCGCAATTCGCGGTGCCGGGCGTGTCGCTGGAACTGGTCAGGACCGTGAAGATCGACGGGTCCGGATGGTCAAAGCTCACCGTGTTGATGGTGTTGAAGCGGGAGAGGTCATAGCGACAAGGCGCGAGATTACCGTGCCAGGCCACCACGTCAAACGGCGAGTGGCCTAGCGTGGTCTCCCACAGGCTCCCCTGGAATTTCTGGACGAGCGTGCAAGGGGCGTCGACATCCTCGAACCATGCGACCGGCGTCTCGAAATCGCGCGGATTGGCAAGGCCGTTGGCCCCGATCGGCCCCAGGTCGGGGAGCCGGAACAGGGCGCCATAATTCTCGAGCACATAGCCGCGTGCACGCCCGTCCGGCAGGGTGACGCGGAATCGCACTCCCCGCGGGATCAGCGCCACTTGAAGTGGCGCGAGGTCGATCCGGCCAAGCTCGGTCGTGATCGAGAGCGAACCCTCCTGCGGGACGATCAGCAGCTCGCCATCGGCCGAGAAGAAAGCGCGCGCCATGTCCGCGGTCGCGGCATAAAGGTGGATGCCGACGCCTTCCTGTGCGGCCGGGCTGCCGTTGCCGCCATAGGTGACAAGCCCGTCGAGCCAGTCGGTTGCCGCTTCGGGCCAGGGCAGGGGGTCCCACCGCATCCGGTTGGGCGACGGCGGCACCTCCGCGAACGGCCCCGAACGCAGGTTCGGTGCCGCCCCGGACCGCACGAACGGCGGGTGCTGCGCTGCAGGGCGGAGACGATACAACCATGACCGTCGGTTCTCCGCCCGAGGCGCCGTGAAGGCGGTACCCGACAGTTGCTCGGCATAGAGGCCGAACGGCACGTGCTGCGGGCTGTTGCGCCCGACCGGCAGCCCGCCTGGTACCGCCTCGGTCGCGAAATGGTTGCCGAAGCCGGGCAGGTAAGCGCCCCGTGTCCCTGTCGCGGCCGCGGTCTCCATGCTCATGCCCTTCCTCTCAGCCGATCACGCATCGACAGAGATAACGCCGCGGCGGATTTGGTCGAGTTCGATCGATTCGAACAATGCCTGGAAATTGCCGTTCCCGAAGCCCTGGTTACCCTTGCGCTGGATGATCTCGAAGAAGATCGGGCCGACCATGTTCTCGGTAAAAATCTGGAGCAGGATACCCTCCCCGGTCTCGACCGAGCCGTCGATCAGGATACGGTTGCGCCGCAGCCGCTCCAGGTCCTCGCCATGCCCCGGGACCCGCTTGTCGACGAGCTCGTAATAGGTCTCGATCGTGTCCTGCAGCCGGACACCGCGCTCGCGCAGCTTCTCGACCGTTTCGTAGATGTTGTCGGTGGTGAGGGCCAGGTGCTGGATCCCCTCGCCGTTGTATTCGCGGATGAATTCCTCGATCTGGCTGTTCTCGTCCTGGCTCTCGTTGAGCGGGATGCGGATCGCACCGTCGGGGGCGATCATCGCCTGGCTGAACAGGCCGGTGGCCTGACCCTTGATGTCGAAGAACTTCTGCTCTTCGAACCCGAACAGCCGTCCATAGAAGCTCGACCAAGACCGCATCTCGCCCCGGCGCACATTGTGGGTGAGGTGGTCCAGGATATCGAGCCCGACGGAGTTGCGTGCCTCGGCTTCCTGCCACCCAGGCACCTCTTCCCAGTTGGCGTAGAGATCGGCGCCGCTCTTGACCAAGTAGAGGTAGGACCCGCCGATGCCCTCGATCACAGCGGCATCGGGGCCGAGTGTTCCGCGTGCGGCATCGACCGCAACCGCGCCCTGAGAAATCGCATAGTCGAGCGCGGCCTTTGGATCGGCGACGCGGAAGGCCATTCCGCTTGCGGAGGGACCATGGGCAGCGCGGAATTCGGCGGCCTGGCCTTCGGGCTCAGCGTTCAGCAACAGGTTGATGCGGCCCTGCTTGTAGCGGATGACGTTTTTCGTCGGGTGCCGGTGCGCCTGCACGAAGCCCATCTGCTCGAACTGACGGCCAAGCTGCTCCGGGTCGGGCGAGGTGAATTCGCAGAATTCAAAGCCAGCAAGGCCGAGCGGGTTTGCCTGTGTCATGGGAATCCTTTCAGAAGATGGGAAGGGGGGGCGGTGCCGACGCGCTCATGTCGCAAGTTTTGCCCGCGCATAATCCTGCGTGCCGCGGTGGTAGACGTGGTCGGTGGCGAGGACCTCTTCGGTGCCGATGTCGGCCGCCTCGGACAGTTGGGCGTAGATCGGGCCGAAATCGTTGTTCAGCGTCTGGTCGAGCAGGTCCTCGAAGCTGTCGATGACGAAATAGGTCTGCTGGAAGTCGTCGATGCGGTAGCGGGTTCGCATCACGCGCTTCAGGTCGAAGCCGATCCGGTTGGGCGAGGGGTCCTCCAACGCGAAGCGGGACTCCGAGAAAGAGGAGACGATCCCGGCGCCATAGAGCTGCAGGCCGCTGCCCGCGCGGATCAGGCCGAACTCGACCGTATACCAGTAAAGCCTCGCCAGGCGGTCGATGGCGCCGGCAGCCGCAGCACGCTGACCGCCACGACCATAGGCCTGCATGTAGTCGGCAAACACCGGGTTCGCGAGCAGTGGCACATGCCCGAAGACATCATGGAAGATGTCGGGTTCCTGCAGATAATCGAGCTGATCGGGTCGCCGGATGAAGTTGCCGGCAACGAAACGACGGTTCGCGAGATGATCGAAGAACACGCTGTCCGGCACCAGCCCAGGCACTGCCACTACCTGCCAGCCGGTCGCCTTCATCAGCCGTTCGGACAGTTCCTCGAAGTCGGGAATGCCGGGCTTCGACAAGCGCAGAAGGTCGAGCCCCTGCAGGAACAATGGGGTCACTCGCCCGGGTAAGAGCTGCGCCTGGCGGTCGAAAAGACGATCCCAGGTGGCGTGATCCTCCGGCGTGTAGGATTCCCACCGCTGCGGAACGGTCCAGTCTGCGGCGGCTCCTGGAGGAGGCTTTCCTAGGTCATCGCTCATGGCAGCAGCATCTCACCGCCACGTGAAGATTGCTCGTCAATAGAAGCGGGTTTATCAATGTTTGCGAAATGAGATTACGCGTAATGGTGCATCGATGAAACAGGATCGCGTAATGGACCCGATCGACCGCCGAATCGTCCGCCTGCTGCAGGAGGACGCAACCCTCAGCAACGCAGATCTGGCCGAACAGGTCGGCGCCTCCGCCGCCTCCTGCTGGCGGCGCGTGAAGGCACTGGAAGCCGCAGGTATCCTGGGTCGCGCGGTCCGCCTGGTCGATCCCGAGGCGGTAGGGCGAGGCGTCAACGTGATGTGCAACGTCCGCATGCGCAGTCACGCGGCGGACGCGCGGCAAAGCTTCGAGGCTTTCGTGCAAACCCGGCCGGAGGTGGTGGAGTGTTTCTCCATGTCCGGCGAGTGGGATTATCTCCTGCGCATCGTCGTGGCCGACGTGCTCGACTACAACCAGTTCCTGATGCAGACGATGCTTGGCCACCCGTCGGTCGCCGGGGCGTCCTCGCACTTCGTGCTCGCGACGACGAAGTACACCACCGCGCTGCCAGTGTGATTCACACGTTCAGCGCGCCGCCCGGCGACCACTGGTTCTGCCTCAGTCGGAAGCGTTGTCGCCCGCAATCGCTGTGGCGCCTAGTTTGCGAATTTTGATGTTGCGGAAGGACACCGGTTCGCCGTGATCCTGCAGGCCGATGACGCCGCTCGGGAACACGCCAAACGACGACATCGTGGCAAATTTCGATCCGGTGACACGCTTGCGCCAGGCGTCATCGCCGTACGAGACATCCGCGGTTGGGGTGCCATTGAGCCACTGACGAATGCGGCCGGGTTCGACCAGAAGCCGCGCGTGGTTCCAGCTTCCTGCAGGGCGGGAAGCGCCCGCGGGCGGAACCGTCATGTCGTACAGCGACCCGGCACGATGGGTGGGGATTTTGCCGTCCGAATGGCCCGCGTCGTCGAGGACCTGCATCTCGAGGCCGCTTTCATACAGCTGTGTGGCGCCGGGAACGGAGCGCGCCAGGTAGAGGACTCCGCTGTTGCCGCCGGGCGCGACCTTCCAGTCCAGCGTAAGCTCAAAGGCGCCGTAGCTGTCTTTCGTCACCAGGTCCGTGCCGCTCATCTTGCCATCGGCCTTGGTGAGTTCGAGCGTCCCGTCCTTCACTTTCCAGGTCGGTGCCGGCGCACCCCCGCCAAAGGACTCCCAGCCGGAAAGATCCCGACCGTTGAACAGCAGTTCCCAGCCATTCGACCGCTCCTGCGCGGTAAGGATGTTGTGCTTGGGCTCCTGTGCGACCACCCCGGGGGCAACGGTTGCCGCTGCCAACAGTCCTACGGCAAGGGTTTTCCAGATCCGCATTCAGCCTCTCCCAACGGCTCGTTTGCCGAGCTTCGGCTTTCGATAGCACGATCTCGCGGAGGTCAACCCCATCGTCCCGCCGCACGGATGCCCAACCTCGTCGTCTCCCTCCGGTGCGACATCCTTTCCATGTCGCTCGGGCCGACAACGAAACTTCGAGGCGGCGGGCTGGTTCAACGCTTTGACATAAGCCGAACGGCTTCGATCGGTCGGCGGCATGGAAGGAAGCGACGATGAACGTGTTGATGGTACTGACCTCGCATGACACGCTCGGTGACACGGGCCGCAAGACGGGGTTCTGGCTGGAGGAGCTCGCCGCCCCCTATTACGCGTTCAAGGACGCGGGCGCCGAGGTCACCCTGGCATCGCCCAAGGGCGGGCAGCCGCCGCTCGACCCGAAGAGCAACGAACCGGATTCCCGGACGGACGAGACGCGCCGCTTCGAGGGTGACCCGGAGGCGATGGCAGCCCTGTCCAGCACCGTTCGTCTGGCGGACGTCAAGCAGGACGACTTCGACACCGTATTTTATCCCGGCGGCCACGGACCCTTGTGGGACCTTGCCGAAGATCGCCAGTCGGTCGCGCTCATCGAGGGGTTCCTGGCAGCGGGCAAGCCGGTCGCGCTCGTCTGTCACGCCCCAGGCGTGCTGCGCCATGTCCAAACCGCAGAGGGCCGTCCCCTCGTCCAAGGCAAGAAGGTAACCGGCTTCGCCAATTCCGAAGAGGAGGCGGTTGGCCTGACCCATGTGGTGCCGTTCCTTGTCGAGGACGAGCTGAAGGCGAAGGGCGGGATCTATTCGAAGGGCGCTGACTGGGCCTCGTATGTGGTCCAGGACGGCCTGCTGATCACCGGGCAGAATCCACAGTCGTCCGCGCAGACCGCGAGAACGCTGCTCGACGCACTCTGAGGCCCTGCGCCGACGAAGGGGCGTGGCGTGCCCATCAGGCGTTCGGGGTCGGGCACGCCCCATGATGTCGCTGCACAGGTGCTGCGAGGTGACGGATGGTCGATCTCGACACGGCGATATGGCTGGCACTGGGCACCGTGTACCTCGCGGTCCTGCTCCGCGCGATGCTGCTGGAGCGGCGCGAGCCCTATGCGCGCGCGGCGTGGCTTCTCCTCCTCATCGCGCTGCCCGGCATCGGCACCGTGCTCTACCTGTTATTCGGCGAGCCCTGGGTCTCGCCATCGTTTCGCAGGCGCGGGCGGGAGGCCTATGCAGCGCTGTTGCCCTACGCGCCGTCCACCTCGGCGAGCCAGCCGCCCGAATGGGCGAGAAACGCGTTCCGCACCTGCGAAGCGGCAAGCCGATGGGGGCTCGCTACCGGCAACATGGCGCATGTCGCGCCTGGACCGGACGCCGCAATCGACGCGGTCGTCGCGGACATCGACGCGGCGACGCGCACCGTTCATCTCTCCTTCTACATCTGGCTGAGCGACCATAACGGACTGAAGGTCCTCGATGCCGTATGCCGCGCGGCAAGGCGCGGGGTGCTCTGCCGCATCGTCGCCGATGCGATCGGGTCCCGTGCTCTCATCCGCTCCCCCCATTGGGCACGGATGGAGGAAGCCGGTGCGCATCTGTGCGCATCGCTGCCGGTTCCGCTCGGGCTCGGCTTCCTCGCTGGCCACCGCACCGACCTGCGCAACCATCGCAAGATCGTGGTGGTCGATGGCGGGATCACCTGGTGTGGCAGCCAGAACTGTGCCGACCCGGCGTTCCTGCCCAAGCGTCGATACGCGCCCTGGGTCGACATCCTCATCCGGTACGAGGGGCCGGTCGCGCGCCAGGCAGAGCTGATTTTCGCTTCGGCCTGGATGACCGAAACCGGCGAAGACATGCGTCCCGTGCTATCCGCCGATCCGCCGGCTCCTCTGGCGGGCGGGTTTGCGGCGATCGCGGTCGGGACGGGTCCGTTGTCGCATCATTCAACGATGACCAACATCTTCGTCGCGGTTCTGGCTGCGGCCCAGACACGAGCGGTGATCACGACCCCCTATTTTGCCCCGGACCCGCCGTTGCTCGACAGCATCATCGCCGCCGCGCGCCGCGGAGTGGAGCTCAGCATCGTCTTCCCCAACCGGAACGACAGCTGGATCACCGGGGCAATCAGCCGCGCTTATTATCCTGTGTTGGCCAAGGCCGGCGTCCGTATCTACGAGTTTCGCGGCGGCTTGCTGCACGCCAAGACCTTGTTGGTGGACGACACATTGGCGCTCGTCGGTTCCGCGAACATGGACCGCCGCAGCCTCGACCTCAACTTTGAGAACAACATCTTGTTTGAATCCCGCGCGCTTGCCCTTGAGGTCAGCGCGCATCAGCGTCGCTGGCTTGCAGCTTCGACGGAGATCGACCACGGCGGTGTCGCAGCGCGCTCGCTGCCCCGGCGGTTCGTCGACAACCTCCTGACGACCGCGGCACCTTTGTTCTGACGTGGGCGGTCAGCGTTGCGCAGCACCGGAGGGCCCTAAGCGTCCGCAAATGATATGCGACACCTTGTAGTTCGAGGCGCGTCAACGTGCGTAACAGCATGAAATGCATCTGTTACTGGTGCTTGACCGCCGAAGGTTTCCCCCGGCAGAAGAAAATGCGTGACTGAACAAGCGAAACGCAAGCGTGCTGGCCGAAAGGCCGAGCAGCGCGCTGAGATGATCGAGCAGATCCTGGATGCCGCGGAGGAACTATTCTCTCGGCATGGGTTGTACGGCGTTACGCTCAACGACGTTGCGCTCAAGATTGGCGTGCACCGAACGCTTCTCAATTACTATTTCACCGACAAAAAAGCACTGTTTGACGCCGTCTTCGCGCGCCGTGCCGTGGTCACGAGCGAAACCCGCATGCGCGCGCTCGACGAGTATGAAGCGGCCTGCGGCGGGACGCCCACGGTGGAAGGCGCGCTGCACGCCTTCCTCGACACCGACCTCGATCTCTACATTCAGGGCGGGGACGGCTGGAAGAACTATGCCGCGCTCGGGGCGCAGGTTGCCAACACTCCCGAATGGGGCGCCGACCTGATGGACGGCTATTTCGATCCCGTGGTTCTCCGCCTGATCGACATCCTTCGGCGCGCGATGCCGGATTGCAGCCCCGAGGACATCTTTTGGGGCTATCACTTCGTCACCGGCGCGCTGATGCTCACGCTCGCGAGGACCGGGCGTATTGACAAGCTGTCGGGGGGGCTTTGCCGCTCCGAGGACTTCGTCGCGGTCAAGCAGCGCATGGCGCAGTTCATGGCAGCCGGATTCCGCGCAATCTGCGACGGGAAAAAGGGGCCCCATGCTCCGTTTCCCGACCTCGCGATCTAGGGGCGGCTTCTCACAACCCTAAGGGCGGTACCGAACCCCCCGGTTCATTTGTGGGCGAGGAGCAGCGTTTGCTCCGCAAGAAACTCACGCTCGCGTGAGTTAATGTTGACATGGCGTTGCTCGGGATGGCACCAAGGCCGTGGGAGCGGACGCAAAAGTCCGCCTCATTAGGAGAGAGAGCATGCGGGGATTGTTGTGCGCATCGGTATGCGCGAGTGCGTTCTTGAATGTCCTAGCGCCGGCAGTGGCCCATTCGCAGAGCGCCGCGACCAACCCGGTGCAGCCATCAACCCAGGAAGAGGCTTCCGATCCGGCCAGCCAGGTCGACCGTGCGGAGCGGCAGGACATGGCGGAAGGGGGCGAGATCCTGGTGACCGCTACCCGGCGCGAAGAGCGCATCCAGGACGTCCCGATCAGCGTGACCGCTTTCCAGCAGGGCGAATTGACGCGCAAGGGCATCGTCGGCTTCGAGGGCGTGGCGCGCGAAACCCCCGGCGTGGTCCTCAATCGTCCGACGCAGAACTTCAACAACTTCACCGTCCGCGGCATCGCCACGAATGGCTATGGTGCCAACCTGCAGAGTACGGTTGCGGTCTATCTGGACGAGCTTCCCGTCTCGACCATTGGCAACACGACGGTTGTCGATCCCAACCTGTTCGACGTCGAGCGGGTAGAGTTCCTGCGCGGTCCCCAGGGTACCCTGTTCGGTTCCGGCTCCCTCTCGGGCGCAATGCGCATCCTCACCAAGAGCCCCGACCTCGGCCATTTCGATCGGTCGGCGTTGGTGGATATCGGCCTTACCGGGTCGGACTCCCTGCGTCAGCGCTATAACGCGATGGTCAACGTGCCGATCATCGACGACAAGCTCGCGATCCGCGCCGCCGGCTTCTACCGGCATGAGGAGGGCTATCTCGACAACGTCGGCACCGGCGTCCACAACTCGAACACGCTCGTCGACTATGGGGGGCGCGTCATCGCTCTGTGGAAGCCCAACGATCGGCTTTCGATCCGCCTGCTCGGCTCGTACGAAAACAGCGATCCCAAGGACTCCTCGCTGACCAGTCCGTCGCTCGGTCGCGAAAACCGCATCTCCGATCAGCCGGACCGGTTCACGGGTAAGCAGACCATCCTGAACGCCACGATCGACTATGATCTGGGTTTTGCGAAGTTCACCAGCTCCAGCACCTATTCGGATTTCGACCAGCGGTTCTGGGCAGATCTCGCCAACACCTTTGGCGGCGCCATCGCCTTTGGTCTGGATGCAAACGCCTATGACAAGGTGTTCGTGGAGGAGGCACGCCTCGCCTCCAGCTTCGACGGACCGCTCCAGTTCGTGGTCGGCGGCTTTTACCTGAACCGCAGGCGCGACGTTGACTATTTCTACCGTTCGTCGCTCCCCTTTCTCGAGACGGCCGGCATCACCGGCCTTCCCGACCAATATTACCAGAAGCAGTATACGCACCAGAAATCGACCGAGCTCGCCGGCTTCGGTGAGGTCACCTACCGGTTCTCCGACCGCTTTTGGCTGACCGGCGGCGTGCGCTACGGCCAGATCACCGCCCAGGGCTTCACCGAAGAGGGCGGCTACAACAGCGACTATTTCGTCGCTGCGCTTTCAGGCCGCCGCGGCCCCCTCACCCTGGTGCCGTATGCGGCCGAGACAGGCGTAAAGGCCAAGGGCTCGAAGCCTTCATGGAAGGCGAGCGCCAGCTACAAGCCCACTGAAGCCATCACGACCTACGCAACCTTCGCTACCGGCTATCGCGGCCCCGTCGTGAACGCGTTCGCCGGCCGGGGAAGCACGGTCAATCCCAACGACATCGTCATCCCGTATGGCGCGTCGTCGGACGACCTGAAGAGCTACGAGGTGGGGGCGAAGGGTCGTTGGCTCGACGGGCGGGTGACGATCAACGCCGCCGCCTATTGGATCGACTGGAGCAATATTCAGGTCCAAGCTAACCGCATCTCGGACTCCGTGCAGTTCGCGACCAACGTTGGCGCGGCGCGCAGCCGCGGGTTCGAAGTCGAGATGGCGATCATCCCGGCAACCGGCTTCAACATCGGTCTCAACGCGGCGTACAATGATGCCAAGATCACCCAACTGACCCCGGAAGAGGCGGCGATCTCGGGCGCGGTGCTCGGTCATCGCCTGTCCGCACCGCGCCTCCAGGGTTCGACCTACGTCTCCTACGGCTTCGCGTTGGGGGCCGACACCACCGCCAACCTCGCGGTCAACGCGCAATATGTCGGTTCGTACAACAGCTCCTTCCCCAATGTCGCGGGAAGTCCGGGGCAACGCCTGCCGACGTTTGGCGAGACGGACGAGTATGTGAACGTCAACCTCACCGCGGGCGTCAGCCGTGGGTCGTGGACCGGGCAGCTCTACGTCGAGAACCTCACCGACAACCACTCCATCACGTATATCCATCCGGAGGCGTTCTTCGCGAGCCGCTTCGGCACCCTGCGGCCCCGCACGGTGGGCCTGCGGATCGGCTACGGCATCTGATCGATGGCGAAGGTCTCTTCTCAGGCTTCGGGTGTGACTGGGGCGATGGCGGCTCCGGCCGGCGCCCCTGCCACCCGGCGCGCCTGGTTCGTGCTGGCGGTGCTGTGCTTCGTCTATGTGCTGAACTTTCTCGACCGGCAGCTTCTGTCGATCCTGGCGAAGCCGATCCGGGACGAATTGGGGCTGACGCACGGGCAGATTGGCCTGATCAGCGGCCTCTATTTCGCGCTGTTCTACTGCGTCATCTCGATCCCCGTTGCCTGGTTCGCCGATCGCGCGAACCGGGTGCGGGTCGTGTCCTTCGCCTGCGCGCTCTGGAGCGCGGCAACGGTCGCTTGCGGGTTCGCGGCGAACTATGGCCAGCTAGCCGGCGCCCGCATGACGGTGGGCGTGGGCGAAGCGGGTGGCGTGCCGCCGTCCTACGCGATCATCTCCGACTATTTCCGGCCCGGTACCCGTGGCACGGCGCTCGGGCTCTACAATCTGGGGCCGCCGATCGGGAACGCGCTGGGCGTCGCCTTCGGCGCCTCGATCGCCGCAGCCTATAGCTGGCGCGACGCCTTTTTCGTGCTGGGCGCGGTGGGCGTCGTCACTGCCATCTTCGTTTATTTCACCGTTCGCGAGCCGGTCCGCGGTGGGCTGGATGTCGCAGAGCCTCAGCCCGTCCATACCGTTGCTGCGGCAAAAGCGCCGTTCCTGGCGACCTGCCGCATGTTCTTTTCTCGCCCGGTGCTGTTGCTGGTGGCGCTCGCCACCGGCGCCAATCAGTTCATTACCTATGCGACAGCGAATTTCACCACTCTCCTCCTGATGGAGGAGAAGGGGATGACGCTGGAGCAGGTGGCGATCTGGTATGCGCTGCTGGTTCTGGTCTCGATGGGCGGAGGCATCTTCCTGGCGGGCCGGCTCGTCGATCGCTTCGTGGGGCGGGACAAGCGCGCCTATGCCCTGATCCCCGCGATCGGCCTGGTCGTGGCGGCGCCGCTCTTCGTCGCCTTCGTCGCGGCCCCGGGCTGGCAGATGTCGATGCTGTTCCTGATCCTGCCGATGGGGCTCAACTACTTCTACCTCTCGCCCGCCGTTGCGCTGGTGCAGGAAGAGGTGCGGCCGAACGAGCGTGTCATGGCGGGCGCCCTGCTGCTGCTGGTCATGAACCTGATCGGTCTGGGCCTTGGGCCGACTTATCTCGGTGCGGCGAGCGACTGGTTCAAATCCGCGGGCTATGAACACCCGCTGCAGGCGGCCTTTTACACCTTGGTCCCATTCTATGCCGTGGCAGTGCTGCTGTTCATGGCGCTGGCGCGCGCGATCAAGCGCGCGCAACAACTTGCCGGGGAACGTTGATGCGGATTCTGTTGCGCCTGGGTGCGCTCGCATGCGCGGCGCTGCCCACCATCTCCGCAGCGACGGCGGGACCGATCGTTCGCGCCCCGGCCGGGGCAGTCGAGGGCAGCCGTTCGGGCAAGACCGACGTTTTTCGCGGCATCCCCTTCGCGGCGCCGCCGGTCGGCCCGTTGCGGTGGAAGGCACCGGCGGCCTTTCCCGACTGGCAGGGCGTCCGCAAGGCGGAGCGGTTCGGCGACGCCTGTGTGCAGCCGCGGCCCAAGGTTGCCAGCATCTATGCCAATCCGCCCGAGCGGATGAGCGAGGACTGCCTGGTCCTCAACGTCTGGGCGCCCCGCAACGCGCGCAAGCTGCCGGTGGTCGTGTGGATCCACGGCGGCGCTCTCTCCGGCGGCTATGGGCATGAACGCTATGTCGAGGGTGCCCGGATGGCCGAGCAGGGGGGCGTGGTGGTTATCACGATCAACTACCGCCTCGGCGTCCTCGGCTATCTCGCCCACGAGAGCCTGAGCGCCGAGACGCCCGAGGGAACGTCCGGTAATTACGGCCTTCTCGATCAGATCGCGGCCTTGCGCTGGGTTCAGCGCAACATCGGCGCCTTTGGTGGCGATCCGGACAATGTGACCATCGCGGGCGAATCCGCGGGCGCACTCAGCGTCATGTACCTGATGGCGGCGCCGCCCGCACGCGGCCTGTTTCACAAGGCGATCGCCCAGAGCGCCTATATGATCTCCACCCCGGAGCTGCGCAGCGCCCGCCACGGCGCCCCGTCGGCTGAGGCGGAGGGCGCACGGGTGATGGCGGCGCTCGGCGCGCCCGACATTGCCGCGCTGCGTGCGATACCGGCTGAGGACGTCCTCGAAAAGGCGACGGCCGCGGGCTATGCGCCGTGGGGGACGATCGACGGCAAGCTGCTGCCGCGCCAGTTGGTCGAGACCTTCGACCGCGGGGAGCAGGCGCCGGTTCCGCTTCTCGCCGGCTTTAACAGCGGCGAGATCCGATCCTTGCGCTTCCTGCTGCCGCCCGCGCCCGCCAGCGCGGCAGACTATGAGAAGACGATCCGCAGCCGCTACGGCGACCTGAGCGATGCGTTCCTGCAGCTCTATCCCTCGAGTAACGTGGCGGAGAGCATGCTCGCGACGACGCGGGATGCGCTCTATGGCTGGACGGCAACCCGGCTGATGATCAAGCAGACGGCGGTGCGCCAGCCCGCGTATCTCTATTACTTCGACCACGGCTATCCAGCCGCCCAGGAAAACGGTCTTCACGGCTTCCATGCGGCAGAGATCCCCTATGTCTTCGGGACTGCCGCAGATACGCCGCCTGCCTGGCCGAAGATCCCCGATACTGCGGCCGAACGGCGCTTCTCGCGCGCAATGATGCAGTATTGGACGTCCTTCGCGCGCTCGGGCACGCCGGTTGCGGAAGGTCAGCCGGCTTGGCCTGCCTATGGCGACGGGGCCCACTACATGGCGTTCGGG
The DNA here is from genome assembly GCF_049311085.1 of Sphingomonas sp. 3-13AW. Taxonomy (NCBI): domain Bacteria; kingdom Pseudomonadati; phylum Pseudomonadota; class Alphaproteobacteria; order Sphingomonadales; family Sphingomonadaceae; genus Sphingomonas; species Sphingomonas sp. 3-13AW. The sequence continues at coordinate 30,075 of NZ_JASNVZ010000007.1, read as the reverse complement.
AACAAGCCGCGTCCCGGCACCTATTTGCTGCCCAACATGTACGCGCTCCACGAAGCGGCGATGTGCCGCAGGCGCGCGGCCGGGGACCAGCCGTGGAACTGGAACACCGGCATCGTCTCTCCGGTACTTGCGAAGGCTGCGGCGTGCCGATGATCGACGGAACCATGCAGGACTTTCCCCTGACGCTGGACCGGTTCCTCGACCATGCCGCGAAATGGCATCCGCAGGCCGAGGTCGTGACGGCGCGCGGGGACGGCGGGGTGGATCGCGTGGGCTATGCCGGACTTCGCGAGCGTGCCGTCCGCATCTCCGGCGTACTCGCGGATGCTGGAGTGCGTTTTGGTGACCGGGTGGCGACACTCGCGTGGAACACCCAGGCGCATGTCGAGGCGTGGTACGCGATCATGGGCATGGGTGCGGTGTGCCACACCCTCAATCCCCGCCTGACGGCTGAGCAACTCGCGGGGATGCTGGACCAGTCGCAGGCGCGCATCCTGATCGTCTGTGGCGACCTGCTCCCCTTGGCGCTCGCGGTCGCGGGTCGGACCGGCATCGTCCCGCGCGTGCTGGTGATCGACGGAGCGCTTCCCGAAGAAGCGATCGCGACGCCACGCGTCGATGCGCTCGACGCCCTTGTGGCGGAAAGCGAGGCCGAGGACGCACCCTGGGGCGGCTTCGACGAGCGCACCCCCGCCGGGCTCTGCTTCACTTCAGGCACGACCGGACCACCCAAGGGCGTCACCTACACCCACCGCTCCAGCTTTCTTCACACGCTGCGCACGCTTCATACCGATGTAATGGCGATCTCCGGCCGCGATTCGGTGCTCGTTGCGGTGCCCATGTTTCATGCGAATGCCTGGGGCCTGCCCTTTGCGGCACCGGCGTCCGGCGCGAAGCTGGTCCTGCCGGGACGATCCAACGACGGCGCCAGCCTCGCGCGGTTGATCCTGTCGGAGGGGGTGACGGTCGCGGTCGGCGTTCCGACTGTCTGGCTCGGGCTGGTCGAGCATCTGGAGGCGATCGGCGGCGATCTCCCGACCCTCCGGCGGATCATCGTCGGCGGCGCGCCGATGGCGCCCGCTCTGATGGAGCGGCTGGAGGCCCGGCTCGGCGTCACGGTGCAGACCAGCTGGGGCATGACTGAATTGTCACCATCCGGCACCGTCGCGGTGCCGGAGGATCCCGATCGCTCGCCTGCTGCCTCTGGAAAGCCGGCGATCGGCGTCGACCTGCTGCTGACGGATGCCAACGGGACGCCCCTTCCCGAGCAACGCGGCGTCGAAGGGCATTTGCGCGTCCGCGGGGCAGCGGTGGTGTCCCGCTATTTCGGACAGGAAACGGACGCGACGGATGCGTCCGGATGGTTCCCGACCGGGGATCTCGCGCGCATCGACGAGCGCGGCAATCTCTTTATCACTGGGCGAGCCAAAGACCTCATCAAGTCGGGCGGGGAGTGGATCAACCCGGCAGAGATCGAGGCGTGCATCGGTGCGCTTCCCCAGATTTCGCAAGCTGCCGTGATCGGGCGCCCGGACGCCAAATGGGGCGAGCGGCCGATCCTCCTTGTCGAATTGCGCGAGAAGGAAAGCATCAGCGACGAAGCGCTGCTGGGGGCGCTGCGCGGGCGGGTGGCCTCCTGGTGGATCCCGGACGCCGTGATCCGTCTGCCCACCATGCCGCTCGCGGCGACCGGCAAGATCGACAAGGTCCAGCTGAGGCGCCAACACGGGTAACCAACCGCGCAGGAAGACAGTGGCCCGTCCAAGACACTAACTAACGCGACAGTGAACACTCCTGGCAGAGCGGAAGCCTGCCCGGCGATAGGAGCAAGCAATGGAACTGACCGGTAGGACCGCAATCGTAACTGGTGCCGGGGGTGGGCTGGGACGGGAGCACGCGTTGTACCTCGCCCGGCAGGGAGCACGGGTCGCCGTGAACGACGTTTCGCTCGACAGCGCGTCCGCAGTCGCGGCCGAGATCGAGGCCGCGGGCGGAGAGTCCATGGCGATCGCCGGGTCGGTCACGGATGAAGCCGCGGTCGAGCGGATGGTCGCTGCTGTCAAGCAAGACTGGGGACGCATCGACATCCTGGTGAACAATGCCGGCATCCTGCGGGACAAAAGCTTCGCCAAGATGACCATGGCTGATTTCCGGCTGGTGGTGGACGTCCATCTGTTCGGTGCCGCGATCTGCTCCAAGGCCGTGTGGGAGACCATGCGGGAGCAGCAATACGGGCGCATCGTCATGACGACCTCCTCCTCCGGCCTCTACGGTAACTTCGGCCAAGCCAATTACGGTGCTGCCAAGATGGCGCTGGTCGGACTGATGCAGACGTTGGCGATCGAGGGGGCGAAGTACGGAATCCGTGTGAACGCGCTGGCCCCGACGGCGGCAACGCAAATGACCAAGGGAGTGCTCTCCGACGACAGTCTCGACGTGCTGAACCCGGCGCTGGTCAGCCCCGCCCTGCTCCCGCTGGTAGGAGAGGAGGCGCCGACCCGTGCCATCGTCTGCGCCGGGGCAGGGCATTTTGCTGCCGCCCATGTCACGCTGACGCAGGGCATCCAGGTCGGGAGCGGCCCCGACGCCGGCGAAATCCTGATCCAGCGTTGGGCGGAGGTGGTCGACCGCGCGGACGAGATGATCCCGCCCTATGGCTTTTTTCAGGCGGAGCGCGAGGTCGCCTGCGCCCAGGCTGCTTCCACGGTTGCGGTGGAGCTGTTGTGATGCGTGAGGCGGTCATCGTTTCCACGGCGCGGTCCCCCATCGGCCGGGCCTATCGGGGCACACTCAACAACACGCCGTCGACAGCGCTTGCGGCGCACGCAATCCGCGCCGCTGTAGAGCGCGCGCGGGTGGACCCCGGTGCGGTCGAGGATTGCCTGATCGGCTGTTCGTTGCCGCAGGGTTATCAGCAGACCATCGGGCGCACGGCCGCGCTGCGCGCGGGCCTGCCCGTCACGGTGGCGGGCATGACGCTCGACCGGCAATGCTCCTCCGGGTTGATGACGATCGCTACCGCTGCGAAGCAGGTGATCGTCGATCAAATGGACGTTATCGTCGCTGGCGGCGTGGAGTCGATCTCGCTCGTCCAGACCGCGGATTTGCGGATCGACCAGGATTCCGTCCTCCGCGCGATGCATCCCGACATGTACATGGCGATGCTGGACACTGCGGAGACCGTCGCCACCCGCTACGGCATCTCGCGGGAAGCGTGCGACGGCTATGCCCTCCAGTCGCAGCAGCGCACCGCCGCCGCCCAGGCGGCGGGCCGTTTCGACGCGGAGATCGTGCCGATCCGGGTGATCGCCAAATTGTCGCCCAAGGGCGGCGAGGAGCCGAGCTTTCGCGAAGCCCTCTTGGATCGCGACGAAGGCAATCGCCCTGAGACAAGCCTTGAGGGTCTGGCCGCCTTGAAGACGGTCGTGGCAGGCGGCACCGTAACCGCAGGCAACGCCAGCCAGCTTTCCGACGGCGCGTCGGCGTGCGTCGTGATGGAAGCGAAGCTGGCAGAGCGCCGCGGCCTGCAGCCGCTGGGCCGCTATGTCGGCATGGCGGTCGCGGGCACGAAGCCGGACGAGATGGGGATCGGCCCGGTCTTCGCCGTGCCGCGGCTGCTCGAGAAGTTCGGGCTCACCATGGCCGACATCGGCCTATGGGAACTCAATGAGGCATTCGCGGTGCAGGTGCTCTATTGCCGCGATCGCCTGGGAATCCCCGACGAGTTGCTCAACGTCAACGGCGGCGCGATTTCGATCGGCCATCCCTATGGAATGTCGGGCGCACGCATGGTTGGGCACGCGCTGATCGAAGGAAAGCGGCGTGGCGCCCGCTATGTGGTGGTCACGATGTGCGTCGGGGGAGGCATGGGCGCAGCAGGGCTGTTTGAGGTCTACTAGGTCGGAGTGTCATCCAAGTCGATGGACCGACGACGTCGCTTCACTTGCAGGACGATCGCGCTGGTTTGCGTGCGAAAGCAGCCATCTTCGTGCAACTGACGCGAAGGGATCGCCGCAGACTGCTCCCCCTTCGCCGCTCATCTGGCAGCGAAGGGGGCTGCAGAGAGCCTTCGCTTTGGTTCTGGGGGTGGCGTGTCGACCGGATCGATCGCCACCTTATCCTAGAGCAAGACCTTCTCGATGGCTTTGGTCAGACGGGGATCCCGGCCGCTGGCACTGGCGCCGACAATAACCTCGATCGGCTTGCCGGTGCGGTCGAAGACGAGAACGCGTGGTACGGCTAGCTGGTCCAACCGGGTTAGCTTCAAAAAGTCTTCCGCGGCCAGCATCGTCAAACCAAGCTGTTCGGCGCCGGTTTCGCGGAGGAATTCGGGTCCTTTGACGCGCTCAACCTCGGGAGTGCCGATGTTCAGGTACACGATGTTGAGTTTGCTCCCATATTCCGTGCTCAGCCCTGCCAGCTCACGCGCTTCGATCTTGCACGGAATGCACCAGCTCGCCCATGCGGCAATAACGGTGGGCGTCCCGACGGGCGCTATCGTTGCGAGCGACGTCTCTGCCTTGCCTGCCGGCCGGACCTTGATCGGCCCGATTTCGGTGAGTGGCATCGGGAGCGTGCTCGCCATCTTTTTCGATTCTGCGGCGAGTTTCGCCTTTTCTGCTGGCGTGAGCTTTGCGAGTTTTGCCTCCATCTCGGCGACCTTTTTGGCCAACTCCGGGTCCTGATTGATCGCTTCCTTGGCCTTCGCAGCGTGTTCATCGACGGTTGGCTCGGCTTGGCGATCGCAAGCCGAGAGGCAGGCGCAGGAACCGGCAAGCATCATGTAGAAAACAACTTTGCGCATGCTAACTCCCCATCGCATTTCTGCAGCGTGCCGCATCTCTCACGTTTCGTGTCGCCCGGCCCGCGTCGCCAAGGAAGCTGTTTTAACGACCGATGTCCATAGCGAGACTGGGATGAATATTGCCGCGGGTTCACCTAGGCATTCCTCCGAAACGGCTGGTTGTGCGAAGTCGAACGCGGTACAGCTAGATCATGTTTAAATCCCTTGCCGTCGCGCTCGTCTTGCTTCCTTATGCCAGCTTCGCCGCGGACCCCGCGCTAGCGCCTGGGAACTGGGACGTCACTTCTACCACCGTTGAGCTTTCGGTTCCGGGGTTGCCGGGGTTCGTGGCGCGGATGATGAAGGGCAAGTCCAAGAAGGAGCGCAAGCGCATCTCCGCGGGGCAGGGGGTCGAGGCCCTTCTCGCGCCGGATCCAAAGGCGCGCTGCCGCGTCGATGTCCAGCACGTCGCGAGTGGCAAGTACGACCAGACCCTCCTTTGCCCGCAGAAGGAGGGCGAGCCGATGCGGGTCGTTCGGTCGGGCACCTATGACACCAACGGGTTTGTAGGACGGGCAACGGTTAGCGGGAATACCGCCAAGGGTCCGCTTCGGATCGTGATGGACCAGCGCGCCGCACGCGCGGGCGACTAGCCGGCGCACGGACCGGAGCGCATGCTGGAGATCGAGGGGGTTTCGCACCTCTATCCCGACGGTACCCGGGCGCTCGATGGCGTAACTTTGTCCGTTCGGCGCGGGCTGTTCGGGCTTCTGGGACCGAACGGAGCAGGCAAGTCGTCGTTGATGCGGGTCGCCGCAACGCTGCAGAGGCCGACGGAGGGGTGCGTTCGGTTCGACGGGATTGATGCGCTTGCACATCCCCGGGCGCTTCGGCTTCGGCTAGGCTATCTGCCGCAGGATTTCGGCGTTTATCCCGGGGTGTCGGCCCAGGCGTTATTCGACCAGATCGCGGTGCTGAAAGGCATCACCCAGCGCGGCGAGCGCCAGGACCTGGCCGAGCGGCTGCTCCGGCTGGTGAACCTGTGGGACGTGCGCGATCGGTCGGTGTCGAGCTTTTCCGGAGGAATGCGCCAGCGTTGGGGGGTGGCGCAGGCGCTGATCGGCGACCCGGACCTGCTCATCCTCGATGAGCCGACCGCCGGACTGGACCCCGCGGAACGCAATCGCTTCCACGAATTGCTGTTCAGCCTTGGTGAGGCGGCGGTCGTGATCGTTTCCACGCACATCGTGGACGATGTGGCCGACCTTTGTGGGGACGTCGCCGTGCTCGCAGGTGGCCGGGTGCTGGCCCATGACGCCCCGGCCCGGCTTGCTGCGGCGCTGGATGGGAGGGTTTGGCGCGGGCCGGCCGAGGCCGATGCCGCGGGCGGGACAATCCTGTCGCGGCGGCTGTCGGCCGGACGACTATCCGTGCGGGTCCTCGCCGATGCGCAGCCCGGGCCGCAGTTCGAACCTGTCACAGCTACGCTGGAAGACGCGTATTTTGCGGTGATCGGGCAAGCGGGGCCATCGCGGGCGTGATTGCGCGCCTCGCCTTCCACGAGCTTCGTCAGCAACTGGGTGGGCGCGTGTTCTGGATCGTGTTCGCGGTCTCGGTGCTGATGGTCGCGGGGGCGATGGCGATCGACGAGTTGCGTGTGGGGCTCGCCGAGGAGGGCGCGCGCACCGGCGTCGCTGCGATCGCCCGGATGCACCTCGTCTGGACGCTGTTCTTCCTGTTCACCGCCGCCGCATTCGTCGGCGAGGCCGCTGTGCGGGACGATGTGACGGGCTTTGCCGGCATCGTCCGGGCAAGCCCGGCGGACCCCCGGGATTACGCGCTAGGACGGTTCCTGGGCGCCTTGGGGGCGGTGCTCCTGTGCTTCCTCTCCGTGCCCGCCGCGATGGCGAGCGCTGGCGCGGTGCTGGGGGCGGGCGCCGGGCCGGCAACCGCGCACCTGTTCGCGTTCTTCGTGCTGGCGTGCCCCAATCTCCTCCTTGCCTCGGCCCTGTTCTTCGCGCTCGCGTCGGTCACCCGGTCCATGACGGGCTGCCTGCTCGGAGCGGCGGGATTGCTCACGATCTATGGGCTGGGCGGCAGTCACGACGGCGGCTGGTCAGGCGTGGTCGAACCGTTCGGCTTCGCCGCCCTGGCCGCGGTCACGCGCGGGTGGAGCGTGGCACAGCAAGACATGACCGTGCCGCCACTCGGCGGCGCGTTGCTCGCAAACCGGTTGCTGTGGCTCATGATAGCGGCGGGCCTGATCGCGGTCGGAACCTGGTATGCCGGAGGCGACAGCCGGCGGCGCGCGGCCGCACGCGCGACGCCAGAAGGCGCAGGCGACCACGTCGATCCCGCGCAACCTGCCGAGGAACGGCAGACGCCAGTGCCGCGGCAAGTCCGCTCCGGATGGTTGATCGTTGCCGCCCAGATGCAGGTGCGGACCCTGTTCGAAGCGCGGCAGGTGATCCTGACGCCCGTCTTTGCGGTGCTGCTGTTGATGGGACTGGCCGCCGCTGCGGCCGCTGCGAGCCGCGTCACCGGGACGGCGGCGACGATAGCGGCGCTGGCGCAGTCGTTTCAGCTGGTGCCGGTGGTGGTCGCGCTGTTCTTTGCCGGCGAGTTATACTGGGCCGAGCGCGAGCAGAATGTCGCGTCCCTTGTCGCCGCCACGCCAGCGGGCCGGGCCGTGCTGCTGTTGCCAAAGCTCCTCGCTCTGGGGCTGGTCCTCCTGCTGCTGGCGCTGGCGAGCGCGGCCGCCGGCGCGGCCACCGAGGTCGCGACCGGACAGCGGCCCGCGCTGGCGAACTATCTGGCGTGGTACTTATTCCCCAAGACCTATGATTGGCTGCTGGTCGGCGTCCTGGCGTTCTTCCTCCAATCCCTTGCCCCGAACAAACTCGCTGGGTGGGGATACATGGTCTTCTACCTCATCGGCTCGCTCGCGCTCACGAAGCTCGGCTGGGACGATCCGCTCTACCGGTACGGCAGCTACCCCGGGGCGCCGCTCCCGCCAGCGCTCAGCGGCGCGCACGCAGTAGGGTGGTACAGGCTGGGATGGGGAAGCGTCGCCGCGGTGATGATCGTAGTCGCCTGCCGGGAACGCGGTTCGGGAACTTGGGCGTTCCGTCGCGCCAATGCCTAGATGCAGGCGCGCCTATCGGGTACCGAATAGTCCGATGGACGTCGTCCCTGGACCCGGAGCAACCCGTCATTCCCGATTTGGCTCGCAGATGATAACGACCGTTAACGTTCTTTCGGCACGTGCCCTCCTAGTAAGGGGATCATGAGAAGCATCCTCTCTCGACTGCGGCAGATTCGGCGTTCCGATGAGGCAATGCCCGACCACGTCCGGGCCGTGCTCGTCACCTCTCTCTACGCTTCTCCGGAATCGCTGGTGATCGGTGCGATAACCAGCGGCGGCATCGCCGTGATCGTAGCGGCCGCGAGCGGCGATCCATGGCTCATCGTCTGTGCCGCATTGATCGCCGGGGTGGCGGTGGCCCGGATCGTGGGGGTGCTACGGCCCGCCGCGGTAAAGGTCGAACGCCCCGAACGCCCGGGGGCGGGTCGGTGGGAGGTGTATTACCGTCTCGGGGCGTTCTTCTATGCGGGATTGCTCGGGCTGTTCGGTCTGCTGACGCTTTCCCGCACGGAAGACGGCGTGCTGCAGCTCCTCTCCGTCACCACCGCGATCGGCTATGCCGCCGGCATTGCCGGGCGGAACGCGGGCCGGCCGATGATCGCCCTGTCGCAACTCTGTCTCGCGGCATTACCGCTCTCTGTCGGGCTGTTCCTGGAGGCCGATCCGCTCAAGGCGGCGATGGGCGTCGTCATCATGCTGTTCGTGCTGGCGATGATGGACATCACCCTCCAGACCTATGAGATGATCTTGAAAGCCACGGTCTCTGCCGAAGAAAAGGCCGCGCTCGCTGAACGCAACGCGGAGATCGCACGGCGGGATGACCTGACCGGCGTCTCCAACCGCACGGCCTTCCTCGAGAAGTTCGAACGGCAGCTGGCGGGTTCCGAGGGCCGGGGCCGGCTTCTCTCCCTTCACTGGCTGGACCTTGATCGCTTCAAGGAGGTCAATGACTCCCTGGGGCATCTCGCCGGCAACGCCCTGCTCGTAGAGGTGGCTTCGCGGCTCATGGCCGAGTTCGGCGCGGAGGGCATCGTTGCCCGCCTGGGCGGCGATGAGTTCGCCATCGTTCGGGCAGTGGATGTAGAGGCGGACGCGGAGCCGATTGCGCAACGGATTTTGAGCCTCGTCGCACAACCTGTTGAGTTCCGGGGAAGACGGCTCCACGTCAGCGCCTCCGTCGGGGTCGCGGTCGCACCTCCCGGAGAGGCCGATGCGGACACGCTGCTGAAGAACGCGGACCTCGCCCTCTATCGCGCAAAGGAAGATGGCCGGAATACCTATCGCGTCTATGCGCCTGAGATGGACGAGAAGCTCGAGCGCCAGCGCCAAGTGGGTGCAGAGCTGCACGGCGCCCTGGCGCGGCGTGAGTTCAGCCTCCACTTCCAGCCGATCTTCGATCTAGAGACGGACGAGATCCTGTCGTGCGAAGCCCTGCTTCGCTGGGAGAACAGGCGGCTTGGGACTGTTTCCCCCGCGGAGTTCATCCACATCGCGGAAGAAAGCGGGCTGATCGTCGAGATCGGCGGCTGGGTGCTGCGAGAGGCGTGTCGGATCGCCAGTGCTTGGCCACCGCACGTCCGAGTGGCCGTGAACCTCTCCCCGATCCAGCTGCAATCCGCCAATCTGCTGACCGTCATCATGACCGCCCTTAGCGAGAGCGGCCTCCCTGCGGAGCGGCTCGAGCTCGAGGTGACGGAGTCCGTGCTGCTGTATGATATCGAGGCGTCGCTGGCCGTGTTGAACGCCATCAACCGCATGAACGTGGCGACGACCCTGGACGATTTCGGCACCGGCTATTCGTCTTTGAGCTACCTCACCAAATTCCCATTCCAGAAGCTCAAGATCGATCGCTCCTTCATCGTCGATCTCGATGAGCACCCGGCGCACGCAGCCATTGTGCAGACGGTTGTCGAGCTCGCGACCACGCTTGGAATGCATACGGTGGCGGAAGGCATCGAGACTCCGGAACAGCTTGAGCAACTGCGCCGTACGCGGTGCACGGCGGGGCAGGGCTTTCTGCTCGGACGGCCGATGCCGGCAAGCGTGGTGGCATCCATGCTTGCCGGCAATGCGGCGCGGCAACGGGCTTAGGTGCCGGCGGGCTGATGCCGCGACTGGGCCTTCTCCAGCAGGCGGGTTTGCGCGGCGACCAGTCGCCGCATCAGCTTCAGGTCCGCGTCACTCAGGCGCAACGCCGCATCGGCCCACAGGTCCACTACGGCCTCGAGCTCCGCTAGCGTCAGCGGGTTCACGGCTCGAGACGCCTCATAGATGGCGCAGTGCCCGCTGTGGCGCCGGCGGTTCTGCCGGATATAGTCCTCGGCCACCTTTCGACCCTCGCCGGGTTCTGCCAGGGCGTGCACGATGCCGAGATCGTACATCTCCTCGGCAGAGTAATTCCGGCCGCTGAGGATCATCTGCTCGGCCCGGGCGGCACCGAGGCGCCGCGACAGGAAGCAATGCGCCCCCATGCCGGGGAAAAGCCCGAACACCGTCTCGGGCAGGCCGAAACTGCTTCCCCGCTCTGCGATGACCACGTTGAACGACAGCAGTGCCTCGAAACCGCCGCCCAAGGCGTCGCCCTGTACCAGGCCGATGGTGACGATCGGGAGATTGAGGCCCAGCATGTTCCGGTGCAGGATCTGGACGCACGCCCGCCCGTATCGGACAAGCGCTTCGCGATTGCCTTCGTTGATGTGGCTCGCGAAAAGATCGAGATCACCGCCCAGGGAGAACACCCCCGGGAAATGGGACCCCAGCACCACATAGCGGATGGGCAGTGTGCCGGTTACGCAGGCCTGCTCGATATCGGCCTGCCATTGGCCGAAGTCCGCCAGAAGCCCGGGATTGAAGCTCGGACGTCGTGCCGGGGTCATGTAGGTCCACAGCGCCTCGTGCGCGGGGTCGAAGCTGGACGCGAGTTGCTGCTGGTCGAACAGCCTGCGGTTCGCGTCCGCATCGGGCATTCCTGGAACGAAACTACGTTCCAGGCTTCCGGCCGGTGCGTTCGTAAGTCCGACGTTTCCCGGCAGGATCGAGGGATAGGCTACGGTCATGTGTATTCTCCTTCGGTGCGCAGCACTGCGCTGCGCGACGAAGGTAAATCCTCACCCCTTCACATTTATTCGGCAGTTATTACGCTGCGGTTTCTCCACCAGAATGAACTCAGGCCAAGGCGACCGCGCAAAACAGCCTTGCCCCTGACACCGGTTTCCAATAGCCATGGCGTCGAGATGCAGAAGGGCTTTTGTCGATGAGCGGGGACGAGGCGGTCGCGCGGGCCTTTGTTGAGGCACGGCGTGCGGGCATGCCGCTCGCGGCTTATCCGGGTACGCCGCCGACCACGCTTGCGGACGCGTACCGCATTCAGGATCGAGCGATTTCGCTGCGCGGCGGTGTGATCGCGGGTTGGAAGGTCGGCCGGGTTCCGGCGCCGTACAGTGGCGCACTGGGGGTGCCGCGACTCGCCGGGCCGATTTTCGCGGACCAGATCCGAAGCGCCGGCAGTGACGGAAAGGCCGATGCGGGCGCTCTGCCGGTGATCCCCGGTGGCTTTGGTGCCGTGGAAGCGGAGTATCTGTTGCGTATCGGCCGTTCGCCGCGCCCGGGCTCGCGGCGTATCTCGCTGGACGAGGCCGTCGAGCTGGTGGACGCGGTGCATGTCGGGTTCGAGATCGCGAGCTCACCCTATGCGGGGATCAATGCGGACGGGCCGCTGGTCACGATCAGCGACTTCGGTAATCATAATGCGCTGCTGATCGGGGCGCCGGTGGCGGAATGGTCGAACCGGGCATTTGAGGACTGGAACGTTGCGACCTTTGTCGACGGCACCTGCGTCGGCGAGGCGAGCGCACGCACGATGCTCGACGGCCCGTTCGGCGCGGTCGCGTTCCTGGTCGAAAGCCTGGGCGCACGCGGGCGGACGCTGGAGCCGGGGCAGTGGGTCTCGTCTGGCGCGGTAACCGGCGTGCATCCGGTGGCCGTCGGCGCGCGCGTGGAAGCACGGTTTGGAGACCTTCGGGTGAGCGGCACGGTAGACGCCGCCGCCCGGTAGGAGAGCATGTCGGTGGAGAGGAAGCATGGAGAACGGACGGGCTGACCCGGTAGCAGGCGCGATTGCGCGGGCGGGTCGCTATCGTTGGGGGATCGTCGCGCTCCTGTTTACGGCGACGGTGATCAACTATGTCGATCGGCAGATGATCGGCGTCCTCAAGCCGACGCTGTCGGCGGACCTTGGCTGGAGCGAAACCGACTTCGCCGACGTCATCTTCTTTTTCCAGCTCGCCTATGCGATCGGATACCTCGGCTTCGGGCGGATCATGGACGTGATCGGCGCGCGCTTCGGCTATGCCATCGCCTTCGTGATCTGGCAGATCGCCCATATCGCGCACGGCGGCGCGTATAGCGTCACCCAGTTCGCCATGGCCCGCTTTGGCCTGGGCCTGGGCGAGTCCGGCAACTTCCCCGCGAGCATCAAGGCGGTGACCGAGTGGTTCCCGGCACGGGAACGGGCGTTTGCGATCGGCGTGTTCAATGCCGGTGCGAACGTCGGCGCGATCCTGACGCCGCTGATCGTGCCGCTGATCACGGTCGCCTATGGTTGGCGCGCGGCCTTCGTCATCACGGGCGCCGTCAGCATGCTCTGGCTGATCCCCTGGCTGATCATGTACCGCAGTCCGAGCCAGCACCCCAAGGTCACCAAGGAGGAGCGCGCCTGGATCGAGCAGGATCCGGCGGATCCGGCCACATCGATCCCGTGGAAGCGCCTGATCCGCGTGCGCGAGACCTGGGCATACGCGCTGGGCAAGTTCTTCATCGACCCGATCTGGTGGTTCTTCCTGTTCTGGCTGCCGGGCTATCTTGGCGATCGCTACGACCTGGACCTGTTGAGCTTCGGACCGCCGCTGGTCGCGATCTACCTGCTGTCCGATGTCGGCAGCGTGGCAGGGGGCTGGCTATCGGGTCGGTTCATCAACGCAGGCAAGAGCATCAACTATGCGCGCAAGATGACCATGTTCATCTGCGCCTGCGCGGTGGTGCCGGTGTTCTTCGCCCAGTCGATCGACAATCTGTGGCTGGCGGTCCTGGTGATCGGGATCGCAACCGCGGCGCACCAGGCGTTCTCGGCCAACCTCTACACGCTGCCGTCGGACCTGTTCCCCCGCGCGGCGGTGGGTTCGGTGGTCGGCATCGGCGGCACTGTCGGCGCGGTCGGCGGCATGCTGATGGCCAAGTACGCGGGCTATGTCCTCGACAGCATCGGCAGCTATGTGCCGCTCTTCGCGGTCGCGGGCTCCGCCTATTTCCTGGCGTTGCTGTGTGTCCACCTGCTGTCGCCGAAACTGGCCCGCGCGCAGGAAGTCTGAAGGCCGGCGCGGGCGGCGCATGTTCGCCGCCCGCTGTCGCACCCCAAGCCGGAGAATAGCGATGGGACTGAGCAGGCGCGACGCGCTGGGGACGGCGTTTGCCGGCGGTGCAGCGGCAATGCTGGGCGGTACGTCCGCGCGGGCGGCGGCGCCTGAGGGGTGTACGTCGTCTCCGCCCGCCGACTGGAAGCGGGGCTTCGACAATCAGCGGATCGCCGACCTCGGCGACGGGCGTTTCCTGAACCCGCTGCTCGCGGGGGACCATCCGGATCCTGCCATCCTGAAGGATGGACGGGATTATTACATGACCTTCTCCAGCTTCGACAGCTATCCCGGGCTGACGATCTGGCACAGCCGTGACCTGGTGAACTGGCAGCCGCGCAAGGCGGCGCTTACCCGCAACATCGGATCGGTGTGGGCCGTGAGCCTGGAGAAGCACAAGGGGCGCTACTTCCTCTACATCCCGGTGAAGGCGGCGCCGAACGACATCTACGTTAGCTGGGCCGATCATATCGACGGGCCGTGGTCGGACCCAAAATCGCTGGGGCTGCACGCGCATATCGACCCGTGCCATGCCGTGGCCGAGGATGGATCGCGCTGGCTGTTCCTGTCAGGCGGCGATCGCATCCGCCTGTCCGAGGACGGCCTCTCGACCGTGGGCGAGGTCGAGCATGTTTATGATCCCTGGCGCTATCCCGACGAGTGGGACGTCGAGAGCTTCTCGCCAGAGGGCCCCAAGATCCTGCGGCACGGCGGCTGGTATTACCAGATCACCGCGGTCGGCGGGACGGCCGGGCCGCCTACCGGTCACATGGTGATCGTGGCGCGCTCGCGCTCGCTGCACGGTCCCTGGGAAAATGATCCCGCCAACCCGCTGGTCCGTACAGAGGACATGGCGGAGCGCTGGTGGTCGCGCGGGCATGCGAGCTTGGTCGAGGCGCCCGATGGGAGCTGGTGGTCTGTGTACCACGGCTTCGAAAACGGGTTCTGGACGCTGGGGCGGCAGGCACTGCTCGATCCGATCGAGTGGACCGCCGATGGCTGGTTCCGGATGAAGGGCGGGGACCTGTCGCAGCCGATTGCTAAGCCCAGAGGCGGTGTCGCGCTGCCCCACGGGCAGCCGCTGTCGGACGATTTCCGCACGCTGCAGCTGGGCGCGAAGTGGAACTTCTTCCAACCCGGGCCCCAGGAGCGCGAGCGGGCTCGGGTGGAGAACGGCGCGCTGGTCCTGAAAGGCACCGGCAAGGCGCCGGGCGACTCTTCGCCGCTGATGCTGATCGCGGGCGATCGAGCGTACCAGTTCGAATGCTCAATCGAGATCGAACCGGGCGGGACCGCAGGGCTGGTGTTGTTCTACGACGACAGGCTTTATTGCGGGCTGGGTTTCGACGAGACGCGGTTCGTGACCCATCAATATGGCATAGAGCGTGGGCGGCCGGCGAACCCCTATGGGAGAAGGCTCAGGATGCGGATCGCGAACAAGGAGCATATCGTCGCCATCCATCTCAGTGGTGACGACGGCCGCACGTGGAAGCGCTTCGACCGCGGCATGGAGGTCTCGGGATACCATCACAACGTACGAGGTGGCTTCCTGATGTTGCGGCCGGGACTGTATTCGGCCGGCACCGGCGAAGCGCGGTTCCGGGATTTCCGGTATCGAGCGTTGTAGGAAGTCGTCCTCCGTCGCTGCCCACCCCGTCGGGCTTACTAATCCCGACCTCAGGAGCGAACGCTTGCTCGCAAAGTTGCGGCGACCGGCCCTGTCGACTGCCGCCGTTCATGGCTCCCAACCTATATGATGCGGCGCCAATCGGCATAGGCTTCGGTGCGCATGCGGCCGAAGCAGAGCATCGCTTGGTGGAAGCGTACCCGCTCTCCGGCAGGGACGCCGGCGGCGGTGTCAGCGAGGTCAAGCCAGGCTACCGCTTCGGCGGTGCGGGTCGCCGGTTCCTTCGCGATACGCGGGAGATCGACCTCAAACGGTGCGAAATAGCCGGGTTCGCCCTGCCACGCAATGATCTGGGTGCGGGTCTGGTCGATGCTCCATCCGTCGAGGTGGATGCCGAGGTCGGCGAGGCCGCGGGTCACGCGGAATAGTAGCCAGTGGATGTGGCCGAGTTCGCCCAGTGGGTCGTTGTTGTAGACGCCGTCGGCGGCGGCGAGTTGTTCGGCATAGATTCCCCACGCCTCTGCATAGGAGGGGGCGTAGCGCAGGCGGAGCGGGTGCGGGGCGGCGAGCACCTCCATCGGCATCTGCGTCATGTGGCCCGGGAGCATTTCGTGATGGACGGCGCTGATCAGGCTCCATTTGGGACGTCGGGCGATGTCCTTGATGTCGACGACATAGGCGCCGGACTTTCCCTGCGTCGGCAACTCACGATAGCCGCTACGGCCGGCGGCAAGTTCGGCGGCCGAGAGCTTGCGGGTGGCCACATCGAGGCAGAAGGGCGGAACGGGCCCGAGCAGGGCGGAGACGCGCCCGCGGGTGGCGGCGAGCGCCCGGTTCATGTCGGCGACGGCGTGGTCGCGACCGGCCTCGCTGTCGGAATAATGCCACTGCGGATCTGAGAAAAGGGCGCGGTAGCGCTCGCCCACGGAGCCTTGCGTGCGGCCCAAGCAGCGGAATAGCCGATCCGCACGGGCGGTGAGACGATCGAGCTCGCGCGTCAGCCGACGCCGAGCACGGTCAGGCGTGACGTTGGTGCCGCTGCGCTGCTGAAGGAGGAGGGCAAACTGTTCGGAGCTCTGACCGGGAGCAAGGCGCGCGAGCTTCACATCGATCGCGAGGCCGGCACGGGCAGAGAGCAGGTCGAGGCGCTGGCCGGGTGGAAGCGCTCGGGCGTCAAAGCGGGCGAGGTGCTTCGGGTCACCGTCCCGCTCGGCTGCATCGAGCGCGGCGCGCAGGTCATCCCCGCTTCTGCGTGCAAGCGCCGGGGAGGCGAGCGCGCCGAGCCCCGCCAGCACGGCACGGCGCGTCGCCTTCATCGCCGAACCAGCCCGGCGAGCGGAACCTGGTTGTTGAGGCGGGTGACCTCTGGAGCGTCACCGGCGAGGGCGACCCGGACCGAGAGGGTGGCGGGGTCGATGCTCGCGGGGATGGTCATGCGCACCGTGGCGGTCTTAGGCGTCAGGTCGGTGGGAGCGGCGAGGGCGGGTACGGCGGCGCGGGCGATCTCTTTGCCGCTCGCGTCAACCAGTGTCGCCACGCCGCCCGCAGCAGGCCCGGACCCGAGGCTGTGGACGGTCACCGAAACGCGGCGTCCCTGTACGACCACGTCGTCGGTGCCGATGCCCAGGTCGGGGCGCTGCTCGACCGGACTGCTCGCGCGGTCGAGGGCGAAGTCGAGCACGGTGGTAGTGCCAGGCGCGAAGGTGACCTCCGTCGACGCGCTTCGCTCCAGCGTCAGCTCTCGGCTATCGGTCGCGGTGAGGGTGGCGCCACCGTCGGTACTTGTGGCGGCCTTCATCGTCCAAGTGCCCGCCGTGACCGTCCACCCGGTCATGGTCGCGCGTTGGGCCACGTTCGTCGTGTTGTAGGCGATGACCCGGAATGCGTCGGGCCGGGGGTTCGGTACGAGGATCGCCACCTGGGTGGCGGCCTCTGGCTGTTCGAAGCGCCAGCTGACGGTGTTGCCCGGCCAAGTCTGGTTGCGTCGAAGCGCAATGCCGCCCAGGCGTTCGCGCTGGAGAATCTCATTGGGTTGATCGACCCGGTCGGACCACCAATGCCCTTCGGTGTACATGTACATGTGCTGCGCCTTGTCGGCGATCGCATCGGCGTGGAGCCGCTCGAGCCAGCTGCGGTCGCCGGTTGCGGCCCAGGCGCTGTAAAGCGCGAACGGATCGCCAGACGCCTCGGCTTTGGCAGGCGCGGTCTGCAGGAGCTGCCCACCCATGGGGAGCGCGTGAAAGGCGTTTTCGTTGAACTCTGCAAGCGCCGCGAGCCCGGCCTTGGCCACGCGGGTTTCGATGGGGCGAAGGTACTTGGCGTCGCCGGTGAAGCGCCAGGAGGCCCAGGCGGACTGGAGCGGCACGGTGGCGCCGCCGCCGTCGCCGACGCGAACCGCATCGGTGCGCCAGTTGATCTCGTTGGGATAGCTCCAGCTGCCATCGGCAGCCTGGGTCCCGTGCGCCATCAACCCGTCCACCACGCCGGTCACCACCCCGCGCGCGGCTGGGCTGGCGTTGTAGAGGCCCAGCAGGATCGGTCCATGAAGGACGGTGAAGGCATAGGGCTTTTGCCACTCGAACGCGCCCTCGCGGTACACCTTGCGGGCCCCGTACCAGTTGGACGAGAAATGCAGGTGCCCGGCCGGGTTGCGGGTGATGATGCTGCCCAGGGCCTTGGTCGTGGCCATGATCCGCTCGACCGTCCGCGGCTCTCCCCAGTTGAGGTAGAGCCGTTCGGCGTCTGCGTTCATCCCCTCCTCATAGGCGTGGAGTTCGTCCGTGGTGAGAACGCCCAGACCGTTCTCCATCATGCCGTTCCTGTACACGGCCTCATCCAAGGCGCGCAGGGATGCGTTGATCTTGTCCGGGTCGACACCCATCAGCGCCAGGCCCGGCCATTGCTGGGTCAGGTCGGTGTCGTCGGAGATGCCGCCGCCGAAGTCGCCATAGGGCACTTGGCGCTCGTCGATCCACCAGTTCACGAAGTGCCGGGCGAGCTTCAGGTCCTCAAGCTGGCGGAATGCCCATAGCGGCACGCCGGCGGGCGGCTGTGGCTGCGTGAAGGCGGGCATGTTTTCGGGCCGATAGTTGATGTCCGCCCAATAGCGCCGCGCCTCTTCATGGTCCGGATCGACGCGCAGCAGGTCTGAAATGTCGGCGAAGACGCGGCGATAAAGGCCAGCGTTCTTGGAGGCGGTATGCTCCTCGACCAGGAAGCCCCAATTGTCCTTCACCTGGTTGAAGCGATCGGCGACATGCTCCTTCGCGGCCTCCGCGCGGTCCTTGAAGATGAGGCGCAGCTTCGCTCCGTTGAGCGCATCGGCGGTGAAGTCCGGCGCGGCGGACGCGATCGTCAGGAAGAGGCTGTCGTTGGTCAGGATGCGATCACGCAGGTCGAGCCACAGCGTTCGCGCCTCGCCAGGGCGGACCGAGACCTGGACGTCGATCATCTGGCGGTCGGGCCAGATGGGATCGTGGACGACGATGCTGAGCGGGATCAGCCCCTTTGCGTCCGGCTTCAGCTGCATCGCGGGCAAGTCGATGGCGATGCCATCAAGGCCGGCGTGGAGATTCTGCCAGCCATAGTCCCAGGCGCGTGCCAGCGGCTTGTCGGGGAAGGCGTCGCCGAAGTTGGAGGGCACGAGCAAGTGAACGATCGGCCGGGCGTCGGGCCGGCGGACAGCGGCACCGGTTTCGGCAGAGCTACCGGCGCCTACTGCCGTTTTTACGCCGCTGGCAGGCATGGCGACGGCGGTGGCTTGCTCGTCCGGCGCATAGCGGCCAGCCACATAGGCGTTGAGAGCTGAGAGGGCGGGGAGCAGCGACGATGCCTTCGCATCGACAACATAATCGAGGCTGAACAAGCCCTTCGGCGGCGATCCTGCAGCGACGTTGTAGGCCCAGATCTCCTGGATCGGCTGTTCCTGCATGATGTTGGTGAAGCGCAGACGGCCGCCTGTCTTGGTAGCGAAGCTGTCGCTGGTGCGGACAGCGCCCTGTGGCCGCTTGCTCAGCGTCCCAAAGTCGCCGCCCTCGGGCGCATAAGTGAGCGTGCCATAAGCCGCACCGCGGATGGCGACGTGGTTGAAGCGCTCACCGGCGGGAACGGCCAGGTCATAGCTCTTGCCGCCCTCGACATAGACGTTCCAGTCGGGGAGCTGGAAATAGTCGTCGCGGCCAGGAAGCTTCGAACGGTTGTAGACGCCGGGCCAGGTCGTCTCCGGGATGCCGTCGACGCCCTTCCACATCCATTGCTTCAGGTCCTTCGCGTCTGCGAACTCGACCTTGCGGATGGTGGTGGTGGCGTCGCTGAGGACGGGCGGGCTCTGCCGGTCCCAGCCATAGCGGTGGAGCCACGCGGCGCGGCGTGCGGCGGTATCGTCAGCCGGGGGTGCGGTGGGCTCCTGCTTGGCGGCGAGCGCCGTCACGCCGGTGGGCGCGAGCATCCGGTCATAGACGCGCAGATCGTCGACGTCGGACCCGCGCATGAAGTTATAGCGGCTTTGCACCTGATGGGGCGAGATCACGCGCCCGGCGAGGCCGAACTGGTCGAGGCCGGAATCGAGATCCGCGACCTGTCGCTTCGCCGCGACTTCGCGCCCGTCAACATAGAGGCGGACGCCAACCGTCTCGTCCCAGGCAAAGGCGAGGTGGTGCCAGGCGTCGGGATCGGGAATGCGCGGGATGGCGTAGGAGACCCGGATCCGCGCGAGATTGGCGTCGGTCACAAAGGCGTCGAAACCGTGACCGTTCCAGTCGATGCGCAGGAACGCCATGTCCCAGCTGCTATGATCGGCAAAGCCCGTGCGGAAGATTACGAAGGGCACGTCGTTCAGGGGATCGCGGGCGCGCCACCAGAAGCCGAGCGTGCCGCGTTGGGCACGCATGTTGCCGGGGGCTTTCCACGCGACATAGCCCGCGTCCGACCAGCGCGCCGCACCGCCGATCGCGCCATCGGCGACGGTGCTCATGCCGCTGCGGAAATTAGGGACGGGATCCCCGGCAGCGTGCTCGGCGGTGAAGCCGGAATCGAGCGTGGCGTGGAAGATCAGGCTCTGGTCGGCGGCTGCGGTGGTGGTCGGCGCCAGGGGCTGGGCTGCGGCCGGAGCGGCGAGGAGGGCGACGGCGACGGCCAACGCGGAAACGGCGGAACGGGTCATTCTCTCTCCTCGGGCCGCCGGAGGTGCGGGTTTTCCCCGTCTGTGTCGCCGGTGGCGGGCATTTGCGTGTGCGGTCGAAGGTCAGATCAGGAGGCGGGAGGTCGCAGCGGGACTTGTACCCCGGCGCCGCTCGCGGTCCAGTAGGGACGGTCTACGGGAAACGGGCGAGAACCGGCCCTGCACCGCACCGTGGCACCGGCTCTCGACGGGCGGCGTGGAGGTCCTCACCGCGCCACGATGGTGCAGGCGGTGGTGAGGCGGTTGTCGAAGCGGACGTCGACACTGGCGCCGATCGAGACCTCGTGGACGCCGGTGACTGCGCCGGACGAGATCCAGTCGCCGGGCTGGAGCGCGATGCCGCGGTCCGCCAGCAGTTCGAACAGGAACCGGGCGGCGCCAAAGGGGCCGTCGAGCATGGTGGCGGCGGTGGCAGAACCAATCGCGGCGCCATCGATGGTGAGTTCGACCGGCCAGTCCGTGATGGCGGCATCGCGCCAGTCTTCGATCGCGGGGCCGATCACCAGGCCGCTATTGTTGCCATAATCGGAAATGGTGACGGTGGGGCCGAGCGCGTTGATGCCGGCGAAGGGCGAACTCGCAATCTCGATGCTGGCGTGGACGGCATCGATCAGCTCGATCGCCTCCTCCATCGTGTACTTGCGCTTAGCGGGATCAGGTGCGGTGCCGACGCGCAGCAGGAATTCGGCCTCGGCCGCAGCAAATCCGCCGCGAAACACCGGCATGGCGACGGGATTGTCGATGGATGCATCGGACGCTGTGACAATCTGGTCGCCAAAGATCGGACCGGCGAGGCGGTTCACCCCCTCGATCTGCGGGTCGATCTTGCCGACCTTCCACCCCGCGACGCGGCGGCCATCGATCGCGAGGGCACGATCCTGCACGGCATAGGCTTCGGCCAGCGTAACGGGGATCGTGCCGGGATAGTCGACGATCGCCGTTCCCTCGCGGCGCGCGCGGACGAAGGTCTCTGCGATATGATCCACGTTCTGCTGCAAGGGGGTCGGCACCAAACGCTACTCCATTCAAACAGTTGATAACGGTGTCAGCGACACCGGCTCGCGGTCAGCCGAAGCCGTGGGTCTTTGCCCAGCGCGCGAATAATTCGGGCCAGATCGCCGCAGGCTTGCCAGCCGCGCCGCGAATGCCGAAGCCGTGGCCGCCCTCGGCAAACAAGTGGGTCTCGACAGGCACCCCGGCCCGCTTCAGCGCGGCTCGCAGGGCGAGGCTGTTTTCCACCGGCACCGTCGCGTCGTCCTCGGCGTGGACCAGAAAGCACGGCGGGGTGGAGGCGCGCACATTGTCCTCGGGACTGTGCGCGGCCTCCAGCTCAGGCGTGGGGTTGGAACCCAACAGCTGCTTGCGCGAGCCGCCATGGGCGACGGGCAGGCGCATCGACTGTACGGGGTAAATGGGGGCAGCAATGTCGGGGCGGGCGCTCAGCTGATCCGCCGCATCCACGGGCGTGTAGACGCGCGCATCGTAGCGCGTGGCGAGATCGCCGCAGACATGGCCGCCGGCGGAAAAACCCATCGCGGCGACGCGATCAGGGCGGATGCCGTAGCGCTGCGCGTGCGAGCGGATGAGGCGCATGGCCCGTTGGCTGTCCTGGAGCGGAGTGTCGGGGCCGGCAGCCCAACCGTCGCCTGGGAGGCGGTAGAAGAGGACGAACACGGTCCACCCCCGCTCCGCGAGCCAGCGGCCGATCTCGAACCCCTCCTTGTCGAGGACGACGCGGACATATCCCCCGCCCGCCGCAACCAGGAGGGCAGATCCATTTGGCTCGCGCGGGCGGAACACGACCAGGCGGGGGCGGTGGGTGCCGCTGACCGCGCGATCCGAACGACCCGGATCCTTGCTGCGTTCCTCAATCCGCTCGACCGGGAGCGACGTGGGGGCGCCGGGCGCGCCATTTGGCCATAGTTCGATGATCTCGGTGGGGTCGGGTAGTGTTCCCCGCGCCGGTGGGGATGGTGCCTGGCCCCGCGCGGAACCTGCGGCGGCCGCGGCTACCACCGAACCAAGAGCCGCCAGTGTCTGTCGCCGATCAATCAAGGAGAATTCCCGGGAAGAAGAAGGAGGCGCCCCGCGGTGAGGGGCGGGGCGCCCGCGACGGTCTACATCTTGAAGCGGCCGCCGATGAGGAACGTCCGCCCGAAGTGGTTGGACTCATAGTTGCGGCGAGCATCGATATCGACCCAGCGATCCCGATATTCGTCGGTAAGGTTCGTACCCTCCAGCGACAGTTCGAAGTTATCGGTCAGCTTGTAGCGCAACGATGCGTCGACGTTGATCGTCTCGTCATAGCCCTCGAACAAGTTGCCAGTCGCCGAGGCGCCATCGATGTACGGGCTGCGATAGCTGATCGAGCCACGTGCCGAGAATTTGGCATCTTCATAGTAGAGCGTGCCGTTGTAGGCGCGCTTCGACAGGCCGTAGAGCGTTGCATCGCGGACAGTGTTCGGCAGGGCACCGAGCGTTCCGCCCGGGCGCACCACCGTTGTAGCCGGCCCGCCCTGCGAATAGCTGGCGCTGGAGTCGACAAAGGTGGCGTTGGCGAGGAAGCCGAAGTTCTTGAGGAAGCCCGGCAGGAAGGTGAAGCTTGCCTGCAGCGAGATTTCCATGCCCTTCAGGGACGCGCCCTCGCCGTTCACCGGGCCGCTGATCTGCCACAGCTGTCCCTCCGGAGCTTGGGCGGCCGGCGAGCTTGCCGGGATCACCCCCAGCGGCAGGCCGGTGGACGCGAACGTGCCGCTGCGGGTGCCGGAGACCGGGAAGCTGGCGATGTTCTTCTTGAACAGCGCGACCGAGAACAGCGATTGCGGCGCGAAATACCATTCTGCAGCGAGGTCGAACGAGGTTGCGCGGAACGGATCGAGCTGCGGATTGCCGAAATTGACCCGATAGTTGAACCCGTCGACCGACCCGCCTGGCGTCAGGCTGCCCAGCGACGGCCGGGTGATGACCTTCGACACGGCACCGCGCAGCACAAGGTCCTCCATCGGGAACAGCGCCACGTTCACCGCCGGCAGCCAGTCGTCATAGCTGCGTTCGACGGTGACAGGCGTGTTGGTGGTGACGCCCGAGACGGTGGCCGAAGTCAGACCGGTCGACTTCTGGGCAGTGTGGGCATAGCGCATGCCGGCGTTTGCCGCGTACCGCAGGCCGAACAGGTCGCCCTCCATGTCAAACTCGACATAGCCGCCCGTCACTTCTTCCGACACGCTGCGGGTATCGCCGACCAGCACGCTGGCCGTACGTCCGTAGAGGCCTGTGAAGTCCGCCGCCGCGGCGATGTTGGGGATCAGGAACTGGGTCGTGGTGCCGCCAGGCTGCCCGGCCTTGCCCAGGTTGAATATCTCGCCGAGGTTGCCCGCAGGGAAGCCGTAGACTGCGGTCGGGCCGATGTTCGTGTTGGGCGTGCAGGTGAGGGTGCCGAGCACCACGTCGCGGCCACCTGCATTCGGGCAGACCACCGCGTCACGCGAGAACCCCTGCGTGTCGAACGAGAAGCGGCGGTACATGGCGCCGGACTTGATCTTCAGCCCGTCGGCGACATCCCATTCGGTCCTCAGCTGGGCGGTGCGGAAATCGTTGACGGTCTTGGACGGACGGTCGCGGACTTCGGCGAGCTGGAAATTGGCCGCATCGGTAACACTGGTGCCGAAGCTGATCACCGGCCGCTT
The DNA here is from genome assembly GCF_049311085.1 of Sphingomonas sp. 3-13AW. Taxonomy (NCBI): domain Bacteria; kingdom Pseudomonadati; phylum Pseudomonadota; class Alphaproteobacteria; order Sphingomonadales; family Sphingomonadaceae; genus Sphingomonas; species Sphingomonas sp. 3-13AW. Next base: position 6,247 of record NZ_JASNVZ010000007.1, on the reverse strand, counting down.
CATGTTGGTATAGTCGTAGCGGAAGCCCTGCGCATCGCGATCGTCGAACACGAAGGTGGTTTCGACCGGAATAGTGGCGTTCGACTTGGAATAGCCGCCCAGCAGGGTGAAGCGGAAACTGTCGCTTACGTCCTGATCCCAGCTGCCGCCGATCTGGTAGAACTCGGTCTGGGAATCACGGATGTAATGCTCGGTGCGCACCCAGGCATCGTCGATCGTGGCGGCGATCAGGTTGTTGTTGCCGTCGATCGTATAGTCGCGAACATTCATCTGCCGCTCGTTGGAGCGTAGCAGCACCTCGCCCCACTTCTCCTCCCGCGTCTCCTTGAAGCGCGAATAGAGCGCATCGATCGACACCTTGGTGGCGTCGGTGGGCGCCCACTGGACGCTGCCGGTCAGGCCCAGGCGCTCGCGGTCGTGGCGGACCGAGCCGTAGCGTGGAATGCGCGGGTGGAAGGCGAGCGCAACCTGGTCGCAAACCCCACCCGGGGTCCCGACATAGGTCCCGCCGCGATTGGGCTGCGAGAAACAGGCGGTTCCGTCGACGGAGTCGAATACGCCCTGCGCCCAGCGCACGGTGTTGTTGCCGAGTTCGAAGTTGTTGGTGCTCTGGTACGCGCCCGACACGGCGACGCCAAAGGTGCCGGCATCGTTCTTGTACGAGAGCAGGCCCGCGAGGCGCGGGCCCCAGTTCTTGGACAGGTCGTTGTACGAGGCCTGGCCGGAGGCGACGAAGGTCACCCCGCTCTTGCCGGCCAGCGGATTGCCCGTGTTGAGGTCCACCACGGCGCCGAGCGAACCTTCGTCGAGCGAAGCCTCTGCCGTCTTGTGGACGACGATCGAATTGAACAGCTCCGACGCGAACACGTTGAAGTCGAAGGCGCGATCGCGGTTGGAACTGGCACCATCGGTCGAGGTCGCAACCGTCTCTAGCCCGTTTACCCGGACGCGCGTGAACTGCGCCCCTAGTCCGCGGACGGTGATCGCGCGGCCTTCGCCGGCGTCGCGCTGGATCGAGATGCCGGGAATGCGCTGCAGAGATTCCGCGAGGTTCTGGTCGGGGAATTTGGCGATGTCCTCGGCAACGATCGCGTCGACCGAAGAGACGGTGTTGCGCTTCAGCGCGATTGCGGCGCCCAGCGACTGGCGAAAGCCCGTAACCACGATGTCACCACCGGCGTCGGCTTCGGGAGGCGCGACCTGGGCCGATGCGTCGGGTGTGAGCTCATCGGCCGGCACAACCGCCGTCTGAGCGGGGGAGGGATCCTGCTGCGCTGGCGTTCCAGGTGCCACCGCCCCGGGCACCTCGGCAGCCTGCGCGAATGCAGCTGCCGGCAACAGCAGCGCAGCGGACATCGCGCCGAGCGAAGCGCCAGCCAGGCGCAACGATCCGCGGCACGAACGACGAGACGTGGTCATGCGAAATCTCTCCCCTCACGGCCGACGCACGGCGCCGACAACGATTTCCTGACGCGCTGCACGTCGCACGAATCGGGAGGGCGGGCGACACGCCCGCAGTCCGACATCCTCTCGATCCGACGCTCCGTTACCGCGTCGTTCAACCGGCCTGTTCTGTTCTAGTAACCGGTGTCATATGCATGAGGCCGATCGGAACCGGTGTCAACAACTCGTCACATGCGGTATTTCAAGTACCGGGCTGGATGTACGGAACGCGTGCAAAGAGCTCCCGCTGCCAGCGGCGGGGATCGTTCTCAACACGCGGGCGCGTGTCGAAGATCATCGTACTGCGGGTGGCAAGTTCGTAGCGGGGCCATTGTGGCAGTCCTGCATGGTTGGGATCGCCGGTTCTGGTGAAGGCGGCGAAGCTGTCCTGCATCGCCGCCGACGCCGCGCGGGCGTCTGCGCCATTGCCGGTCTGCGAGCCCCTGGCATCGAGCGTACCGAACACCAGCGGAATGTCCATGGTGTGAAAGGCGCCCCGTCGAGGATCGGTGCGCGAGCCGAAGTCGAGCTGGTAGACCCAGCCCGGGGCACCGGCGCGCGCGCGCTCCTCGGCTTCGATCACCTGGCCGCGCCAGCTGCGCCCGCAGGTGGTGGCGTCGTAGAAGACCTGAGTGGGCGTCCAGTCCGGGAAACGCTCGCGATATTGGGCGACGACCCACTCTGGCAGGATGTCGATGCGCAACTCGGGTGCGATGCGATCGGCGACATTGTCCCAAGTGAGCCCCTGCACCTTGGGGCTGTCGGGGCTCAGGAAGGCGCGCGTCTCGTCGTGGGTATTGCCGAGCAGCATCGGAATGGCGAGCCCCTGGGGATGGGCGTCCGGCCAGAACGGATGACGCGTCAGCCACTTCATGTCGAGCACGGGGCCGAAATAGACACCGCCGCCCAAGATCGGGTCGGTCGCATCGAGCGCCGCGACGAGCCGTTCCGTCGGCAACGTCAGCAGCGTGTCGAGCTCGCCCTCACCGACGCCGAGCCGCTGCAAATAGGCGCGCGTCCGAGCCGTGGCGTTGAGCGGGCCTGACGCGGTGACCTGCTGACCGCTCATCGTCGCGGCCCGGTGGAACAGGCCCTTGGCTGCTGGCATTGCCATCATGGTCGCGATCTTCGCGCCGCCGCCGGATTGACCGAACACCATGACGCAGTTCGGATCGCCTCCAAACGCAGCGATGTTGTCGCGCACCCATTGCAGGGCGAGGATCAGGTCGAGCTGACCGAGGTTGCCGCTGTCGGCGAAGCGCGGGTCGAGGCGCGCCAGATAGAGATAGCCAAAGGCGTTCAAGCGATGGTTGACGGTCACCACCACCACGTCGCCGCGTGCAGCAAGACGCTGGCCGTCAGTCAACGGGTCGGTGACGCTGCCGTTCGAATAGGCGCCGCCGTGGATGTAGAGCATCACCGGCTTTCTGGCGGTCGCACGCGGCTCTGCGGTCCAGACGTTCAGGAACAGGCAGTCTTCGGATCGTGGCTCGTCTCCCTCCGCCTTCTGCGGGCAGATCGGGCCAAATTGCTGCGCGGCGATGCGGGTGCCGGGCTGGGCGACGGGCACGGCTGCACGGAACCGCTCGGCGCGACCGTAGCGGATGCCGCGGAAGGCGTGGACGCCGCCCTCGCGCGTGCCGATGAAGTCACCGGCGGGCGCGCGAACTATGCCGGCAGGAGCCGCATCTGCCGCGCTCGCCGCCCATAAGGCGGCACCGCTTGCTGCAACGCCTTGAAGGGTGCTTCGGCGCGTCCAGCCCTCAGCGGCGGACATCGAGTCCGCCAGCCAGATAGGCGTCGAGGTCTGCCTGGCGGAAGATGCTGGCGTCCCCCGGCAGCGAGTGCTTGAGCGCCGTCAGCGCAAGGCCCGTGTGCGCAGCCGCGTCGAGATCCTCCCCGCGCCGGAGCGCGTGGAGCACGCCCGCGGCAAAGGCGTCACCGCCGCCGATCCGGTCGACGATCCCGGCGAGCTCCATCTCTTCCGTCTGGGCAGCGCGGTCGCGGGCGTCGATACGCGCCGACAGCCGGTGAAGATCGACATGCTCGACGTGGCGGGCAGTGGAGGCGATCATCTGGAGCTTGGGGAAGGCGGCAAAGGCGGCCTCGGCAGCCTCGCGCCTGCGTTCCTCGGCATTGCTGGAGAAGGTGCGGTCGAGCAGCAGCGCGATGTCGAGGTGGTTGCCGAACATCAGATCCGCATGGGAAACCAGCTCTGTGAGGATGGAGCGCGGGTCGGAATCCCAGCGTTCCCAGAGCTTCGCGCGATAATTGCCGTCGAACGAGACCGCTACGTTGCGGGCGGTAGCAGCGCGGACGGCGGCCAGCGCACTCTCGGCGGGGACCGGCCCAAGCGCGGGCGTGATGCCCGACAGGTGAAGACGGTCGACGCCGTCGAGCAGCGTGTCCCAGTCCCAGGCGTCGGCCGGTGCCTCCGCAAAGGCGGAATGGGCGCGATCGTAGATGACTTCGGTGGCACGCATGCCCGCGCCAGAGGTCACGAAATACAACCCCATGCGGTCGCCGCCGAGCTGAATGCCGCGTGTGTCGACGCCGTGCCCGCGCAGGGTGCTGATCGCGGCGCGGCCCAGGTCGTTGTCCGGCAGGCGGCTCGCAAAGGCGACATCGTGGCCAAGGCGAGCAAGTGCGGTGGCCACATTGGCCTCGGCACCCGCGACCCAAAGGTCGAGCTTGGGCGTCTGGAGAAGCAGTTCACGCCCCGGGGGGGACATGCGGTACATGATTTCGCCAAAGGCGAGCAGGCGTTGCGTGGCCATCAGCGCGCCAGCCATCCGCCGTCGACGGCGAGGATGTGGCCCTGGACATAGTCGGCGGCCCGGCTGGCGAGGAACACGGCAGCGCCGCCCAGGTCCGAAGGATCGCCCCAGCGGCCCGCCGGAATGCGATCGACGATCGATTTGTTGCGGACCTCGTCGGCCTGCAGGGCTGCGGTGTTGTTGGTGGCGATATAGCCAGGTGCGATCGCGTTCACGTTGACGCCCTTCGTCGCCCACTCGTTGGCGAGCAGCTTGGTGAGGCCGCCGATGCCCGACTTGGATGCGGTGTAGCTGGGCACGCGGATGCCGCCCTGGAAGGTCAGCATCGAGGCGATGTTGATGATCTTGCCGCCGCCGTTGGCGATCATGTGGCGCCCGGCCGCCTGGCAGAGGAAGAACACCGACTTGAGATTGGTGTCGACCACCGCGTCCCAGTCTTCCTCGGTAAAGTCGACTGCGTCGGCACGGCGGATGATGCCGGCATTGTTGACGAGGATGTCGAGCCCGCCGAGCTTCGCCACCGTTTCCTCCACCACGCGGGCGACAGGCTCGATGGTCGAGAGGTCTGCCGACACGATCTCTGCCTTTCGGCCGAGTGCGCGCGCCTTGGCGACCGTCTCTTCGGCGGGCGTGCGGCCGACAGCGGCGATGTCCGCGCCGGCGGCAGCAAGGGCGAGGGCGATCGCCTGGCCGATGCCGGTGTTGGCGCCGGTGACGACTGCCACCTTGCCGGAAAGATCGAAGGGATTGGTCATGCTCGAGTCCTCTTCTCCGTGGCGGAGGGAGAATGGGGGCGGAAGCCATAGGCCCGCGTTCTGACGTGGGGCGGGCTGGCGCTTGCGAACCGCCACCCGCCCAAGGCCCCTTTCCGATTGGAAGGGGCAGTCGGCGTTATGCCAGCTGGCAGATGTCCAGCACGTTCATGTCGGTATAATCCTGGTTCTCACCCGCCATCGCCCAGATGAAGGCATAGGCCTTGGTGCCGGCACCCATGTGGATCGACCACGGCGGGGAGATCACGACTTCCTCGTTGGCGGCGACGATGTGCCGCATCGCTTCACCCTCGCCCATGAAGTGCATGACGCGATCGCTGTCGGGATTGTCGAGCTCGAAGTAGCAGTAGATCTCGCTGCGGCGCTCATGGATGTGCGGGGGCATGGTGTTCCACACGCTGCCGGGCTTGAGCACCGTCAGGCCCATTACCAGCTGCGCACTGTCGCACACGCCGGGGATGACGAGCTGGTAGATGGTACGCTCGTTGGATTCCTCCAGGCTGCCGCGCTCCAGCGCCTTGGCATCGGCAATGCCGAGCTTGCGGGTCTTGAACTCCTTGTGCGCGGGGCACGACGCGAGATAATAGCGCGCGCCCTGGCCGGCGAAGACGACTTCCTTAGCGCCCATAGTAACATAGAGGCAGTCTTTGTTGCCGAGCGTGAAGGTTTCGCCATCCACGGTGACGGTGCCTTCCGTCTTGCCGATGTTGACGATCGCCAGTTCGCGGCGTTCCAGGAAGGGATGGCCGGCGGCGGACGCGGGCTCGACCTGGTCCGGAAGCTTCACCGGCTGGGCACCCGGGGCCACGCCGCCGATCACGAAGCGGTCGGCATGGGTGTAGTTGAGCACGCATTCGCCCTCGCGGAACAGGCCCTGGATCAGATAGCGGTCGCGCAGTTCCTCATTGGAGACGCACTCCATCATGTCAGGGTGAGTGGCGTAATAGGTGCGTTCGAACATGGTGGCTCCTCTTGGAACGTCAGGCCGCGCTATGCGCGACGGGAAGGTGGGACGGCGCCCGCGATGTACAGGAACAGGGGTATCCCGGGCGCGGCAGCGCTGCAACGGGGCTGCGACCGAGCAGCAGTCGGCTGGGATGCGTCCGACGATTACAAACCATTGTGGCTGACCAACGCACCCTTCCTCCTTTCGCCTCTTCGCGGGCAATCACCGCTTGGTAAGCGGTGTCAGCTGCGGGCGCAAGGTGGAGCGGGTCCGGGGGCGGGGCGGGTGAAACGAGGATCAGCAGGAAG